>PWMU01000142.1 GCA_003558065.1 Opitutia bacterium | reverse complement strand
CGGAGGTGAGGGCGGGAATCGAACCCGCGTATAGGAGTTTTGCAGACTCCGGCCTTACCACTTGGCTACCTCACCGGATTTCGAAATAGAGAGCCTACAATATGGGCCCTTGTGTTCAAGGTTACAAATTTCTTTTCTGACTCAAGCGTTTTCTTGAGAAAGTTGTGAACTGGGAGCGTTTTGGGTTCAAGACTGTTGAGCAAGGAGTCGAGGGCTTTTCCCGGTCGCTTGAGCGGGGGATCGGCGGACAATCCTGGAAAAGAGTGGGCGGGCCACCTACCCCTAAATGGCCCGCCCTTTGCTTTCTTAGTTACCCCAAACCTCCGCTATGCGGAGGAAATTGTTGAATCGTCTCGGTTACCACACACTTAAGCACAGATTTTCGGAACTTCCAAGCCAAATAAGACGATTTTCCGTTTTTTTTGAGTTTGCGGATTCGTGGGGGTTAGCGGACCTCCTGCCCGGGTTCGCGTTCTCCGTGGGAAGGGGGTGCGGATTTCCGGGACGGGCTATTTAACTGCTCCCAGTCGGGCGGGGAGTAGCCCGGGACGGGCTTTTGCTGGCGGGACCAGTGTTCGGCCGGTTCGGCGAAGACCGTTTCGGCCAGTACCGGAAGGGCGTCGTCAATGGCCTTGGCGTACCATACCACGAAGCCACCGGCCCCCAGATCGCGTAAAAACTCGATCTGCTCGACCAATTCTTGGGGGGAGTTCAAATCGCAATCGATTCCGTAGAGCACGGGAAAGCCTTCAGGAACAAGGTCGTGCGACTCGCGGGCGGACTTTCGAATATCCCGCGCGTAAAGCATCGGACTCAACCCGTCGACCCAGCCGTGCTCCGCCCATGTGGGCCAGTCCTGGGCGAACGCATCGCGTCGTCCCGGGGGGACCACGGCGCTCGTGATGAGAATATCGGGTCTCGATTCCCGGAGCCGGGCGCTGAAACGCCCCATGAAAAGATTCAACTGTGCTTTCTTCCATTCCGTAAACACACCGTGTTTCTCGCTGTTCGCCGTCAGGCTTCGAAGGTCGATGCCGGTATCACGGAGAAAAAGTATTCGGGCGGTGTCGCTGAAACAGAAATCCGGGCTGGCGAAGCGGATTCGGTCCAGGTCGATCCCGTCGAAGGGATACCGTTCGATGATTTCGAGGTGAATGTCGATCAGAAGGTCCTGCGCGCCGCGTGCAACGGGAGAGATAGGGAGGAAATCGCCCCAGTCGGGGTTGCGGAGGTAGTAGTCGCCGTCCCGGTTGATCGAGAGCCATTCCGGATTGCGGTCAAAGACCGGGCCAAGGGAATCGGATTTTGTGATGTCCGCGGCGTGATAGCCGTAGAAACCGTATTCCATCCAGGCATAGGTCCGCAGGCCGTGTTTCTCCGCGAGGTCGATTGCCATCTGAAGGTAATCCTTCCCTCGGTAGTCCAGGTGCTGCTCCATATGTTCACTGTCGGGATAAATGACGTAGCCCTGGAACAGGGCGCAAAGATTCACGGCATTGAAGTTGGCTTCGGCCAACCGGCCGAAGAGACCGTCGATAACTTCCTCCCCCTCCAGAAGCTGGCGTTTATCAACCCAGACGGAACGGGTCTCCATCAGGAGGTCTTCGTTGCCCTTGAGGGTGACGCACGCGAACAGGCCGAATGAGAGGAGCACGTGAACGATGGTTTTCATGGGATTCGATATGTCCCGCTACGGAGAGTGGTTGCAAGCTGAAAAGGACAGGGGAGGAGGGATTTTCCGGGGTGCTTGACTCCGTTCTTGGAAGGCACACACTTTCGAGTCCTATGAACTTGTCTATGCGTTTGGGGTGGATCGTTGCTGTGGGAGGCCTTATGACAACTTCGGGCGGCCCTTTGCATGCAATCGATCCCGCGAGTCTTTCGCCGATCGCGCCGGATCAAGCGGTGCCGGTGGAAGCGGAGGCATGGCCGCACTTCAACTGGATGTCATTTGACCAGGAGAAGGTGGTCAGTTATGGAGGTTACCAATACAGTGTATTCTGGGATGCCGACCGCAGGTTAACGCTCGCCCGGCGGAACCTGGAGACCGACTCGGTGCAAACCCTGCATTTTCCTGATTACCTCCTGGCGGAGGGATTGGGCGAGCGGCAGAAGCGAAACGCCCACCGCAATATCGTGGCGGGAATCAGTCCCGGTGACGGACGCCTGCATCTTTCCTGGGACCATCATAACGACGACCTCAATTACACCCGCAGCAACGAGGGATTCCTGGCCGAGGCGCCCGAAGAGATGAGTCTCGACGATTTTGAGGAGAAACAGGAACTGCTGGACGGAGCGCCTCAAGGCGTGACGTATCCACGCTTTTTCAACGACCCCGACGACACTCTCTTTTTCTTCTACCGCAGTGGCGGGAGCGGGAGAGGCGATATTGCGATCTTTGAGTACGAACACAATCAGGGTGAATGGAGTATGATCAGTGATCGCCTGTTCGGGCGTGAAGGTGTGTATCCGGAATGGGACGACAGTGATTCCCGCAACGCCTATATGCACGACCTTTTGTTCGACGATACCGGGCGGCTGCATATAACCTGGGTTTACCGCGAAACCTACGAGACCTGGGCGAGCAATCACGACCTGCACTATGCCTACAGCGATGATCATGGACGAAGTTGGAAGAATAATTCGGGCGAAACGATCGCGGATACACAAAAAGGTGAACAAATCACAATAGACAGCCCGGGTATCGTGGTGTTCGAGATACCAGTCTTCTCGTGGTTGATGAACCAATGCGGGATGACCCTGGATTCGCGGAACCGGCCCCATGTGGCCACATTCCACATGGAGGAGCCGTTCGAGCCCGAGCAGGTGAGGCACGACCCACCGGAGGAAGATCATGACCGATTGAACTATTACCACTATTGGCGCGACGACGATGGAAAGTGGCATCGAAGCGATCCCCTTCCTCTTCCGCTTCCGCGCCGCCGCCCGATGATCGTCGCCGCCCCGGATGACACGATCCTGATTTATTTCGCCACAGAGAAAGGCTTTATGGCCCATGCCGCGCGTGCTGAAAATGAATGGCAGGACTGGAAGAGCTTACGACTTACCGATTCTTATTACCGGGTCAACGATGTGTCGAAACCGGATTTCCGCCGGTTGAGGGAGGATAATATCCTGTCCTTTACCGCCGATCCGAAGGCCCTGGAGGAGGGGAGCGGATTCGCGTTTCTCGATTTTTCGATTGAAAGACTCCTGGAGGAAATGGAACGGGAGGAGTGATGCCTGTCCTTGATTACGAAACAATTCGGGAAACCCTGCACGGCGTTCTATGTAAATTCGGTTTTCGCGAGCCGGACGCCGGGTGGATCGCGACGCTTTGCGCCGATAATTCCTGCGCGGGGGTGGCCAGTCACGGTGTGCACTGGTTTCCTGGCCTGATTGGGCGGACGGAACGCGGTCAGGTCGACAAGGATGCCGAGGCCGTTTGTGAAGCCTCGCTGGGGGCGTTGGAGCGTTGGGACGGCCGGCACGCGCCCGGCCCGGTGACCGCGCGCCGGGCGACTGACCGGGCGATTGAACTGGCGGGGGCCTCCGGGGTCGGGGCTGTGGCGGTGCGCAACACGAATCATTGGGCGCGGCCCGGATGGTACGGGGCGCACGCGGCGGGGAAGGGATTCGGATTAATCTGTTGGACCAATACCGTTCCGAATATGCCCGCGGAGGGGAGTGCCGTGCCGTCACTCGGCAACAATCCGATTGTGATCGCGGTTCCCGGGAACCCCGCGCCGGTGGTCACGGATATCGCGATGAGCCAGTTTTCCTACGGGCGCCTGAACGAATATGCCGCCAGGGGAGAGCCGTTGCCGGTCGTGGGCGGCTGCGACATCGAGGGAAACCCGAGCAGAGATGCGGCGGCGATTCTGAAATCCGGACGGCTGCTGCCTGTTGGTTACTGGAAGGGGACTGCGCTTTCCTTTGCCCTCGACGTTCTCGCGGCAAGCCTGAGCGGCGGCGCCTGTACGGCGGAGGTTTCGGCCCGGGGCGAAAAGGGAGTCAGTCAGGTTTTTGTCGCATTTGTGATCGAATCCGATCATGGCGCACACGTTCTCTCCACGGCGTCCGGACTCGTGAAGGCCGCAGGCAACAGCCGTTATCCCGGTGAAGGGAGCTACGCCACCTACATGGATCGCCGGAGGAACGGGGTTCCCGTCGACGATGAGGTCTGGGAACGGATTCTCGGGTGGGCGTAGTCTGGGAAGACGGGTCGGAGCCAGGGTGAAGGTTTACATTTTTTTCATCCATCCCCTATAGGAATCTCCGGGAAAAAGAGGTACAATATCCCTCTATTACTCTGACTCCCATTCGCCCCGGCCCCGATGTTTTTACCTGATATTGCCGGGTGGAAATTCTCTCCGGTGGCGGGGGGTGTATCCGAAAATTGATTCACTGATTACCATGAAGCTGATATTGCCATTGATTGCAGCATGGTTTGTCTGGTGGTACACGAAAGAATACATGCCCGCTGATTCTTTTTCCGTTGTGCCGTTTGCTACGGACTATCCCGAGGCTGTCAAAGTCTTCCTGGCTCTGTTGACCTTTGTTCTGCTTGTAATGAGTACACACAGGAAACGGTCGACTCCTTAGACGGGAGCCTCGTTGAACCATCCTCGTCCTGTTGCGAACGTCCGGAGACGTCCGCCAGTAAAGACCATCCCGGAACAGGCTTTGCCGTTTGCCGATGCTGCCTGGCCGATCCCTGTGTGCAGAGGTCGTTGGGTGTCCAGGGACTACCTCTTTCGGGAGTAAATCCGGGGAAGTAACCAGATAAGAACGACGCCGGCAGGCAGGCCGGCCCATACGGGGAGGCCGATTCCAACTGGGAGGTACCCCAGAATCAGAGCAGTACCGGCGGCGATAAGGGCGTAGGGAATCTGGGTTCGGACATGCTCCATCGGTTCCAGATCGCAGGCGATGGACGAAACAATAGTGGTATCACTGAGCGGCGAGCAGTGGTCCCCGAAAACCGCTCCCCCAAAGACCGCGGCCACGGTAGCGGCGATGAAGGGGGAACTTTCCGCCGCATCGAGATCCCCCGTGAGCGCGAGGGTCACCGGCAGGGCGAGCGGCATGAGCACGCCCATCGTTCCCCATGAGGTGCCGGTGGTGAACGCGATGGCCATTCCGGTAAGGAACACCCCCGATGGGAGAAGAAAGAGCGGGAGGCGTTCCTCCAGCGCCGTGGACAGAAACGCGGCGGTTTCCAATTCTCCCAGGGTGCTGCTGAGGGTCCAGGCGCTGACCAGGATCAGTGCGGGAACGAACAGCGACGTCATGCCTTTCAGAAAAGCGTCCGCACTCCCGTTTCCCCGGCGTTCCTGTTTGGGCTTCCAGCAGAAGGCGAAGGCGGTCAGGCAGGCGAAGGCGCTGGCAGTGACAAGAACGGTCGCCGCATCCGCTTCGCCGAACGCATCGGCGATCGAGCGGAGGCTGACCGGGGTCCCCGGGGCGCGTCCGCTCAGGTAGAGGCCGCCGAGAATAGCGGTCAACAGCGTGCCGAGCGGAACCAGAGCACGCAGGGGCGAGGTGGTTTTCGCGGGTTCGGGGGCGTGGGTTGCGACCGGTTCAGTTTCATTCAAGGCCTGCTCTTCGGCAGCTTTCATCGGCCCCGGATTCCAGTTCCGTAAAATGACGACCGCCACGAGCAGGAGGGTGAACCAGCAGTAAAAGTTGTAGGGGATGGACTGGAGGAAAAGCAGGTAGGGATTGGTTTCCTGGTTCGCGAGCGCGAATCCCTCGCGTATCATGGAAAGTTGGTAGGCGATCCAGGTGGACACAAACGCCACGCAGGCTACCGCGGCACTGGTGGAATCGACCAGGTAGGCGAGTTTCTCCCGGGAGACCCCGGCTGCGCGAGCCAGGGGGCGCATACTGCGGCCGACAAGCATGCTGTTGGCGAGCCCGTCGAAGAAGCAGATCAGGCCGAGAGCGAATGTACTCCATTGAACGCGCTTGCGGCGATCGCCGTCCGGGTGGAAGCAACGCCCAATCAGGCCCTGAAGGCCGCCGCTGTGTTCGATCAGGGCAACGAAACCGCCGAGAAGGAGCGTAAAGATGAGAACGCTGATATTCCAGGAGCTCTGCAGGGACGGGATCAGGTGTTCCGTAAAGAAAGCGACGAAAGCCTCGGCGGGGTTTCCGTCGGCAATGATAATCACTCCGGCGGCGGCTCCGGCGAGGATGCCTGTGATGACGCGGCGTACAAGGAATACAATCAGAAGCGCCGCCAGGCTGGGCCAGAGCGGCAGAAAGGCGGCATCGGCCCACAGCCACAACCAGGTTGTGGCCCAGAGGACCAGTGCGGCCGGAGCACGCCAATCTCCCGTCCTTTCCATCATCAATGATTCCAATGCTCAGGGCGGGGGACGGAAGTGCAATGACAAAAAGGTGATGCAGGGGGCGGGCGGGGGTTGCAATCGGCGGTGAGATGAGGAGACTCGTCGACAGGAACATGACTGCAGCCCTGAAAGTAAAAATATGCGGGATTACGCGCGTCGAGGACGCCGCGGTTGCGGCCGAGGCAGGCGCCGAAGCGCTCGGGTTTATCTTTCACCCGAAATCTCCCAGGGCGGTGACCCACTCTGGTTTTCGGGCGTTGAAGGGCAGGCTGCCCTCCGACCTCCCCTGGGTGTATGTGCAGGTGACTCCGGGCAGGGACGAGCTTTGCCGGGCCCGCGAGGAGGGGTTTACCCGTTTCCAGGTGCATTTTCCCGTGGATACGCGACGGGAAACCGTTGAGGACTGGACCCAGGCAGTGGGTGCGGAGAAGCTCTGGCTGGCGCCGAAACGTCCGCCCGGGACGCCGATTCCTGAAATATTCTTCGAGTTGGCGGATACGTTTCTGATCGATACCTATAAAGCCGACAGCTTTGGCGGTTCAGGAGAGACCGGGGATTGGGACGCGTTTCGACGCCTGGCGGCCAGCCGGCCGGAGAAGGGCTGGATCCTTGCCGGAGGTCTCACCCCGGACAATGCCGCCGAGGCTGTTCGGCGCTCGGGAGCCCGCTGGATCGACGTCGGCAGCGGCGTCGAATCCTCGCCGGGCATCAAGGATGCCGAGAAACTTCGGCGTTTGTTGCGGACCCTTAAGGACCTGTAGCTCGGAATGTTTCTGCTCAAAGGAGCCGGAACCTCCCGGGCGCTTCCGTCGCAGGGATAATGGAAGCGACATCCCTACGGGAAATCCTTGCCTGATTTCCGACTGTCGACGTCCATCCTCCGACCCCCGGGCTCCTGAGAGGTGTTGGATTCCGGCGTGACATGGAGCGCGGATACGAAATAATGGAACGCATGCCATCCGAGTTCAGTTGCAAGCGGCGGATTGAGTTCGCCGAGACCGACATGGCCGGGATCGCGCACTATTCGGTCTTTTTCCGTTTGATGGAGGAAACCGAAGCGGCTTTCTGGCGGTCACTGGGACTGTCGATGTTTGTCCGTGAGGGCGCCGGGCCCTTGGGATGGCCGAAGGTCCGGGTCTCGTGTGAATACCTTATGCCGGTTCGTTTTGAGGACGTGCTCGAGACGCGTTTGAGGGTTGAAGAAGTGGGGAAGCGCTCAATTCGGTTCGGGTTTTGTTTTCGGAAATGTTCCGCGGCAACCGGAGAACCCGAACGCGACGTCGCCCGCGGCGAGCTCAAGGTGGCCTGCGTGCTTATGAATCCGGGTGGCTCGGAAGAGCTCAAAGCCATACCGATTCCGGAGGAGATCCGGGCAAAGCTGGAGAACGGGCCGGCGACGTCCTGATTAAAGGGTGGTGGTGTTTTCCTGGTGGGTTGCGGCACGGGATCCGTGTTAGCTGCGGTACCCGTCGGGATGATCCCGGTGCCAGCGCCAGGCGGTCTCAACAATGCTTTCGAGGTCCGGAAAACGCAGCTTCCAGTCCAGTTCCCGAACCGCTCTGGACGAATCGGCATACAGGGAGGGGGGGTCGCCGGGCCGTCGGGCTTCCTCCACGACCGGAACGTTCCTGCCGCTGACCCCGGCAACCGTGTCGATGACTTCGCGGACGGAGGCCGGGGTTCCCGTGCCGAGGTTGTAATGAAGGGTGGTTCCCGGATTCTCCAACCGGTCAAAAACCGCAATGTGGGCCCGGCTGAGGTCGTCGACATGAACGTAATCCCGCAGGCAGGTGCCGTCGGGCGTGTCGTAGTCCGTACCAAAGATTCTGATTTGCTCGCGTCGGCCCAAGGCGGCGTCAAAGACGAGCGGAATGAGGTGGGTTTCCGGACGATGGTCTTCACCCAGGCTGCCGTCTTCGGCGGCCCCGGCCGCGTTGAAATAGCGGAAGGAAGCCGAGGAGAAACCGTGGGCCCGGGCGAGGGCCTTCAGCGCGTTTTCGACATCCAACTTGGTCTGACCGTAGGGGTTGATCGGATGCTGGGGCAGGTCCTCGGTGATGGGGAGGGATGGCGGGACTCCGTAAGTGGCGCACGTTGAAGAGAAAACAAATTGGTTGACGCCCTCGTCCACCATGGCTTTCAGGAGGTTGATGGTTGCCACCACATTATTGAAATAGTATTTCAAGGGATTCTCGACCGATTCCCCGACGTAGGCGAATGCGGCGAAGTGCATCACAAGGTCGATGTCCTCCTTCTTCAGAATCTCCCTCACGGCAGTCGAGTCTCCCAGATCGCATTCGTAAAACGGGACATCCGCGGGCACGGCCTCCCGGTGGCCGAAGGCGAGGTTATCCACGATCACGGGCCGGTGTCCGTGCCCGGTCAGCTGCCTGACGCAATGGCTGCCGATGTAGCCGGCGCCGCCGACTACCAGTACATTCTTTTCCATGATGGTGACTGACCTAGGAAATTTCCTCGCAAAGAGCCAGCAGAATCGGCCCGGCCTCCGGCTGCTGGGAGTAGCGTATTAGTCTTAAGGAGATCGAGGTGAATCGGGAATGGAGTATGTCTTCGTCAAAACTGTGTTAATCTGACTATTACCGGTTTTTTGGCTGTACCACCGGATAACTTTTGCTTAAGATTGAATTCCTTTGCTAATGGCCCACCTTCAACGCATGTTTCTCCCGAGGGTTTTCCGGAGGAGGGCATTTCCGGCCGCTGAAAGGGCTGCCTGTTTGCGAAACTGAGTGATTGTATGTTTGTAGATGAAGTAATAGTTTACCTGAAAGCCGGGGATGGCGGCCGCGGGTGTGTGAGTTTCCGCCGGGAAAAATATGAACCGTTTGGGGGGCCCAATGGTGGCGATGGCGGAAAGGGCGGGAACGTGGTGATTTCCTGTGTCGACGATGTGAACGACCTTTCGCAATACCGGTACAACCCACGCCATGAGGCGCGCAACGGCGATCCGGGCCGCGGATCGGATCAGAACGGTCGCGGCGGCAGCGATCGCATTTTGAACGTTCCTCCCGGTACCGTTGTGATCGACGAGCAGACCGCCAAACCGGTTGCGGAACTTCTCCGGGATGGCGAGAAAGTCACCTTGCTCCGGGGGGGCAACGGGGGCTGGGGCAACACCCATTTTAAATCCTCCGTGAATCAGGCGCCGCGACGGGCCAACGACGGTCAGCCGGGCGATGAAGGGAAGTACCGTTTCGTTCTCAAGACAATCGCCGAGGTCGGGCTGGTCGGCTTTCCCAATGCGGGAAAATCCTCGCTGACGACCTTGATCACCCGGGCGCACCCGCGCTGTGCTGCGTATCCGTTCACGACCCTCCATCCCCAGATCGGCGTGATCGAGTACACCGAGAAGTTCGAGCGGGTAACGGTTGCGGATATTCCCGGCCTGATCGACGGGGCGAGCGAAAACCGCGGACTCGGGCACAGATTCCTTAAGCACATCGAGCGCTGCCGTGTCCTGTTGTTTATGCTGGATATCGCTGGGACGGATCACCGCGACCCGACCGAGGATTATGAAGGGCTGGTTCGCGAACTCGGGTATTATTCCGAAGCATTGCTTGAGAAACCCCGGCTGGTAGTGGCGAACAAGATCGACGTGGAGGGAGCAACAGAAAATCTGGAGCGTTTCCGAAAGGCCTTTGACGTGCCGCTGGTTCCGGTTTCCTGCTTGACCGGCGATGGAATTGAGGAGCTCAAGGAACGTATTCTGGAGAGTGTGCTTTCCTTCAGAAACCGGGAGAAGGAGCCGTCGGGAGTGTCGACGACCGGTGCGTTGTGACGCCCGAAAGCCTCAAGCTGTGCCGGGTTCGTTTATACGGGAATTGAACGTCACTGCCCCCGGATTTTTCCTGCTTTCCATTCATATTTTTCAAATAAACACGTTCAATTATGGCGACACATCGATCACTGTTGATGCGAGCGAATAGGCGTATGGGCGCCAGCCTGGTAGACCACAACCTTGTGGATGTTTCCGAACTGGAAGCCGCCAACGAGCGATTGCTTGAAGTCGTGAAGGAAGGCATCGGTCGTCGGACGTCGATTCTCGGATTGCTGGCGACGGAGATGAACGCCCTCAATGAGGATGAACTCATCGCGCACCAGGTCCGGGAGTTCAGTATTGCGCCGATCACTCTGCGTAATGTCGAAAGAGAGGAAACGCTGTTCCGCGATCTCGAACCGGATCAGCTCTGGGCAACGTGGACGGTCCCTTTTGATGCTCAGGAAAGTTTCACCTTTCTGGCTACAGCTTATTACCTGAGCTCTTACGTTCGCGAGTATTGGGAGGAGATTTTCGGGGGGTCGATTATCTGGTTTGTCGCCGGGATGAACGACATTTCAGAGGTGATCGAGTGGCAGGAAAAAGAATTCGCACAGAGGAGATAACGGGTTATGGCACTGGGAAGAATTCAATCGGCACTGGTCAAAAAGCTGGTGGAAATGAAACTTCTCGATGCGGATGCATCCGAGAGGATCCTGACCATGTCTCAGGAGTTGACCGGCAGTGCTCTCGACGAGATCCTGCTTAAGGAGCACGGGCTGACCGAGTTCCGGATTCTGGTGGCGAAATCCCGGGTCTTCGGGATGAATCCGATTAATGTGTCGCGCTTCGTGGTCGACGCGGACTTGACGGAGAAGGTGCCGATCGAGTTCTGCAGGGAGCACAACCTGCTGCCGCTGGGCATCGTGGCGGATTTCATTGTGGTGGCGTTTGCCAATCCCTTTGAGATGAACGCCGTCAACGAAATTCAGGAACAGACCGGGTTGGAAGTAGTGCGACTGTTGGCGAGTGCGCACGAAATCCAGCAGAGACTGAAGAAGGATTCCTCCTCGGAAAAGGTGCAGTTTGGCGATGTCGTTGACGCCATCGGAGAGGAGTTCGCCGACGATGGCGACGTCAAGGCGGAGGATCTTGAAGACGAGGAATCCCGCCCGATCATCCAGCTGGCCAACCGCATTATCGAAGACGCCCACAAAGAGGGGGCCAGTGACATTCATGTCGAGCCCGGAGAAAAGCAACTGCTGGTTCGTTACCGGGTCGACGGGGTGTGCCAGGAGAAGCTTCACCTTCCCAAGAAGGTGGCCGGAGCGATTGTCGCCCGTTTCAAGATCATGTCTAATCTCGACATTGCCGAACGGCGGCTGCCTCAGGACGGAAGAATCATTTTCAAGCAGTACACCAAGAAGAATATCGACATCGACCTTCGTGTCGCCACCGCCCCGCTTAATCACGGCGAAGGGGTTGTCATGCGTATTCTGGACAAGGAGAAGTCAACGCTGCCGTTGCCCGCTCTGGGTTTTTCCGAAGCGAATCTGCTCACCTATCGCAAGACGATTCAGCAACCCTACGGAATGATCCTGCACTGCGGGCCGACGGGTTCGGGTAAATCAATGACGCTTTATTCGGCGCTCAATGAGATCAATTCCGCTGAGGTGGTGATTCGCACGGCGGAGGATCCGATTGAATACACCCTGGCCGGAATCAACCAGATGCAGATGAGCCGGCAGATTGGCTTGACCTTTGCCAGCGCCCTCCGTGCGTACCTCCGGCAGGATCCGGACATTATTCTCGTCGGGGAGATCCGGGATAAGGAAACGGCCAATATCGCGGTCGAGGCCGCTCTTACGGGCCACCTTTTGCTGAGCACTCTGCACACCAACGACGCGCCGGGTACGATTGCCCGTTTGACTGACATGGGCGTCGAGCCGTTCATGATTTCCTCCTCGCTGCTCTGCGTCTGCGCGCAGCGGCTGATGCGCCGGGTCTGCAAGAAGTGCCGGGTCGCTTACGAACCCGAAGGCAGGGAAAAGGATTTGATCGAAGCGGCAATCGGCTGGTCGGGGACCATCTACAAGGCAAACCCGAAGGGGTGCCCCGCCTGTAACAAGCTGGGGTACAAGGGGCGGGTTGGCATTCACGAACTCATGCACATTTCCGAGGGACTGGTGCACGCAATCAACGCCGAAAAGGAAACCGCCGAAATTAAGAGGATTGCCATGGAGGACGGCATGAAGACCCTCCACCAGGACAGCTTGCTCAAAGTCAAGGACGGCCTTTCAACCATTGAAGAAGCCCTGGCCAACGTGTCGCCCGATCTTTGAGGTTTTTAAAGAAAAGGACTTGCGTCGGAAGGGGGTTCCGGTGTTAAGTCCCCCTTTCGTCAACAAGTTCGGGCCGTGGCGCAGCCTGGTAGCGCGCTTGCATGGGGTGCAAGAGGTCGAGAGTTCGAATCTCTCCGGCCCGACTGAATTAGAAAGCGTTGAATATAAAGGGCTTCCGGGATAGCAACTTCTGGGAGCCCTTCTTTTTTACACACCGGGAAGGAGGGGGTAATCACCTCGCCGCCACCACTTTGGCAATTTCCTTTGGCCCGAGGCGGTGCTCCCGGTCTTCCTGGGGCAGGCGGTATTCGATGGACTCGACCTGGGTTTCAATGATGAGAAAGGTGATGCCGACGTTCTCATGGGAGAGGAAATAAGCCCGGCTTTTGTCGGGCATCTGATTCCATGCGGTTTTGATGCACTCCATGTCCTTCAAGACCTTCCCTTTTCCGCACAGGTAGACCAGCTCCGTCATCGTTGAATTCGTGAAGAGCCACTCGACGTTCGGGTTTTCCAGGATATTCTGGACTTTCCGGCTGTCCGGGGAAGTCATGGTGACCAGCCGGTCCAGCGATGGGGAGGCGAGGGTCCCCATCCAGGTGGCGTGGGGACGGTGGTTCTTGGAAACCGTCGTGAGAATACCGATTCCGCGACCGCCGGTGCTGTCGTGTATGATTTGCCGGACTCGCTGGAGCAGTTCATGGGTATTCATGGCGTATGGCGGTAGCAGGCGCTCGTGTCCACCCGAAGCTACGACACTTATAGCACTTTCGAGAGCCAGGGACAAGTAAAAACCCGTACGGTAGCATTCTTGTCCACTGCCTCCAATGTTAATGGGGCTTTGGTTCCGCACAAAGGATCAGATTACGCTGTTTCGTGGCTGAAAGCCCCGGGTGATCCTGAACGGTCGCCGCACCAGTTTGCTCGCGATGGATTCAGCGGACATTCCTTTCGCGATCGACATGTTTGAGCCTGATGTCCCGGCCCGTACCCGGCCGATTTTTATTGGAACGGGTAGCCTTCGTGGGTGACGCCCTTGAGATCGATATTCGTGCTTTCCTGCTTATCGAGGAAGCGGTCCCAGGAATCCGGGGCCTTGCTCCAGTCGATAGCCACGTTTTCCGCCAGCAGATTGTTCACGCGGTGGATCGCGACAAGCGGCCGGCCTTCGATGGGCAATTCGTTTTCCCGGTCGGTTACCCAGCCGAGTGTAACCGGCTCGGGCGGTGTCTTGATCCGCGTCGGCGTGACCTTCCAGTCGATGTCGCGCAGGATAATGTTACTGAACCGGCTGCCTTCGCGGCCGGTGAAGATTGCCCGGTAGGGGGCGCTCACAGAAACGTCTTCGACAACGATGTTTTTGATGCTTCCCCCGGGAAGCCGGTGCTGGATGCAGAAGCGGATGGCTTCGCCGCTCATGCTCTCTCCCTCAAATTCAAGCGCGTCGATGCGGATTGAACGGAAGGTTATGTTGTTGAACCGGGTTCCGTCCCTCATCCAGACTCCCAGTCCCCGTGCCGAATGGATGACGTCGATGTTTTCAAACAGAATGTTTTCAATGTCGGCACTGCTCTCCGTTCCCACTTTCAAGGGGGTTTTCAGGCTCATGACTACGGAGTCGCGCATGGTGACGTTTCGCGTGGGCCGGGCATCCGAGCCGTAGCGGTCGGTTGTCTTGACACACAGGGCGTCGTCGCCGGAGTACACAAACACATTGGCGATCTCGACATCGCGCACGTTGTCGGGGTCGATGCCGTCGGTGTGACGGACACCCCAGTCCGCCAGAACCCGTACGCCGTCGACCTGAACCCGGTCGCACCCGACGATGTGAAAGGTCCACGCGGACGAATTCCTCAGGACGACATCGGAAGCGTACATGTTGCGGCCGTTCTGAAAGCGAACGAGGTGAAAGCTCGCCGGCGCACGGCCGGGAGCATCGCCGCGGATGATGTGGCCCCGGCCGTCAATTACGCCGGGGCCGGTGAGGCCGCTGTTGTCCGCTTCATCGAACAGGAAAAGCGGCCGGTGCCTTCCGTCGTAGTCGGTATCCGCATACACCACCGCCCCCGGTGCGAGGAACACCCGGGTATTCGGGCCCACCCGCAACTGCCTCGTATGGTAAACGCCCGGTCCGAAATAGACAACGCCGCCGTCTTCCGCCGCCGCCACAGTGTCCATCGCTTCCTGCAGGGTTTCGGTCTCCAGCGAATCCGCCTCCGCCGCGGCGGAGACGTCGAGAAACAGTCCCGGGCCAGCCACTTCCCAGCTGCGGTAGGGTTCAGCCAGAACGATCAACGGGACGCGGCGCCCGCCGTCGGCCGATTCCATCATGAAAACCCGCGGTCCCGGTTCGTTGATTTCCAGCCGCAACGCCCCTTCGCTCCCGCTGAGATCCTCCCGGTAACGTTTCGGTTGCAGATTGGTTGTGTAATCCTCCGGCAGGTCGACCTCGATCTCGAGGGTGAACGGTTCCTTGATCTGGAACCGTGCGTAGTAGGCCGGCTCGATAAACCCCGCCGCCACGAGCGGGAACGCCTCACCAGCAATCCGAACCCGATACGGCGCCTCCCCGGCGGTGTCGGGCTCAAAAAACCACCGCGCCGGCAGGTCGAGCTCCTCAACCGGCTTGATCGCTGTGATCTCGCCGTTGTGCTCGATGATATCAAAATGCGAGGCGGTTCCGGCCGGCAGGGACGCCGCCGCCGCCAAAACGCCAAGGAGAACGACGATGGATCGCCCCGCACGGGCGGACTGGGAATAGGCGCTGGATTCGGTCATGGGTTTATCGTCTTTGTTGGCTGAATTGCCTGCGGCTGTTTCCCGTTGAATGGAGCCGCCGGAAAGACGTTTTTACTAGTATACTTTCCTTCATCAAGTTTTCGGAAAACACACCCCGCCATGCTGGCGCATGGTCCCCCCCCTCTCAAGCGGGGAATGATCTTGCATTTGAAGGAAAACAGAATCCGGAAACTTCATAATGCGCGGTATAGTGTTCCGTCCCGCAATTGCGATGACAAAATGCCAGTGCCCTTTTCGGGCATCATCCAGGCGGTGCCTGGCGTTGGAGCTGGAATACGACGAAGTCATCCGTTTTGCCCCAAACCACCATCACGGGTTCCGTGTCAGGTGTATTGAGGGGGTGAAATAATCTTGCTTGGTGCCGTTCGGTGCCGGTTGAATCCTTTATATGACACCTATACACGATGATGCCTTGTTGAACCAGGCAGAGTAGTCATTGGTAAAGCGAGGGAAGGGCATCCATGGAATGGCAGGTTACGGGGGAGTTTTATTACTGGCTTGGCGATCACGGCTGTAATCAAGGGCCTGATTCTTTTCGCCCGGAGGACCCGAATGCCGCGTGTCCCGGGTGATGAGATTTTGAGTACTGAGATGAGGTGCGGACTGGAGAATGACTATCGCCGGCGATTGGCCTGGCCGGTGGCGTTGGTCGCGGTGATCACGATTGCGAGCGGGGGTGCGGCCGCTCCGGTGGTCCCGGGAGCGGTGTCGGGAATACCTCATTTCGATAAGGTGGTTCATTTTTTTGTATTCGGCCTTCTGGCGACGTTGGTGCTGCGGGCCTTTTCACGGGAGAACGGTTACCGGCTTGCGGCGACGATTGCCGTCCTGGTGACCTCGGCGTTTGGTCTGGCCGATGAGTTGCACCAGAGCACGAATCCGGTTCGTCACTTCTCGTGGCTCGACTGGATGGCCGATACGGCTGGAGCGGTCGTGGCTGTGAGCGTGTACCTGGGTTGGGCCCGTTACCGGACGGCTCTGGAAATGCCCCTTCGGGTGCCGCAAAGACGAGAGGCTGCATTGTCCGCGGGTTGCGCCGGCGACACGGACCGAACAGCGGCGGACTCCGACCCGGGGCGCCGCCCCGGACTCAAAAGGCGTTGACCTGCGACCCGCGCCGCCCGTGAATGAATCCTGTTCATGAGTTCCCGCGAAATCGAGAAAACGATGGAGAAGCTGCGGGCTGAAATCCGGCGGCACGACGACCTTTATTTCCGCAAAGCCGAACCGGAAATCACCGATCCCGAGTATGACCGGCTGAAACGCGAGCTCGCGGACCTCGAAGCCCGTTATCCGGAATTGGTCCCGGACGACACGCCGACGCGCCGGGTAGGGGACGACCGGTTGGAAGCGTTCGAAACGTACCGTCACCGGCAACCGATGCAGAGCCTGGACAATACGTACAGCGAAGAGGAGCTGCGCGAGTTCTACCGGAGGCTGGTCCGGTTGTTCGGGCGGGAGGACCTGGCGTTTGTGGTCGAGCCGAAGATCGACGGGGTGGCCGTGAGCTTGACCTTCGAGCGGGGACGGTTCGTGCGGGCGGTCACCCGCGGCAACGGGATCGAAGGCGACGATATAACGCGGAACGTGAAGACGATTCATGGCTTGCCCCACCGGCTTCCGGGCGGACGTTTTCCGGAGATCATCGAGATCCGCGGCGAGATATTCATAGGCAACGACGAATTCGAGCGGATCAACCGCGAGCGGGAGGAGCAGGGGCTTGCGCTTTACGCGAATCCCAGGAATCTCACCGCCGGTACTGTGAAACTGCTCGACCCGAAGGAGGTTGGCCGGCGGCGGTTGCGGATCGTGCTGCACGGCCTGGGGTACTGCGAACCGCGGTTCTTTGAGCGCCTGAGCGATTTTCATGAAACGCTGGCCGGCTGGAAATTGCCCGGAGTCGACCGTTACAAGGTGGCGAACGGGATCGACGAAGTGTGGGCGGCGGTCGAGGAGCTCGATCAGCTGCGCCACGGGTTTGCCTACGCGACCGACGGCGCAGTCGTGAAGCTCGATTCCCTGTCCCGGCAGGAGGAAGCCGGGAGCACGGCGAAGGCCCCCCGCTGGGCCATTGCCTACAAGTTTTCGGCCGAACAGGCGGAAACCGTGGTGGAAGGCATCTTCCTGCAGGTCGGCCGGACAGGAACGCTGACCCCGGTCGCCGCGCTCCGGCCGGTCAAGCTGGCCGGAACGACCGTTTCAAGGGCGACCCTGCACAACAGGGACGAAATTCAGCGCAAAGACGTGCGCGTCGGCGACACGGTCGTGGTGGAGAAGGCGGGGGATATCATACCTGCGGTGGTCGAGGTGGTGCTCGAGAAGCGTTCGGATAAAAGTCGGCCGTGGCCCTTTCCGGGGCATTGCCCCGAGTGCGAGTCCGAAGTTATCCGCCTGCCCGGCGAAGTCGCGATCCGCTGTCCCAACCTCAGCTGTCCCGCCCAGGTGCGGCGGCGCCTCCGGCATTACGCCTCGCGCCAATGCATGGACATCGAGGGTCTCGGCGAGGCGGTCGTTGACCAGTTGGTCGAGCGGGGGCTGGTGGAGCGGATTCCCGATCTTTACGATTTGACCCGGGAACAGCTCATGACCCTGGACAAGTTTGCGGAGAAAGCCTCGGAAAACCTGGTTCGGGCGATCGAGGAAAGCAAGGGACGGGAGCTGTGGCGGCTGATTCACGGCCTGGGAATTCAACACATCGGGGCCACTGCGTCCAGGGACCTGGCCGCCTCCTTTAACGACCTCGACCGGATCGCCAACGCGAGCGAGGAAGAGTTGCTGGCGGTCGAGGGGATAGGCGAGATCACCGCGAGAAGCATCGCCGCCTATTTCTCCGAGAAACAAAACAGGGAACTCGTCGAAGCTCTTCGCGAACGCGGGGTCCACACCCGGGATGCGGTCGCGGCGGAAAAGCGGGACGGTCCCCTGTCAGGGAAAACCTTCGTCCTGACCGGAACCCTTCCGTCGCTGACCCGGCAGGAGGCGAGCGACACGATTGAAGCCGCCGGCGGCCGGGTCACCGGCAGCGTCAGCAAGAAAACCGACTACGTCCTCGCCGGCGAAGAGGCGGGTTCCAAGCTGGATAAAGCCCGTAAACTCGGCGTTGCGATCCTCGACGAAAAGGGCTTTCGTGAGCTACTTGGTCGTACCTGACCAAAACCTTTCCGCCTCAGAAGCCCTGCTTCTGCAACTGGCGGCTGAGTTCCTGCTGGAATGCCTGGAGGTCCTCCTGGCTGGGTTTGTAACCTTCCTCGGCGCCTTCGAGCATCAGACGACCACTCTGGTCGAGGGCCCAGGCCGAGGATTTTCCGTCGCTGAAGGTTACTTGACCGCTGACCACGGCGCCCGGTTTGGTGACCCGGTCCACCTCCACAGTGACGCCGTCCTGCCCGGCGGGCTCGAGGTCGGCAAACCCGGCGTCATCGGTTTTCGGCTCCTTCCGGGGCGCTGCCGCGTTTGAATCCAGGGCGTCGTGGGGGGAAGGTTTCGGCTGGGTATCCGGAATCTCCAGGTTGAGGTCGTCGATCAGGAAACGCAGGTCGAGGTAAGTCAGCGACAGTTGGAACTCCTCGTTCAGCCGCTGCTGAATCCGGGAAAGGTTCAGCCCCTCCGAAATCCACTCCGAGATCTTTTGCTTCTGCTCTTCTGTCAGGTCCATATGCAGGAGCATCTTCCAACAAGAACGACTTCGTGACCAGCCTAAATCGAGCTTCAGGCGTTTTTGCCGAGTTGCGCCTTGAGGTATTCGACGTTCGTCCGGATCGACTCCTCCTGGTCCATCATGTTCTCTACCGTGCTGCAGGCGTACATGACCGTTCCGTGGTCGCGCCCGCCAAAAGCTTCGCCGATCTCCTTGAGCGAGTTCTTGGTGAGAGTGCGCGCGAGGTACATCGCGATCTGCCGGGGAAACGCGATGTTATTGGGACGGCGTTTGCTGACCATGTCGGAAACGCGCAATTCGTAGAAATCGACCACTTTCTTCTGTATCATTTCGATCGTGATCTGCTTCTGCGCTTCTTCCTGCAGAATGTCGCCCAGCAGGCGTTCGACCGAAGCCAGATCGAGGGTCTGCCCGGTCAGGCCGGAATAGCTGGCGACTTTGATCAGGGAGCCTTCGAGGCGTCGAATATTCTTGGTGATGCGCTTGGCGATAAAAGTGAGGATCTCGTCGGAAACCTGGAACTTGAGGTTTTTCGCCTTGTTTCGGAGGATCGCCAGGCGGGTTTCGAAATCGGGCGCCTGGATGTCGGTGACCAGTCCCCATTGAAAGCGCGAAATGAGCCGGTTCTCCAGCTTTTCGATCTCGCTGGCAGGGCGGTCGGAGGTCAGAACGATCTGCTTTTGAGACTCGAACAGCTCGTTAAAGGTGTGGAAGAATTCCTCCTGGATGCGTTCCTTGCCGCTCAGAAAGTGAATGTCGTCGATAAGAAGGATGTCGACGTGGCGATAGCGCTTTCGAAAGCGGGTGAGGGTGTTTTCCTGGATCGCGTTGATAAATTCGTTGGTGAATTTTTCCGACGAAATATAGGCGATCCGGGCGGCGGTGTTCTGTTTGACGATCTGGTGTCCGACGGCCTGCATCAGGTGCGTCTTGCCCAGACCGGTGTCTCCGTAGAGGAAAAGCGGATTGTAGGCCTGGGCGGGGGCCTGACAGACGGCGATGCAGGCGGCGTGGGCCAGTTGATTGTTGGAGCCCACCACGTAGTTTTCGAAGGAGTTCCGGGGATTGAGCAGGTACGGGTTCCGTGAGCCGTCGCCTTTGTTCTCGGCTGAGGTTGTCCCGTTGCGTTTTACTCCGTCGGGGGACGTTTTTTTCCGGCCGTTGACCTTGCTCTCCTGGGCGTTCGGTTTTTGCTTGGAAGAGGTGGAGGTTGCGCAACGTTTAAAGCTGACCGTGACGGGACGGCCCACGGCCAGATGAAGGCGTTCCGCGATAAAATCGCAATAGTTGTCCTGAAGCCAGATGACGGCGAAATCATTCGGAGCTCCGAGCACCAGGTGGTCTTCACCTGCTGCCAGGCATTTTAGCGGCCCAAACCACATCTCAAAAACATCGGGGGAAAAAATTTCCCGCAGGTCTTCTTTAACACCCTGCCATAGACTTTGACTAACTGCGCTTTCTGTCATGAATTTGCTGTTCGTTTGAAAGTTTATTCACAAGCGGTTTCTATCCTTTTGTGGCCCGGATCTCAGTGCCGGGCGCCGAGGCGGCGATGGCGTTCTCACAACCTCCCAGAGGGAGGGTCCACTTAAACAGAGAAAAAATCAGGTTATGCGTATAAAT
>PWMU01000051.1 GCA_003558065.1 Opitutia bacterium | reverse complement strand
TGTTCCGCAGCTTTTATTCGGGACTGCCCCCGGCCGACGAACTGCCGGATACGGTTCACGATTACGTGGTCGAGGAAAAGTGGCCGCAGGGGACCTATTCGTTCATGGGACTCCATGTCGACGACCGGATCGCGGTTCTGGCCTCCCCGATCGTGGCGATGGGCTGGGGACGGACCGAAAGGGGAACGTGGGCCAACACCATTTCGTTCCGGGTGAGGGAAAGTTCCGAGGGACTCGAAGAGCAACTCCGGGAAGCGGCCTACGGTGGCGAGCGCTTCGAGGCCGTGCGCGAAGACGGCCGCAAGGATGTGATCTTTTCCCAGGAACCGGCCACCCCGTCGTGGGTGCGCGAGCCGGACGGAAACTGGCGCATCTTTCGCTACTACCACAGCCGCGAAATCAGCGACTACGCCCATGTCTTCTACACGCAATTGGGCGTGAATATCTTTGTCCACGCCCTGACCAACTAGCGGGTTCGATTCCGGTTCTCCGCCTCGACGGCGAATCGCGCTGTGTGGAGACCCTTTTCCGCGAACGGAAACCACCGCGGATCACGCGCCATAACCTTGAGGGCATTATTGAACCCGAATTCATCGGCGGGTTTTATATTCTCCGTCATCAAGTTTTTCGAAAACAGCGGAAGTCCCGTGGTTGTGGCGACCGGGTTTATCCCGGGAGATCCGGGGACCCGAAGAATCGGGGGATAAACCCCCTCGCTACGAAGAATTCCGAAAACTTGGCGACGGGGAGTATAGTCACTCGGGGTAAGTGAGATTGGATCAGTGATTTGACAAAGGGAACTGCAGGAAAATCTTAAAAAAGGAGTTTTATAAAATTCTATCAAAAACTAGATTGACAAAGGGGGGGGCTGCTTTCATCGCGGCACCTTACCAAAAGATTTGTGCTGCGGAAGGTTGCACTTCACCCTATCACCACTCCAAAACAAAGGCCCCAGCCGATGACTGCCGTGCTCCTTTACTTTCTCCCCAAACTACGCACTTTCGTTGCTGTTGCGCCAGGAGGGCTTCTCCTCGCCTCCGTTTGCCTTGTTTCGCCGGTTGTTCGTTCGCAGGAGGTCTTGTTTCAAGATCGGTTCGACGATTATGCGTTGAACGCGGTGCCGGCGACCGCAGCGGCGGGTGGACCTTGGTCGACAGTCGCGGAGGGAAGCAACGAGGGGGGCGATGCGAATCATCGAGGATAACGATAATGTCTTCGGCTACGGGACGGGAAACCGGTTTTTGAGAATCGAAGATGGAGTAGGATTCAATTTGAACGCTCAGCAGGCCATCGAATCGGAGGTGGTGACGCTGAGTTTCGACTTTGTCGACCGGCGGACGATGATGCCGTCATCGGGCGCCGAACGGTTGACGATTCAGCTCTTCGCGGGCGACGGTGCCGTTTCCAATACTCGGCGTGCGCACATATTCAGCCTTCAGAACGGCAGCGAGATCCGTGTCGGCGCCGGGTCGTATCCGGACGAGACACGCTTGCGGTTCGACATGATCATGAACAACAGCGCGGCGGAGATTACGTATGAGACGCTCGATGGCACGAAGACGCTTGGCTCCGGACTCGCCGATGTGTGGATCGACGGGGAACTGGCCGCGCAGGACTACTCGTTCGCCCGTGCGCCGGATATCGGTCCGGGTCCGATCCGCTCGTTCAGTTTTCAGACGTTTAGTACCGACCGGTTCAGCTTGGACTTGAATAACTTTACGATTTTTTCCGGAGCCCATGTGATGGAGACGATTGAAGCTCCGTCCGGTGAGGGCAGGGGAACGTTGATCGAGCTTTCCCACGTTGAAGATTCGCTTCCGAATGACGCCGCGCTCCTTCCAAGGGCCGCGCGAAGCGAAGATCTCGCACTCCTTGCGGCAGGTCCTCCGGGATTGGCCTCGGAATATTCGTTTCCAATTACAGTTCGTTAGACTCGATTGCGTTAAACCCCGTTTTCAAGGTATCCCATGAAAGCATTTTACCGTGGGTTGATGGTTTCCCTGTGTCCGGTTGCGGTGGCGGTCGCGCTTGCGGTGCCGATCTCTGGTCAGGTCACGCCATGGTACGCGACCGATTTTGAGGCGTTCGAGGGCTACCAACCCGGCTCTCTGGAGGGGCAGGATCAGTGGACGGTGAAATCCGGCGTGGCGGAGGTGGTCGACGGGATTTCGGAATCGGGGGAGCAGTCGGTGAGGCTGCTCGAGTCGGACCCGGCGGCGAGAATATCGAGAGAAATTCCGGGTTTTGAAGCCGAGCCGGTGGTATTTGTCGACTACTTCGTCCGGCTGTCCACCCGCGATTTGCCGCCGGTGGAGGAATTGTCGGAGGAGGCGCCGTTTCATTTCGTTTTGATCGAGGAGGACGGAATGGGTGTGCTGTATGTGTTCGATGGTGACGGTATCGGGGGAGGCGAATGGCGACGGCTCCAGGTCGAATTCGAGCTCCAACCGGATGGTGGGGTATCGGCGTTTGAGCGTGTCACCGCGCGTATCGATTATATATCGGCGTCGGTGGATTTTTACGTCGACGGCGAGCTGGCGGGCATCGGGTTTGGTTTTCTGGACGATTCGGTCTTGTTCTTTACCGGCCTGGTGGTCGACGGGGGGGAAGCGGGCCACGGCTACGTCGACGACGTGTATGCCGGTGTCGAGAATCCACTTTTCGAAGATGAGTTTGCGGACGGGATCGATCCGGGATGGAAGTTGTTTTACGGGCTGGATTTGACGCACGGGATTCGAGACGAGGACACGGACGGGGACGGATTGACGAATATCGAGGAATATTTCTTCGGAACGGATCCGACCCGGGTCGATACCTCGCGCGACGGATTATCGGACGGCGAGGCGGTGGCATCGGGTGTGGATCCCCTTCATCCGTCGAACGTTTTCCCCCAGTCCCTTCCCTTTTTCGAGAGTTTCGAGGATTGGCCGTCGGGGGATATTCATGCGCGGGGTGGCTGGACGGTATCCGGGGGCGCGGCGATCGTTCGCGGGGAGGCGGCGTTCGCCGGGGAACGGGGGCTGTCGCTGCTTGCGGGAACGGAGCCGGCGGTTGCCGGGGTGGCGTTTGTGGAAACCTCGGAGCCGGTGGTCTGGACGGATTTTCATCTTCGTCCGGAGGCGCACACGTTGCCGGTACCGCCGGAGATCGGGGAAGAATCCGCGGTCGCGTTGTACTTCGACGACGAGGGACGGGCGGTCGCCTGGAATGGGTCGGCAAACGAGTGGCAAACGATCGAGATCCCGGGGCCTTCGCCGGCTCCGGGCTGGGTGCGTGTTACGATCCGGCAGGATTTTTCCAGCCAAAGCTGGAGTCTTTGGCTGAATTCGGTGCTCGTTTATGAGGATCTTGGCTTCGCCGCTCCGAGCGATCGGTACAAGCGTTTGCGGATTAGCGAACCGGGCGGCGCCAGCGATCTGGACGAGGTGTATGTGGGGACCGGCGAGCCGGCGGCGCTCGACAATGACGGCGACGGCCTGACTAATGAGGAGGAAATCGCGCTGGGCAGCGATCCGAATAATCCGGACACGTCGGGTGACGGCATGTGGGACGGGGACAAGTTTTTTTGGGAGTTCGATCCGATAGTGTTCGACGATTTTGCGCGGCCGGCGGCCGATGGCGACGGGCGTTACCGGTGGGAGACGGACTTCGAGACGGACGAAGGGTTTTCGGTTGGCGCCCTGGACGGGCAGGAGGGGTGGTTCGCCGGCGGGGCGGCGGAGATCAGCGACGAGCTGGCGTGGTCGGGCGAGCAGGCGGTACGGCTGCCTGCGGGCGAATCGCCCGCAGAGGCGGTTCGTTTTGTCGGTGCCGGCGACGAAAAGGATATCTGGGTAACGGCGCACGTGCGCGTTCAACCCGGGGAGTTGCCGAATGTCGCTGAGATGGAGGACCCGCGGAGCGTGCTGATCGGCGTGAGTCCTTCGGGGTACGTGGTCGGTTTCGATGGGAACGAGGAGCGCTGGGTGAATTCGGGTTTTAACTTAGACGAAGCTCAGGAGTGGATGCGTCTCGATATTCATCTCGACTACGTCCAGCAGCGCTGGTCGCTTTGCGTGGACGGTGTCCTGGTCCTGCGCGAGGTGGCGTTCCGGGACTCGGGCCTGCGCACGTTGACGCGGTTTGGAATGAGGGGGGCGTCCGGGGACGGCGACCGGGATTCGTGGCTCGATACGATGGAGATCGCCTACGAGGAGCCGGCCGGACTCGACTTTTCGGGAGACGGGTTGACCAACGACGAAAAGCGCGCGCTGGGGTTGGATATTTATTCCACGGATACAACCGGCGATGGTCTGCCGGATTGGTGGTTGGTGCAACACGGGATCGATCCCCTCGATCCGGGCATCGGGGCGGTCGATCTTTTTGGCTATGGATTGACCGTGCGGCAGGAGTACCTGCTCGGCACCGACCCGAATTTGGCCGATACCGACGCGGACGGTTGGACGGATTTCGAGGAATTTCTGGCCGGAACCGATCCGGACGACCCGGAAAGCGCGCCACTGGCCGGCGGGTTGGCTGATTGGACCGTCACCCGTGTCGGCGAGGGTTTGGCCCCTCACGCGTTTCGCGTGGGAGAGGAGTATCGGTTGCTGGGCACCGGGTTGGGCACCGAGCGGACCGAAGACGGGTTTACTTTCGCTTACCGGGAAGTGAGCGGGAATTTTGAGGCGGTGGCGCGTATCCGCGCTCCCGAGCACCTCGATCCGGGGCCGGCGGGGCACACGAGCTGGCTCTCTCAGAATGGACTCATGGCGCGGTCCGGACTGGAAGCCGACGCCCGGTACAGTGCGGTTTTTTCCGGCGCCTTTTGGTATTGGTCGCGTATCCGCGAGGTGCCGTCCGCGCACTCGATCGGCTTGACCCATGAGCCGGTGGTCACCGGGGTGCCGAAATACGTGCGGATGCGGCGGATCGGGAATCGTTTCCGTCACTATCTTTCGGAGGACGGCGAAACGTGGTTTCTGGTTTCGGAGGTTCCGGTCACCATGCCGGAGGAAATCGTTGTGGGGATGTTCGCCTCGGCCAACGCCGACGACCTTTGGGTGCGCGGGCGGTTGACCGATGTCGAAATCTTTCAAATCGAGGATCAGAGCGATTGGTATGTTGACGATGGCGAAGGGGGCGAGTTTTTCGACTCGTTTGCCTGGATGGGAGAATGGGATGGTGAGGGCGATTATGACCGGGCCGGTCTGGCGTTGCGCGAACCGTCGCTCGCCGAGCTGCATGAAGCGGAACTGGCTACTTCGGTGGCTGTCGAGCAATCGGGCGCGGAGGCCGCCGACGCCATCGGCGAGTGGGCGATTTCTGGGTTGAGCCTGGTCAGCCTGGAGCGCCGGGGATGGGTGGAGTTTGACCTGACGGTTTCCGATCCCGATGTCTTTTTGCTGGAGTTTGAAGGCAAGGAGAACAACAGCGCCCGCGAAGCGGTATCCGCGTTTGAGCTGAAGTTTTACCTCGAGGACGAATACCTCGGGAGCCGCATTCTCGAAGCGACCGTCGATGATGTCGGGACCGTGCATGTGTTCACGCCCTGGCTGGAATCCGGAACCCATCGGGTGCGTGTCCTCTGGGACGGGGCGCGCAGCCGCACACACCTGGAGGTGTCCGCCATCCGGTTGCGGGCCATCGAGGGGCCGGACGGCTCGGGTAACGGCATCAAGGACTGGGTGGAGGACCGGTTGTCCCGGCAGAGCGGGATCGAGCCGCAGGCGCCTCTGTTCACTTATGTCTCGCCGCTGCCGCTGGAAG
>PWMU01000046.1 GCA_003558065.1 Opitutia bacterium | reverse complement strand
GAGGTCGATATTCCGGCCGGATTCGAGGAATGGCGGGCGGAGCATTTCGACGCCGACCAGCTTGCGGATGAGGCGATCAGTGGTCCCCGTGCCGACCCGAATGGAGACGGGGTGCCCAACCTCATCGAGTTTTTTCTCGGCGGCGACCCGTGGGCTTCGTCGCGCGAAAGGCTTCCGCTTCCTGTCGTCGAGGACCACGAGATTGACGGCAGCGATCAGGGGGTCCTGACGATCTCCTTCATCCGGCGGGTCGAGCTTGGTGATGTCGATTTCCAGGTGGAGGTTGCGGGCGAGTTCGGCTAATGGTCTGCTGACGCGGTGCTTGTCTCCAGTGAAGGGGATGGGCAGGGGAATGTTACCGAGACCTGGCGCGATGTTGTCCCGATTTCGGAGCAGGCGCGACGGTTCATGCGTCTTGCGGTAGGTCTCGATGAGTGATCCGGGCAATCGCATCGAGAGATTTTCATTGTAGGAGCGGCTTTATGCCGCGATTTTCTGCTTTATATGATGTGTCGTCGTTTTCTTCTTATCTTGTTTATCCTGATTATGGCACCCCGGGATGCTTTTTCCGCCTTCGACGTCGACGATTCGCCGCCGCCTTCTTCGCATCCGGCGATTAGTCCGGCGGACGGGGAAACAGCGGCAGTCAATCCTCCGGCGATGATCTGGCGGCACGATTCCCGGGCGGCGGCGTATGAGCTCGAGCTTTCACGGAGTACGGACTTTTCCGAAGACGTAATCCGTGTCGAGGGAATCGAGCTGCCCTTTTACAATCATTCGGAGACCCTGGAGCCGGGGGAGTGGTTTTGGCGTTACAGTGTTATCAATGAAGCGGGCGAGCGGTCTCGACCGGGGCCGGTGCGGAGGTTTCAAATAACCGGGGGCGCAATGCGGCTGCCCGTTCCTCCGGTCGACGAGATTCTCCAGGCGCTGCCGGGACATCCCCGTGTGTTTACAACGCCGGAGACGCTGGACGAGTTCCGGGAGCGGAAGGACTCGGCCGGAAGCGCCGCTTGGGAGGAGATCCGACGGCGGGCGGACCGCATTCTCGAGGACGAGCCCGAGGAACTGAAACTGGAACCGCTGCCGGACGAACTGCCGGACCACCGGCGGCAGGTCTTTTACTTGAAGGACGGCAAGCCGTATGTGCCGGAAGATTACAATATCAATCACCTGAACCGGGATGCTCACCGGGCGGGACGTTTGTCCTATGCTTATTTGATTTCCGGCGACCCGCGTTACGCCGAAGCGGCCGGTGTGTGGGCGGATTTTGTTGCGGATTTCCGGGTGGACTACCACCTGGGCGGGTTCGTCGAGCGCGGTCGGCACGATACCGTGGTGTACGCCTACGAGAACGGGCTTAAGGAACTCGCCGTCGCCTATGACCGGATCCACGACCACCTTTCCGCCAAACAGCGCGACCGGATCCTCGAACACGTGAAGTTCCACGGAGAAGCGGCCTATCAATGGATCCGCGAGGTGATGGAAATACACCTGGAATACCAGGCCTCGCACGGTCAGCAATGCATGCACGCTCTGCTGACCACGAGCCTCGCTGTCGCCGGCGACCTGCCGGCGGCTGACGAATGGGTGCGCTACCTGGTGCCGCAGTACGTCAACCGGATCGCCTGGATGAGCGACGACGGAGGGTACTTCGAAGGACACTACTACGCGTTCAAGTTCCGTATGATTCTCGAAGGGCTCGCGGCTATCCGGTCGGCGACGGGAATCGACATCTTTCAGATGCCCGCCATCCGCAACGCGGGCGACTTTTGGCTGTACTGCATGTCCCTCAACTATTGGCACCACCACTGGGGGGACGTGTTCAGTCTTCTAAGTCCCTACGGCAGCTCCGCCGACGGCTACATCTCGAATTTTCTGGCGTCCATGGGCGGGAATTCCTACCTGCAGTGGTGGTCGGACACCGTTTTTGCCGATCCCTCGCACATTCCGTTGGAATACCTTGCCTCCACGGAACTGGAACCGCGTCCGCCGGTCGACATCGCCCAGGCGCGGGCCTTTCGGGATGTCGGAAAGATCGTTGCCTACGAACGCTTCTACGATCACGAAAGCGCCCGCATCTTTTTCCGCAGCAGCCAGTGGGGAGCGCACAGCCATGCCCATTCGGACCAGAACGCGTTTGTGCTCCATGCCGGCGGCGAGATCCTGGCCGCCGATGTCGGGTATTACAGTTATTACGGCGACGAGAATCATCAGAACTGGGCGGTAACCAGCCACACCCACAACACGGTTCTCGTAAACGGCCAGGGGCAGGGGAAAACGATCGATTCTCCGGGCGAGATCACCGAATTCTTCCATTCCCCGCGGTATACCCTGTTCGCGGGCGACGCGAGCAAGGCCTATGACCCTCCTCTGGAAAGATTCGAGCGTTCCGTGCTTTTTATCCGTCCGGATCTTTTCCTCGTTTACGACGAGTTAAGCGCATCCGTGCCTTCGGAATTTAGCTGGCTGCTCAACGCGTTTTCCGAGCCGGAAATAGAGGAACATAAACGGAGGGTGGTTGTGCCTCAGCGGGAAAGACGCCTGAGTGTTCGTCACGTGGTTCCCGAGGAGATCGTGTATCGGAAATTCAACGACCGCCAGTATCCGTTGTTGACACGTTACTGGACCCGTTACACCGATGCGTTTCCGGAGCCGTGGTACCTGCGGGTTGTGTCGGGATCCGAACGCGAGGACGAGCGATTCCTGGCGGTGATGCATACTTATGACCGGGGGGACGGCGAACGCGTCGGGGAGATCCGGAGGGTTGAAAACGGAACCACGGTGGGAGTTGCTGTTGCGACGGAGGAAGGACGTGAGGTTTCGCTTTTCCGCAGGTTCGGGGACCGCGGGGATGAAATTGAAGGCCACGGCATTTCAAGCGACGGACGGGCGGCCAGCGTCTTGCTGGAAGGCAACAAACCGGGGCGCTGGATGGTCTCGGGTGGAAAGCGACTGGAAGTCGGCGGGGTGTCGGTATTCGCCGCTTCGGCACCGGTGGAGGCGTCCGCCGACTTCACCCTGGGAAGCGCCCGCGGGCAGATGGTTGTTCGGGCCAAAGAAGGTACCGGCATCCGTCTCTGGCTCGAGGGCGAGCGCCCCGACAGGATGTGGGTCGCCCCGCCGGAACGTCCGGCGGAAGCCCGGCCGCTGAGATTTTCCTGGGAGGACGGTGTTATTGAAGCGGAAACTCCGCCCGGGGAATGGGTCTGGTGGATCGAGCCGTCGTTCGGGATGGACGCGCCGGTCGAATCGGTCGACCTGATACTGAACGACCGATCCGGGGATCACGTTGTTTCGCTTGAGGCAGCGATTGCGGACGACGGGGACCGGATCCTGTTTGCCGAACTCGACCCGAGGGAATCTGGAATTTACAGTATCCAAAGTTCAAATGCAGCGGCGGAAATTCTGATTCAGGATCACTGGGATCCGGAAGTGAGCCGGCGAGGCCAAGGTGAAGTGAAGGGGACGCTGCGGGAAGCCAGCGAGGTTTACGTGCGGTATCCCGCCGGAACTGATGCGCCGCGGCTGGAGGCGCGCCTCGAAGAGTCGTTCGAGGGAAGCATTGTCAGTCTCCTGCGCAACGGCGATTTCGAGGCAGGCATTCCCGGTTACCCGCCGAGGGGGTGGACGATTCGCGGTGGACCTTCGGGCTCGACCTTTGGTTCGGCGGGCGAGCAGGGGTGGCCGGGGTGGACGACCGAAGACGCCGCGGAGGGTCGGGCCAGCCTGAAGTTTGTCCGACCGCTGAACAAAGTCGTCAATCACCGCGATCCGTATCCCGTGGTGGCAACGGACAGCATGGCGTTGAACAGCCAGCCGATGCGGCTGCGAACAGCGGGCACCTATCACCTGCGTTTCCTGGCTCGAGGAGACGCCACGCATGCACGGGTGGAGGTTCAAGGTGCAAGGGGGGGTGGCTCGACAGTGCGGCCGGAACCTTCCGGGGAATGGAAGGAGTACACGCTCGAAATCGAGTTACCGGCGGGCTCCTGCCAGATTTCAATCCGCTTTGTCGAAGGGGGAGCGGATGATCAAGTGCTCTGGGTGGACGGGATGGAGTTCGGAAGACTACCTGATCGGAACTGATGCGCTCGGGTCAGGTTGCTGTTTTGAGCGGTCCCCGGAGCCTCCGTGTGGAGCCCCGGGTTTGGTGGTCGGGATCGAAAAGGATGGTTCGTTCGACAGGCCGTCCGTCGATCAAATCCAGTAGCCGGGTGAACGCTTCCCGCCCGATCGCGGTGAAGTCGATGTCCATCAGGTCGTACGGGAAGTCTTTCCGCGGCATCAGGGTCGAGCTTGCGCAGGCGATGATCGACAGGTCCGCCGGGACGCGGCAGCGGGCTTCAACAAGGATCGAGCGTAGATTGAGAATACCCGCGACGTTCGGGGAGAAAAGGGCGGTGGGCCGGAGTGACTTTTCGGCAAAGAGGTTTCGGAGCTTTCGGCGGGCGGCACCCGTCGGTTCCCTGTGGCGGGGAAGATGAATCCTGGTGAGCTCCGGGGCGGACGCGCCGGCTTCCCGCACCGCCATCTCGAAGCCTTCGAAGCGCTCGGCAATGAAACGACTTTCCGGGCGCGCCGAAAGGAACGCCAGTCGCCGGTGCCCCTCTGTCGTCAGCAGCCGGGCGGCATCATAGCCCGTACCCACGTTGTTTATACATATTGAGGGTGTCTCGGCTTCGGGGGCGGGTTCGAAAACCGAGATGACAGGAAGCTTTCGGGCAAGCTGTTTCAGCGGCATGTACTGGAGACTGGGCGCGTAACCGCGCCGGAAAACCGCAACCCCGTCAGGGCCCTGGCACTGCAGCGTGGCGGCGATCTCGTCCCGAGTGGAGCGTGTGCCGTTATTGAGGAAAAAGAGAATTTCCAGGTTTCGCCGCGTGGCTTCATCGAAAAAGGCGCGTGCGCAGAGGAGGGACGAGGAAACGACCGTCGGCACACGCGAGTCCGGCTGACGCTGCCGGCCGGCGATGCCGTCGAATACGACCGCGAGCCGCCGCTGCTTTCGGTCGGCCGCCAGCAAACCGAAGCGCTTCGACTCCCAGGTGAGCGGGGGCGGCAAAGACTGGGTCTGGGTGTGGTGAAGGTCCAGCAAGGCGCGGCGCCGGGCACCGGGCGCCACCCGGTAGCCGCTGCGGGGACGAACTTCCAGAAGATTGTCCGCCACAAGCGCCGCCAGACTTCGCTTAACGGTGGTCTCGGACACCTTCCACAAGCGGCAGATTCTGCGATTGGAGAGGAAACGGCATCCCTCGGCGTAGAAGCCGCTGGCGATTTCAAGGAGGAGGGAACGTCGCAGTTGTTCGTTGAGAAACGGTTTCATTGGAAGCTAACGAAAAATAAAAAAATACACAGTTTTTTGACAGGTGTCGAGCAACATGGCATTGAATCCCGGAGCAGGAGCGAGTATCACACAATAGGCGCATGCCTCTCCCTGTAAAACCGTCGTTCCGCGCACGGAGCGCACTCTAACTATATATACTGAAACCCGAAGCGATCATGAATAAACCGAAACTCCTCCTCGCAGTGGAGAAAGAGCTCTTTTCGGGGCTTTTTTCCGAAAAGGACTGGGCTTTTGTCCGGGAACGCTGCGACGTCCTCAATGCCGAACCGCCTTCCTCGCCTGATGCCGGTTTTCTCCGCGAAGGACTGGCCGAAGCGGAAGTCGTGATCACGTCCTGGCGCACCGCGCGCCTCGATGAGACAGTCCTTTCCCGGGCGAATCGACTTCGGTTGCTCTGCCACGCGGCCGGATCCGTGAAGCCGGTGGTCAGCGAAGCCTTGTGGCAACGGGGCGTGACGGTAACCAGCGCCGCCTCGGCGATCGCCTACGGGGTGGCGGAATACTGCCTGGGCATGACGCTGATGGGGACCAAGCGCGCGTTCTGGTTGGCGGAGAACACGCGTCGCGGCGAGTGGCGGGAAAATGTGGGGACTTGTTTCGGCGGAGCTTCCGAGATTTTCCGGGAAAAGGTTGGAATTATCGGAGCCGGGCACGTTGGGCGACTGTTTGTCGGACTGTTGCGTCATTTCGAGTGCGATATTCTGGTGTACGATCCCTATATGACGAGCCGTTACGCCGAGGAGTTGGGCGTCCGAAAGGTGGATACGCTTGATGAGATTTTTCGGGAATGCCTGGTGGTTTCACTCAATGCTCCGAGTACTGAGGAGACCGAGCGCATGCTCCGGGGCCGCCATTTCGCGATGCTCCGTCGGGGCGCGCTGTTTATCAATACCGCCCGCGGTAAGATCATCGACGAGCCCGAGCTGATCGAAGAACTCAGGAAGGAGAACTTTGTGGCCTGCCTCGATGTTGCGGAGACCGAACCCTGCCCGGCTGACCACCCGTTCCGGACGCTGCCGAACGTGGTGCTGACTCCGCATGTGGCCGGGGCGGTTTTGCAAAACCGTCTTCGGATCGGGGCGCTGGTGGCCGAAGAGGTGGAACGGTACTGCGAGGGGCGCGATCCGTGCTTTCCGGTTACGGAAAAACAACTTGCCACGATCGGATAAGCCATGCCGACAATAGCGAATACGGAACTCAACTTCGAGCGCGAACCCCTGTCCCATCCTTTCGGGTTCAAAGGCGGCGCGCTGACCGAGCTCTGGCAGGTTGTGGCGGAATTGAAGGGGGAGTCGGGAAAACGGGGACTCGGGCTGGGGGTTCAAAGTGTGCTTTGGTCGGACGCGGCGCTGTTCACCGAACGGGCCGAAGCCGCGGGGAATTGCCTCATGTTTCTGATGACCGAGTACGCGTTGCGCGAGGCTGGGGGCCGGAAGTTCGATTCGCCGCCTGAACTGCTGCACGAACTGTTTCCGCGTGTGCTCGACTTTGGAAAACAACTCACCGGACGCCGGGACCTTCGGCCCACGTTCGCGCTTAACGCGCTTGTTGCGGTGGACCTTGCCGCCTGGTCGTTGATCGCTCGGGAACGAGGGGCGGGGCGATTCGATGACTTGTTGCCGCCGTCGTGTGCCGCCGCCCTGCGCGGACGTCAGGAAAAACTCGCCAGAATTCCGTTAATCACCTACGGAACGAGCCAGAAGGAAATCCAGCGACTGGTGGAGGAAGGGTGTTTCCTGTTGAAGGTCAAGATCGGCGCGGATCCTGATGGCGACGGAGACCGGCGGAAGATGCTCGACTGGGACCGGGAACGCCTTTCCTCGCTGCATGAGCAATTGAAGGAGTGGAAGTGTCCCTTTACGGAAAACGGAATGATCGCCTTCTACCTGGATGCCAACGGCCGGTACGATTCGAAGGAACGCTTATTGGCGCTGGTCGATCACGCCGACCGGATCGGCGTCCTTGACCGGATCCAGCTCTTGGAGGAACCGTTTCCCGAAGAGTTCGCCGAGGATGTATCGGATGTCCCGTTGCGTATCGTAGCCGATGAAAGTGCGCACACGACCGAAGACGCCGTCCGGCGTATCGAGCTTGGCTATGGGGCAATCGCCCTGAAACCGATCGCCAAGACACTGAGCATGAGCCTTGAGGTCGCCGCGGCGGCTCACGAGAGGGGAGTACCCTGTTTCTGCGCGGACCTGACGGTAAACCCCCTCATGGTCGAATGGAACCGCAACGTGGCGGCGCGTCTCGATCCGCTTCCGGGGCTGCGCGTCGGGGTGCTCGAGACCAACGGCGAGCAAAACTACCGCAACTGGGAAAAGATGCTGTCGTATCATCCCCGCGGCGACGAGTCCTGGGTATGGGGCGAGAGCGGCTTCTTTCCGCTGAACGATGACTACTACCGCACCGGGGGAGGCATATTCGATTCCGCGCCGCATTATGAAAGCCTGGTGGGCCGTGTGTGAGGTGTGAACACCGGGAACCGGTTAACGCACCTCATTACACCAACACCCCAATATCAAGAATCAGGAATCCGATCCAATGCCGAGCTCAAGGACTCCTTGGATTCCACATTGTGCATTTGGTGATTATACGAACCGGAACCGCTTTTGATGCAGGACATGGAGATTACGAGATGAAATCGCTAAAAACTGGAAAGTTGCTTCTTACGGGGTTGGTTGCCCTGGCATGCGAGCTGAGCGTCCTCGGCGCGGACGTGCGTGAATTCGGAGCGGCGGGGGACGGCAAAACCGACGACACCGCCGCCATTGGGCGGGCGATTTCAGAATCGCCGGACGGACGGGTACGTTTCCCCAGGGGAACTTACCGGATCACGCAAACGATTGAAATCGCCCTCGCCCGCCTCGGGCCGGTCAGTCTGAGCGGGGAAGGCGGAGTCGCTCGGATCCTCATGGAAGCACCCGGACCGGCATTCCGATTCAGCGGCACCCACGAGGGCACCGCCAATCCGGACAGTTTCGACCCCGAAACCCTCGAACGAGAACGGATGCCGCAGGTGGAAGGACTGGAGATCGCCGGGACTCATGAGGAGGCAGACGGCCTCGAGTTTTACCGGGTGATGCAGCCGACCCTGCGCGGGGTGTTGATCCGTGATGTGCGCCACGGGGTTCGACTGGTCGAGCGCAACCGGAATTTGATTATCGAGTCCAGTCATATCTATCATTGCAGCGGGATCGGGGTCTTTCTGGACAACGTCGATTTGCACCAGGCCATCATCCAGGGAAGCCACATCAGCTACTGCAAGGGCGGGGGGATCGTGGTATCGGGTGGCGGGATACGGAATCTTCACATTACGGGGAACACCATCGAATACAACTACGACCCGGGAGCAATGGAATCCGCGGACATCCGGATCAATAGCGCGGAGGGAACGGTGCGCGAAGGCAGCATCGTCGGCAACACCATCCAGGCCCGGCCGAGTCCCGGAGGGGCGAATATCCGAATGGTGGGCGGAGGAAACTCTCCCGGTAAGACGGGACTGTGGAGCATTACGGGCAATCACATCAGCAACCAGGAAATCAACGTGCACCTGGATCGAACGCGCGGCGTCTCGATCAGCGGCAACACCTTCCTTCGCGGAGGAAAGAAAACCATTTTGGTCGAGCGGAGCCGGAACACTGTTGTTACGGGTGATACGATCGACCGGCATCCGGATTACTACCACGGGGAAAGGTACCGGGACATGGCGGACGGGATTCGTATTCGCGAATCGGAGGGGGTGATCCTGAGCGGATTGCTGATAGACGGAGCGCGGCTCGGCGACCCAGAAGCGGGCGGCGCGATCGATGTGCTCGATTCGAGCGAAGTCACGATTACAGGCAGCCAGATCCTCCACCCGAGGTACCGGGGCATTCACGTTTCCGGAAGCCGCAACGTCCAGGTTGTAACCAATACGATCGTCGATCGCAGCGGGGACGGGCTGCAAGTTGCGGCCATTGAGGTCGGCGGCGACTCGGAAGGCGTCCTGGTTCGCGGCAACTTGGTCGGCGAGGGCCGCGATGGAGCGATCCTGGCCGAGGGGGAGGGTGTCCTGGCGGAAGGGAATCGGGAGACGAGTGATTAGCCGGGATGAGTCGTCGGCGGCGTGAAAAAAGAACACAGATTTCGAAGGCAGAGGGAGAATTCCCGTTGCTCCATCCAATCCTATCGGGTGATAATCAGGGTGGAGCCATTTTCGCGGCGACCCGATCCACGAACGTCGTTAACCCTGAGATCATTCCCATGGCGACCCTGATGAACCGATCCCATTCCGTCTATTTGGTGACTCTGCGAGCGTACCGTACGCTCCGGCGATGGATTAAAATAAAAACGGGAAGGCGTTCCCGGGAGGGGTCGGGGGGACGGAATGGAGGTGCGGTTGTACTTCCGGTCCCCGGCTCTCCCGGGATAAACCCGGTCGCCACAAGGGGATGTTCGGCCGGCTTTCTTGCCGCCGTGGTGTTAGCGATCGCCTGGTGCCCGGTCGCGGGTGCGGGGATATCTCAGGATTACGGGGAATTCGGGGACCGAATCCTCTATCCGGATACACCACTGGCGGACCTGGTGATTGTTGGAGCTCCTGAGTACCGCCACGCGATGGAGGCCGCCGCCGACGTGATCGAGGAGGCCGGCTGGGCGCGTCCGGAGATCCGGGTGTCCGGCCTGCCGGATGCGGACCTGTGGGAGCGCCACCTGCTGCTGTTCGGGAACTTCGCGGATAACCCGCTGCTGGAGACCCTGTACGGCAAGCGTTTGAGTCCGGTGGACGCTCTTTATCCGGGCGACGGCGGATTTCTCCTGCACCCCGTGTGCGATCCGTTCGCGCGGGGGCGCAACGTGATGGTCATGGGATGCTCCGATGAAGACGGAGCGCTGAAGGCGGTGCGCGCCCTGGAGGAACTGGTCGACGGGGATAAAGGACGAATCGCCTGGGGGATTCGTTCGGAAACCGATGCCGGGATCCAGCCGATCGTGGTCCACGCCGACCGGGCGCTGCGGCGGTTCGAGAACGATTTGGAAGCCTTGACCGACGGCGACGAGGTGTCGTCCAGGGATCTGTTCAATATTCTCCGCGACACGAGTTGGCTCGGCGAGCAGTACGCCTATACCGGCGATAAAACCTACGGCGAGCCGTTCCGCGAGCTGATGGTCGCCTTTGCCGAGTACGCAAACGAGATGGATGCGATGCCCCCGGGCCGTCTTTCCGGATGGAGCCGGCTCCTTTATTCGCCGTGGCGGCTGCTTGAGCCGAGTCCGTTGTTTTCGGAGGAGGAACGGGCGGCGATCGCCCAATGCTATTACCGGACCGTGGAATGGGATGTGAACGAATCCTACCTGAAGGCCTTTGCGGCGAATTACGAGGAAGGTGTCATCCCGAAGCTTCGGCGCAACAAGTACACGTTTTCGGCGTTCGGAGTGTTCCTGGGGCACGAGTATTTTTCGACCTATTTCCCCGGCTTCGACCAGGAAGAGGCGTGGGCCGACCTGGTGGAGAAACTCTTTGACCGGGCCGGGTCGATCATGGGCAAGGACGACGTGCCGGATTATTTTTTTCACGTCCCGCTCAACTTTCTCCGGTATGCGGCGGCTACCGGGGACGAGGAGCTCATGGAAAAGGTCATCGATATCGCGCGGCTGCAGACGCTGTTTGTCGACAGCCTCGGCGGCAACACCCAGTTGGGGGACGGCACCGGTTTCGGTCACGCCAGCGTCCTCTACTGGGGCCATTCGGCGATTCTTCGGGCGGCGGCGCACTACAGCGGTGATCCGTATTTTCCGGGGGTGATCGAGAAAGTGGCGAACAACGACTCGGGGATCAGCACTCGGGACCTGACCCGTCCGCTCTACATGTTCAACAGTCCGATGGAAGGCGAGCTCCCGGATAAGCCGCGCTCGGTCGAAAAGTACCCGCTGGATGAGGCGTATTACCGCGACATTCTCAATCCCCACTCGCGCATGTACCACGGCTCGCATCCCCGGGCGGGCGAGCTGAACGTGCCGTTCGAGCAGAGTTTCTTCAAGCTGGCCTGGCGGGAGGGCTGGGACAAAACGGATCAGTACCTGATGCTCGACGGGGTGAACGGGGCGATCCACGAGCATTCCGACGGGAACGCGATCGCGTCGTTTTCCTCCGCGGGACGTCTCTGGCTGTGCGGACGCAGTTATACGGAAAAGTCGGAAAACTACCAGAACGGCCTGATGATTGTGAGGGACGGATCGTATTCAAAAAAGCCTTACCTGGCCGAACTCGGAGTTTTCACGGACCTCCCCGAGATGGCGCTGACCCGGACCTCGAAGCGCGAGTACGCCGGGGCGGACTGGCACCGGAATATTTTTTGGCGGAAAGGAGATTATCTCCTGGTTTGGGACGAGGTCGAGATTTTGGAAGAGGGCGACTACGTCCTTCAGAATTACTGGCCGGTTGTGGGACAGTGGGAACTCGACGGACAGAGTTTGCGGGTCGTCCAGGAGAACGCGGGGTTTGTGATCGAGAATCTGGATGGGTCCACGATGCGAGCCGAGTCGCGTCCCGCCCATGCCGACCGGACATGGGGAAACTATCCCTACTTCGTCGGGGGCGAGCCGGAGATGGCCAAGATGCGGCAAATCCGCACGGGCGAGCGGCAACCCGGCGAACGGGTCCGTTTCGTCAATGTGCTTGCGGCGCGGGAGGGAGAGTCCGCCCCGGTGGTCCGCGGAGGCAGGCTCTGGGACACGTGTGTGTGGTTGGATACGGGCGAAGGGCGCGAACTGGCCGGGGTTTCTGGCATTATCCACCGTGCGTTGGAGATCGACGCGGAGCTGTTTTTCATAGGGAGGAAGAGCGGCGCGTTTTCCGGATTGGAGACTTTGCGCGTTGAGGAGTGGGATCTGGCGCTGGATGGAGCGGCTTCCCTGGAAATCGATTGGGGCAGCGGCGAGGTTTCCTGGTCGGAGACGGGCCCGCAGCCGGGCGGTGTTCTCAACGGCGAGCAATTGGATCCGGAAGCGCTGGAGGCGGTTCTGAGTGGGACTCGTTTCCAAGAGGCCCTGCGCGCCGCGGCCGGGAGGATACTGGCGAGCGCCGGAACGCCGCCTTTGCGTCCGGTCGACGGGACCGCCGCTTCCCTCGAAGGAAGAAAGGTGGCTTCGGCCGGAGCGGGGGTTACGGCGATGACGCTCGTTGAGGAGCCGGCCGCCGGAAACGAGAGGGTTGTCGTCGCACGGGAGCAGGGGGCCGTTGCGGCCTTCGGGCTGGACGGGAAGGTCCTCTGGGAGGCCGAACTGGGAACGCGGGTCAACGCCCTTCAGCCGTTTCCGGGGGCGGGAGCCGGAGCGGTGGCGGCGGCGTTGTGGGATCGCAGTGTCGCGGTACTCGATCGTGACGGGGACGTGCTTTGGCGGCGCGAGTTGCCTGTCCCCAGGGAACGGGCTCCCGGGATCGCCTGCCTCGCGCTTGCCCGGGGAGACGGGGGGCGTGAAGAACTGGCGGCCGGTTCCGGGTACCTGGATATTTACCGTCTCGATGGTTCCGGGGAGATCGTCTGGCGTGCCGAAGGTTATCACCGGGGCGTGAACGCGATCGCCGCGGGCGATTTCAACGGCGACGGCCGGGACGACGTCGTCGTCGGCATGGAGTGGCGCAATCTCCAGATGCAGGCCGGAGAGGAAGTCAAGAGCATCCATCGGTCGTCCGGTTGGAATTGGACTGCGGTCCAAACCGCCGTCTTTGCCGGTGAGGATACCGCGGTCTCGCTCGGGGGATCGGCGGATGGGTGGTTTGAATTCCGGCGGCCGGAGGATCGGGCCGGTTCGTGGACGGTGAGGTTGGCCGGAATGATCCGGGACATCGCGGCGGTGGCAGGGAACGAGGCGCGGGGATCGGGGATCTATGTGGGAACCGGAGCCTTTCAGCTTTACGCGCTCGATCTCGAGGGGAAAATCCGCTGGCGCAAGAGTCTTTCCGACAGGATCGACCGCCTCGCCGTGACCGACAAGGCGATCTGGGCCGCCACGGCCGACGAAAATATCTGGAAACTGATGCCGGACGGAAGCGTCGTCGGGAGAAGGGCTCTGGAAAGTCCGATCGTTTCGCTGGCTCCCTTGTCCGGCTACGGAGGCGTGGCGGGAGTGACCGCCGCCGGGGAGGTATGGTATTGGGAAGAAGACTAGCGTACCGGATCGTCCTGCAACCATTGTTATGAAGTCCGAAAAACACGAAACGGAACCTTATACCATCGACTCGCACGCCGGAGGCGATTATCCGGAGGGGCTTTACGATCACCGGGCAATTGCGGACAAGGTGAACGGCCTGGACGGGATTTCCGGCGACGGTTTTTCCCTGTTCCGGCAACAGGGCTACCTGGCTGTGGAAGCCGCGTTTACGGAAAAAGAAGTCGAAGACGGACTCGCGGGATTGAGCGATTTGATCATGGGAAAAAGGCCGGATTTTAGAGGGATATCCTTCGAGGCGAAAGCGAAGGACCGGGTAGAGGACCTTACGCCACAAGAGCGGCTCGACTGGGTCAGGAAACTCGTATATTTTGTGGATTACGACACCCGGCTCAAGGCGCTGGCTTTTCATCGGAAACTTATGCCGGTGGTGCGGCGGTTGCTCGGCGCGGAGCCGGAACTTTTCGCGGACCAGGCCCTGATCAAACCGCCAAAGATCGGGAGGGAAAAACCCTGGCACCAGGATCACGCGTTTTTCGATCTTTTCGGCGACACACCCGTGGTGGGAGTGTGGATTGCGCTCGACGACGCAACCCTCGAGAACGGATGCATGCGCCTTCTCTCCGGAGCACATAGACAGGGGCCGCGTATCCATTTTACCCGGCGGGATTGGCAGATCTGTGACGACGAGATTCTCGGACAACGTTCGGTGGCCGCACCGCTGGATCCCGGCGGACTCCTGCTATTCGACGGGTTGCTTCCGCACGGAACACCGGCCAATGCGTCGGCCGAACGGCGGAGGGCGTTACAGTTCCATTACATTCCGAAAGGAACCGAGGACATCTCACGCGAGGAACGACTTAAAACGTTCGGCTCGGACGGCAAAGATGTTACATGTTGAACCTCCAAAAGCTTTGATGAAATGAATGATGGAATAATGAAGAAGAGAGTAACCGTAATGAATAACCTTTTACAGAAGTCACAGGCCTCGTACAGGCGGAATCGGGCGGCAAGCGCGGTTCGTGCGGCGTTGATCGGGCTTGCTTTCGTCCATGGTGCGACTCTCCCTGAGAACCGTGCGGAAGACGGCTCCGGGGACCTTTATGAACCTGTCGGGATGCTGTTAACCTGGCAAAGCGACCCGACGAGGACCATGACCATTGATTGGCACACCTTGCCGGGGGAACACCTGCCGCGCCCGCCGAGCATCCTTTACCGCGAGGAAGGTTCCGAAGGGGACTGGCAAAAGGTGCCCGGAACCTTTCATGCCTTTCCCTTTACGAGCCGGACGGTCAAGCGCGTGGAGTTGACGGGACTCGAACCCGGGACTTCCTACTCGTTCCGGATTGGTCCGGATGCCGGAGCGTTTCCGAAGTCGCGCACGTATTCGTTTCGAACGATGCCCTCCGACCTGAGTGAGCCGATCCGGTTTGCCGCCGGCGGGGATACCGGACGCAGCCGCGAGCGCTTCGGCGGGATGAACGAAGTTGCGGTGGAACAGGATATTGAATTTATCGCCCTGGGGGGCGACCTGGCCTACGCCGACGGCGGACACCGGGATCACCGGGTCGAACTCGGAACAACGAAAGCGTGGTGGGAGTCCTGGTTCGATGTGGTCAAGGAGACGCTGATCACCGAGGAAGGCCGGGTTATTCCCATTCTGGCCGGGATCGGCAATCACGAGGTCTGGCGGGGATACGTAACCTCTCATCCCGAATACGAGGCCACCGACGAATGGCGGGAACGCATGGCGCCGATTTATTACAACGTATTCGCTTTTACGGGACAGCCGGGCTATGCGGCGATCGACTTTTCGGATTACCTGAGTCTGATTTTTCTGGACAGTCACCACACCAACCGGGTCGAGGGAAAACAGACCGAATGGCTCGAGCGTGTGCTGGAGGAGCGGCGGGACGTTCCGCATGTCTTTCCGATCTACCACGTGGCTTCCTTTCCGGCGCACCGCGACTTCGACCGGCCGCGAAAGGTGTCGATCCGGGAACATTGGGTGCCCCTGTTTGAAGAGAACGGGTTGAAGGTGGTCTTTGAAAATCACGATCACACCTACAAGCGGACACCCCCGATTCGCGACGGACGAATCGATCCCGACGGGGTGGTTTACCTCGGTGACGGCAACTGGGGCTTCACGGGCCGCGAGCATCACGACGTTGACGAAACGTGGTACCTGGAACATGCGGAGCCCACGCAACACTTTTACCTCGTGACTCTCGACAGCGAGGGGAGCCGCTTCGAGGCGATCAATATCGACGGAGAAGTGTTTGACCGGTACCCGGAGGGGGATTGAACAGCCGGGACCGGCCGTCGCTGTGCGGCCGTTGTGGTTACCGGTGCGAGAGTAAATTGAAAGGACAGGATTATGATAGATACGAGGATAATCAAACCGATCATTGTTAGCGTTTCGGCGGCTGCGTTTACCTGGATCGCGGCGTCCCAGGCGAACGCCGGCGCCTGGGGGGCCGTTGAGGAGTGGGAGCCGTTGTGGCTGGAATCGGGGGCGGACCCGGAGAAGGCTACGGGCCGTATCTTCACCGTGGAGACACCGGCGGAAATTCGTCGCACCATGGCGAACGACGCCGAACCCGGCGACGTCCTGATCATGGCCAACGGAATCTGGGAAGACGCGGAAATCGCGTTTGAGGGCAAAGGCACCGCCGAGGCACCGATCGTTCTGCGGGCGGAGACTCCCGGAGAGGTTATCCTCAGCGGGAAGTCCCGTATCCGGATCGGCGGGGAGCATCTGGTAGTCGACGGTTTATTGTTTCGTGACGGTTATCTGGAGAGCGGGGCGGTGGTTGAGTTTCGAACGTCGCAACACGGTGAAGCGCGGCATTGCCGGTTCACCAATTCCGCCATTCTCGAGTACAATCCTCCCGAGGACGGCGTGAGTTATCATTGGATCGGCCTGCACGGTCACCGCAACCGGGTGGATCACAACCGCTTCCGGGGTCAGGATCATCCGGGGCGGATGATCACGACATATATCGACGAGGAACCGAATTACCATCGGATCGACAACAATCATTTCGGTCCCCGGACGACCCGCGACGAGGCGCTGCGCCGTTCCGGCGGGGCGATCATCATGATCGGTCATTCGTTCACCTCGATGAACGATTCCCGCACGCTCGTCGAACGAAACCTGTTCGAACACTGCAGTGGGCACGGCGAAATCATTTCGAACAAATCGAACGAAAACGTGCACCGCCATAACACCTTCATCGAATCGCGCGGCGCGCTCACCCTGCGCCACGGGGACCGCTGCGTGGTCGAGGGAAACTGGTTCTTCGGCAACGGAGAACCGGGCACGGGCGGCGTGCGTGTGGTGAATTCCGGGCACTTGGTGGTGAACAATTACTTTGACGGTCTGACCGGGCGCGGATGGACCCCGCCGTTCGGGATCATGAACGGCCAGGAGGACCCGGAAGTGCATGAGTATTTTCAATCGCATGACACGACGGTCGTTTTCAATACGTTCGTCGATTGCGTGCGCCCGGTCATTCTCGGCCTCGGGGCGGAGCGGGACAACCTCGTCCTGCCCCCGAAGAACGTCACTTTTGCGAACAACCTCATTCACGGCGGCCGGGGGCCCCTGGTGGAGCTGCGCGACGAATTGATCGCTCCGACGTGGAAGGGGAACCTCCTTTACGGCGCGGACCCGGGGGTGGAGGAAGGCGACGGCTTCCGGGTTGCGGACCCGGAATGGGTACGCGAGTCCGGCGGAGTCCGGCGGCCCGGCGACGGAAGTGCCGCGGTGCGCGCGGCTGAAGGGGATTTTGATTTTGTTGTCGAAGACATCGCCGGTCGTCCCCGCGGCGGCAGTCCGGATGTCGGCGCGTGGCAATCGGGGGCGGGGGAGGCCGTGCGGGGGCCTCTCGGGCCGGATGACGTGGGAGCGGCCTGGGCGAGGGCGCGGGAATGAATTCAGCCGTGCGGCGCGGTTCGGGTGATTTTGGAGACAACGGAACATCGTTCGTTGCAGGGCATTGGGCACGGGGGAAGGGAGGCGTTCGCGGGGTGAACCCGCTCCTACGGGGGGAGGCGAGTTAATGGAAGAGTTTGGATACATTCTGGCCGAGTACGGGTTCGAACCGGAGGAAATCCGTCCGGGCGGCGGAACGGCCGGGGGGTCGTGGCGGGTCCGGGGGGCCGGCGGGGATTATTTTCTCCGTCGCCGCGGCCCGCGGACCTCCACACCGGAGCGAATCCGCTTCGACCATGGACTGCGCCGGCATCTGGCGGAGAAGGGCCTGCCGGTTTTCCCGCCGCTCGAGGCCCGCGGCGGCCGGTCCTGGGTGCCCGGGGAAGACGGCGTTTATGAAGTTTATCCGTGGATACAGGGAACCCCTTTGGACCCGGCCAGGCGGGAACGGGAAGGCAGGAACGCCGCGCTCGCCCTGGCGCGGCTTCACCGGGCCTCCCTGGATTATTCCGGTCGCTGCGAGCCGATCCTGCCCCAGTTCGGACATTACCCGGTCGAAATCCCGGCGCGCGAACGCTTCGATCATCCCGAAGCCCTCCTGGCCGCCGTGGAATTCGTGGCCGAGGCTTACGGGGTATTGAGCCGGCGGCAGGAATTGGCGCACGCCCGGGATCGGGTCCGGCGGCTGCGCGACGAGTACCTGGAGATTTGCGAAAGGCTCCCTGTCGGTGTGATTCACGGGGATTACAACGCCTGCAACCTTCTGTTCTCGGGTGAGGGAGAGGTCGCCGGCATTTTCGATTTCGACTGGGCGTGGCGCGACAGCCGGGTTCGCGATGTGGCGACAGGCCTGTTTTTTTTCGGCGGACGGCGGGACGGTCGGATTGACGGCGGCGATATCTGGTCCTTGACGGCCTGCCCGCACCTGGAGCTCGAAAGCCTCGCGGCAGTCGCGGCTGCGTATCACGGGGAGTATCCATTATCCGGTGACGAAATCGAAGCGCTTCCGGTCGCCATGCTCGGCGCCTGGGTGGCATGGCGCACCGAGGGCGTGATGAAAGCCCCGGAAGAAGACCGGGCGCGTTTCCTTCTGGCATCGTTTGACGTGCCGTTTCGGTGGGTGGAGGAAAACCGGGAAAGGTGGAGCCAGGCGGTTACCCGGCTCGCGAAATGAACCCGGGTGCTGCCGGGTTGGACGGTCCTGCTCTAGAGTCCCAAAATGGGGAAAAGAAGTTGTAATTGAATCAAATTGTTCAAAACACACTTTTTTTCTTCGTGGCGAGTTTACCTCGGGAGAGGCTTGGAACATCGGTTCTCCGGGCGTAAATCCCGTCGCCACAGAAACCGGTTTCGCTTCCGGTCTGAGGCTTCGCCTCGCTAGCTATAAAGACTGTTTTCCTCAGGGACCCACGAACAAGCGGACAGCGAGCTGGGCGGAGAGGATCCGGATGCCCTGGAGGCGACGGAGTCTTTGGATCAACCGTGGCTGCCTTCCAATGCCGGAGGCTGCTTCAATGGAGTGCCCGCAAAAGATACACAGCTTTCGGATTGAAGCCGCCGGTTTCCGATTGCCCGGGACAGCGAACCCGGATTAGTTTGCCGGAGAGTTGGGCAACGGATTGCCCGTTAATTGAATGATAAAGCGTCTTCCATTCACGATGCCGGAGAGGGAAACGGATCGCTCTCGAGACCAGACCCGATCTCCCCGGGGTGTGATTGTCAACTGCCATAAAGGAGAAGTAAAATGAACCCGTCCCCCGTTCGAACATTCGGCTTATGCGGCCTGGACACCTCGCATCCCGCCGCCTGGGCTCCCTATCTCCTTAAACGCGTGGAACACGTACTGTGCTACGACGACGGAACCGTTCATCCTCCGGAATACCCGGCGGAGTTCTGCAGCGAGTATGGGTTTGAAGTTTGCGGCGATTACGACGAGTTTGTGGAGCGCTGCGATGCGGCGGCGATTATGGGGGTTGACTGGGACCGGCACGTCGAGCAGGCCCGGCCGTTTGTCGAACGCGGAAAAACTGTGTTCATCGACAAGCCGATCGCCTGCCGGGACGCAGATTTGGAAGAGCTGCTGAGTTGGAAGAATTCCCGGGTCGTGCTCGGTTCGAGCACCCGGCTGCACGAGAGGCTGCAGACCTGGCGGGAGAACGGGCCGGTGCGCTCGGTGGTTTCCACCGTCGGCCAGGATGAGCCGTTTGCCTATGCCTCGCACGGTGTGGAGATGGGACAGACCGTACTCGGTTCCGGCGCGGAAGCGGTTCTGTGGTTGGCCGGCGGACGCCCCTCAAGTTTCCAGGTCAAACATCGATCGGGCGCGTTCTGGGTCGTCCAAATACGGAATCCTCACGCGATATTCCACGTGCTTGTCGGCGGCGAGGCGGTTACCGAATCGGTGTGGGTCAAGGAAGTCGACATACCGTATTCTCTCCATGGAGAGATGGTCGCCGAGGTTCTTGCCGTCGCCGAAGGCAAACGTCCGAAAACTCCGGTCGATGAAGCGGTGGAGGCGATGCGGATTCTCCGGGCCGCTCACACGTCACGGCAGCACGGGGAATTATGGACAGCGCTTTCGGACGAAACGGTCGAATTCTCCGGCGCCGAGTACGCCCGGGAGTACAGAAGGCGGAAATACGGGTGACTCCGTTAGCGGGTCACGACCCGGGGCAGCGTCGCGCTGTCGCAGGCGGAACCGGGGTCGAACACCGGACCCCGGGTGAAAAAAGTACACAGTTTTCTGACCATTCTCGACTCCCCGGACTTGTGCCGGACGGGCAGGACGATTAAGGTTGTTGTTCAATCGGTATCGGATTGCTAATCTATCTTTAACCCGAGTATCAATTCCCCAAGCCAATGACCAGGAAACCTGTAGAGACCGATGCGTCGCAGCTTTCGCGAGTTGCGGGTTTTACCCTGATCGAACTGCTGACCGTGATCGCCATCATCGGGATCCTCGCCGCGATTCTTATTCCGGTTGTCAGCTCCGTGCGCGAAAGCGCGCGTGCCGCCTCCTGCACCTCCAACATGCGCGAGATCGGCTCGGGGATCATGTTGTACGCCAACGATAACGAGGGCAGGATCCTGGCCGCCCGTTACGTGGATCGATTCGACAACCTGCGTCACTACTGGCACCGGGAGCTCTGGCCCTATGTCGGCTACGAGGAGTCGGCCTATTCCCGCAACCAGTT
>PWMU01000182.1 GCA_003558065.1 Opitutia bacterium | reverse complement strand
GAAACACGCTGGAAGCGTGTTCTACATTGGGCTTATGGAGAGGGGGGACCGCTCGCTAGAGCGGCGGGCTGTGTCCGTTGCGCCTTGCGGTACCACTCCTTCCATCGATCTACCCGGCTTCTCCAGGTGGCATTCGGACTAGTCCAGGGGGATTTCCAGCTCCATGCCGGCGCGAACCGAGTTCGCGTTGGGAAGAACGTCGCGATTGGCCTCGTAGATCTCATCCCAGCGATTGCCGGTCCCGTAAAACCGGGAGCTTATCCGGTAAAGCGTGTCGCCGGATTGAACCGTGTAGGTTTCGGTGCCGCGCGACGACTCGCGTTCGTCCCCGCCGGACCGATCCGGTTCCTCCGACGCCGCGAGCGAAGCCCTCTGTTGGGGCTCACGCTGCCGCCGGCTCGCTTCCTCCTGACGCCGGGCCTGGACCCGGCGGGAGGCCTCCTCCGCCCGCTCCTCAGCTTCGCGTACCTGCGCCCGCAACGCCTCGCTTTCCTCCCGGAGTTGGGCAACCGCGCGCTTGAGCTCGCTGTTCTCTCTCTCCAATTCCTCGACGGAGGCGATGAGGTCCATTCGCTCGACCGGATACCGGAGGGGATCCGCGGGCAGCGTTCGGGCAAACTCCTTCATTGCCCGGTTGATCCGGCCTCTCACAAGATCCGCCTGAGGGGAGTTCGGCTTCTGCTCGAGATACCGGCGAAAGTGGTAGATCGCCTCCACCGGCTCCTCGAGATGAGTCAGGTAGATATCGGCGGCTTCCAGGTGCGATTCGGGAGCATCGCCGGGACGCCTTTCAATAACCCGCAAAAACGAGCTCAACGCGTTCTCCTGCCGGCCTTCTCGCAGGTACTGTTTTCCGCGCTGATAAGACCGTTCCTCCTCCTCGTTAACGGTTTCAGCGGTATCGTAAAACCCACATCCACCGAACGCCAGCATGAGGGGAACCCATAGATACAGGGCCGCTCGAAGTAGGTTGTTGATCAATACTGACAATCTGAATCTCCCGGAAAATGCTTTGGCCGTTACCTCCCGGCGCGCGTGTGCCCGCTTCCGCCCGGACACCCCGCTCACCTTCCCTCGTACTATTGCAAAGATAAACAAGGAGACAACAGGTTTTCACGGATTCCGCCGGTTTCAAAGCCCGCACGATTTTTCTTCAATACCACCCGTTTTGCTTCAAGATGACCGGAAGGAGCCCGTAACGTCTTTTTTTCCGGGTGTGGGCGGGCAATCCGGGCGCCCTTCCCTCAAGATGCCACCATGGACACCAAACAAATCATCAACAAAGGTCGGCAGTGCCTCGAAATTGAAACCGAAGCGTTGAGGGCGACCGCGGACGGGCTCGACCAGGACTTCGCCCGGGTGGTGCGGGAAGTGGAAGCCTGCCTGCAGGCGGGGAGGAAAGTCGTTTTCACAGGTGTGGGCAAGTCGGCGCATATCTGCCAGAAACTGGTCGGAACCTTCAACAGCATCACCGCGCGCTCGAGCTTTCTCGACGCGACGCAGGCGCTGCACGGCGACCTCGGGGCCTGCCTTGACGGCGATCTCGCCATCATCCTCAGCAACAGCGGGGAGACCGAGGAATTGATCCGGCTGGTGCCCATTCTCAAGCGTCTCGGGCTCAAAAACGTGGCCATGACCGGCCGGCCCGATTCGACCCTGGCCGGAATCTGCGACGCGTCGCTGCTGTTCCGGGTGCCGAAGGAGGCGTGTCCCCTCAAGCTCGCACCGACCGCGAGCACCACGGCCAGCCTGGCACTCGGTGACGCCCTGGCCATGGTGCTCCTCGAAATGAAAGGGGTTACCGAAGAGGACTTTGCACGCTTTCATCCCGGCGGCAGCCTGGGACGCACGCTCTTGCTCCGGGTCTCCGACATCATGCGCACGGGAACCCGCTTTCCCCTGCTGCCCGGGAACACGCCAACGCGCGAAGCCATACTGGCCATGACACGGGCCAAAGCGGGATCCCTCGCCGTGGTCGATCCCGAATCGGGAAAACTGACCGGGATCTTTACCGACGGGGATTTCCGCCGCGCGGCACTGGAGTTCGCGGATTGCCTCGAGCGCAGGGTCAGCGAATTCATGACACCCTCCCCGAAAACAATCCCGGCCGATTCCCTCGCCGTCGAAGCCCTCAAGCTTTTTGAGAAACACAATATCGACGACCTCATTGTTATCGACGCCAACGGCCTTCCCGCGGGACTGATCGACAACCAGGATCTTCCGAAGCTCAGAATTATCTAGCGAGGCAAAGCCTCGGACCCTATCGCCAGCCGACCCCCACCCCCATCATTTCATAACTCTTAATCCATAATTCCTCCCCCCTCCCCTTCACGTTTTTTGCCTCTCCGCCTTTTTAGCTTGCGGGCCTTCGGCTCCCGGCGCTTGCATCGAGGTCATGAGCGAAACCGCGTCAGGTCCCACGGGCGAGATTCTTTATGACCTGCCCTCCCCGTATCAGCCTCATCCCTGCGGTCTGCTGCACCTGCCGCGCTTCCTGGCGAAAATCCGGAAGCATCTCGCGGGGGAACTGCCCAAATCCTACCAACGCAACTTCACCAAGGGTTTCGACGGGTTTCTGTGTCTCCACCTCGGTATCGATCCGGAGGACGTCATTGAGATCGTCCGAACCAGCAATGACGAAGCGGAACGCGACCGGCGCCTGCTGGAGCTGTTTCCCGACGACCTTCGGATTGCCGTCTGGAACCGGAAGCTCGTTCAGATGGGCATGAGTTCGATGGGCCGCGAGGCACTGGACGACGTCAAAAAGAAAATGAACGCGGAAGACCGCGACGACCTCGTTTCGTTCGCCGACATGATCGATTTCGACGAAGGACGTATCCAATAGAAGGTTTTTCCCGCAACGGCCGTCTCAGGCCGGCGGCCTCAAAGGATGAAACAGTTTCGCATAGGGAACGGCTACGATATCCACCAGCTCGCGGAAGGGCGCCGCTGTGTTCTTGGCGGGGTGGAAATCCCGTCGGACCGGGGACTCCTCGGACACTCCGATGCGGACTGCCTGACCCACGCGGTCTGCGACGCCCTGCTGGGAGCGGCCGGCCTTCCGGACATCGGCCATCACTTCCCCAATACCGACGAAAGGTACCGCGCTATCGATTCCCAGGTGCTGCTGCAAAAGTCCGCCGCTTTGATTCGCAAACAGGGGTTCGAGATCGAAAACATCGACACCACCCTGATCGCCGAAAATCCCCGGGTCAATCCGTACCGCGACCGGATGAAAGCCGTTTTGGCCGCGTCCGCCGGCGTCGCCGAAGACCGCATCGGCGTCAAGGCGACCACCAACGAAGGTATCGACGACATCGGCCGCCAACGCGCGATCGCCGCCTACGCGGTGTGCCTTCTATCCCGGGAGTGACGGCCCGCTCATTTCGCCGGGGGAGGGCGGAGATCCGTCATTTTCGGGAGGCCTGTCCGTGAGAATAGGGAACCGCACGGGCTCGAATGACACTGTAAACCCATTGGAATCGCGCTCCTCACGGAGCGGCCTGCAAAGGCAACGGTAAAAGGCAGAATTATGAAAGGGGCGTCTCCCTCCGCGTCCCGACAAAAAAAAAGGGCACCCCGCAGATGCGGGACGCCCTTTTCAAAGTTTCAACCTGAGTTGATCGCGCTTACTTCACCGACCGGCGGCGGCGCATCACGAACGCGCCCGCGAGGGCCAGCGCGCCGAAGATCGCGGCGTAGGTGCTGGGCTCGGGAATCAACGTCATATCGTCGAAGTAGGCCGGCTGTTCCGTCGTCGCAAAGCCCAATCCACCCAGATCGACGATACTGATATCGCCCAAAGCCGCGTCGGTAATCGTTGCTCCGACAGTGCCGTTCACTGAAAAAGTGACCACGTTTTCCGTGGTGCGGGTTATATTAAATTCCACCCACTCATCATTACTCACCTCAATCACATCCGGGTCGAAATCAAACCAACCCGCGGTGTCGCCGGAAACGACGCGGTACTGGTAGGTGGAGGTGTCGTGTCCGTCAGCGTGGTAGTTCCCAATGGCAAAAAGCTGGTCCAGATCACTGTTTACGTCACCCGCAACTGCACGGGATTGAACCTGCCCATAATTCCGGGGATTCGTCCCGAGATCCTCGCTATCGGCGTAATAATAAAAGGTTAGACTGAACGCATTCAAGGTACCAAAGTCATTCCACGTTGCCCGATCGCCGGTGTTGGCAATAAACAAACTCTGATTACCACCCGGAGTATTGTTTTGATCCGTTGAGAGTGTCGGGCTCCCGTTAGACGCGTCCCAAGTGGGAGTTTCACCTTCGAAATCGTCGCTGAGCACCAGCTGCCCGTAGGCCGAAACAGCCATAGCGCCGACGAGAACAGGAACCAGACACCAGTTTTTTGTGATCGTTTTTTTCATTGTACAGGGAATCTTTTTTGAGATTGGGTTCAGTATAGTCAGGGGCGACTTTTATGAAACGCCCTCATTACGGAGGGAAACCTGACGTTTGACAAGCTTTTTTTTGTCTAATTTCCAGTTAGAGTCCAATCGGACCCGCGCCAGGCGCCGTGAATCGAGAAGGGGCCCCTGTTCCACGCAAAGGTATCACGCCACCGGACAAAGCGCCGCCAGATCTCCCGGGGGTGAACCCGGTCGCCACAGTTCGGCTTCGTCTTCGGTTGCTGGCGGGTTTTGCTGGGGTTTCGACGGCAAGATTACGGCTTACCCGTGCCATCCGGTTTAGCCCCCCGGGGTGCCCGCCTCACCGTTTCAATTTGGTCACCACCTGGAGGATTTCGAGCATGACCCGGGCGGGGGTTTGGAGGGCGTCGATGGTGTGGATGATACTCCGGTCGTAATAGTCGAGGAGCGGTCTCGACTCGGCTTCGTACGTTTCCAGGCGTTTGCGGATGACCTGCTCGTTGGCATCGTCGAAGCGGTTGTCTTTGAGGGCGCGGTTCTTAAGGCGGAGGATGAGCTGTTCGCGGTCGGGGCAGGTCAGGTGGAAGACGGCCCGCACGTCGACCTCATCCTTCATCAGAGCGGCCTGGTTGACGTCGCGGGGAATGCCGTCGAGGACCAGGTAATCCAGGCTCGGCCGAAAATCCCGTGATTCCACCGCCTGCTTGATCCGGCCCGCCCACAGCCGTATGGTGATTTCGTCCGGGACGAGTTCTCCCTTGCTCGAATACTCAAGAAACGCCTGGCCGACATCGGTCGTCGTGTCGAGCGAGCGGAACACATCGCCGCAGGCGAAATGGAAAAAGCCCGGCAGCAGGCCCAGCGCCTTTCCCTGGGTTCCCTTTCCGCTTCCCGGCGCGCCAAAAATCAGGATCGTCTGGTATTTCATAGAATCATCTCGGCAGAAACCCGACCCTGCCCGTCCCCGCGCCCTCAGGCAAGGTTTATTCCGGGAGGGGAATGGGTTATCAGCTATCGATTGTCGATTATCGAGAGTCGAGAGTCGGGGCCTTGGTTCCCTCGGTTACGGGAGCCGCGGATACCGGAACGCACGGGCGTGGGCGGGGCGCACGCTCCGGATTCGCCGGCTGAAGCGCCCCGCTCCCGGACACCGGCGGGAACGCCGAGCCAAAAGCCGACTTTCGACTCGCCGAGGGCGGCGAGATGGGTCAGTGTGACGGTCCCAAATCAAAATTCCAACCAACCGAACCATGCTTCGATTCATTCTTGCTTCAATAACTGCTTTCCTGATACTGCACGCCACCTTCGCGACTGCCGAATCCGCGAAACCCAGCTGGCACTGTCTGCCTGCCGAAACGGCGGTCGCGCTGCGCGTTCCGGACGGCGACGCCTTTTACTCGGCCATGCAGGCGACCGCGATCGGCCGTCATCTCTTCAGCGAGGAGCGAATCGGCGAATTTATCCAAATCCTGCAGCGCGAGGCGG
>PWMU01000173.1 GCA_003558065.1 Opitutia bacterium | reverse complement strand
TTCCCGAAGGAGGAGTCTGCTACCCGGCGGAATCCGGGCGGCAGACCCGAAAGATACTCCCTATAGAAAATGAAACAAGAAAATCCCGGCGCAAGGAAAAATTCGCCTGCTCACGGAACGCTCAGGGCGTCGCCGTTCTGGTCCGGTCCGATATCAAGGATGAACGGGACGGCCCGGCGGACCCAATCCGCGGGCCCGGGAGACGCGGCAGCCCCGGCTCCAAAGGCGCTTTGCAGCATTTCCGTATGGATGACGCCCGGATTCAGCGCCACCACCGCCAGTCCCCGGGGCACCTCCTGAGCCACGGCAAAACTCAACCCCTCGACACCCCACTTGGTGGCGCAGTACGGCGCCACCGAGGGAGAAACCGAGCGGCCCCAGCCGGAACTGACATTCACCACCACCCCGCTGCCGCGTTCGACCATGGACGGCAGAAAGGCCCGCATCACGTAGGCGGTTCCCTTGAGGTTCACGTCGACGACCCGGGAAAATTCCTCCGCGGGAACCTCCCAAAGCGGAGCGTTTCGATTGATGAGGCCGGCGTTGTTGATGAGCAGGTCCGGCGGGCCGCCGTCGTTCACAACGGCCCTTGCCCACTGCTCGACCTCCTCCACAGACGCCACATCCACGACCGAAAACGTGTGCGGCGACCCCAGTTCGTGACCCAACGCCTCGATCCCGGCCCTCGAACGGGCACACCCCGCAATAACGTGCCCTTCCTTCGCCAGGTACTCCGCCAGCGCGCGGCCGAGGCCGCGCGTGACCCCGGTAATGACAATCCGTCGTCTTTCCTGGTACATGACCCGATGAAAACCGGGGCACCGAGAGGATTCCATCAAAAATTTTCCCGATCGGCCTGACTGTGTCCGGGCGGCTTTGACCAAGGAACCCCCTGCTCGAATCCGTGCCGTGACCTCAGCGTCCGGATAAATTCCTTTGCCAAATCGAGTCCCGGCTTCCTTTAATGAGTCCCATGCAGCCGCCCACCTCCATTGACCCGGACACACCCGTAGCCATGACCGTGGCCGGTTCCGACAGTGGCGGCGGGGCCGGTATCCAGGCGGACCTTCTCACCTTCGAGGGGTTCGGCGTCCACGGCACGTCCGCCATCACGTGCCTGACCGCCCAGAATCCGGATTCGGTCAGCGAGGTTTTTCCGGCGACGGCTCCCTTCGTACTCGAGAAGATGCAGCAGTTGGCCCGCTATTTCGAAATTCGCGCCCTGAAGACCGGCATGCTGTTCTCGGAAGAAATCATCCGTACCGTGGCGGGGTTCCTGGAGGAACATCCCGAGATCCCGGCCGTGGTGGATCCGGTGATGGTGGCCACCAGCGGCGCGGTCCTTCTGCAGGAAGCGGCGATCGATTCGGTCAAACGGCACCTTCTGCCCCGCGCCGCGCTGATCACACCCAACCTGGACGAAGCCGCGGTGCTCGCGGGAGAACGGGCGGCGGACACCGACGCCATGGTCGAAGCGGGAAGGCGACTTTGCGCGGAATACGGCTGTGCGGTCCTGATGAAGGGCGGGCACCTGGAGGGCGAGCGGGTGATCGACGTCCTGATCGCCCCGGGTGAAGAGCCGAGACGCTTTGATTACAGCCGGGTCCGGGAAGTGAACACGCACGGCAGCGGTTGCCTGTTTTCCGCCGCGATCACCGCGGGGCTGAGCCTCGGGTATCCGTTGGGCCAGGCCGTGGCACGAGCCCGAGCCTTTCTCCAGGCGGGAATGAATTCGCCGAAATCGCTCGGCGGCCGGCGCTTCATCAATCCCTCGGCGAAACCAGCGAGCGAGGGGTGGCTTGCGGCACATTCCAGAATCCCGCCGGAAGCCTGACCTGACGAGACCCCCCCCGCCGTTCAGTCGTCCCGGCCGACCCAGGCCGCGGCGACGAGCTCCCTGAGGCGTTCGGGATCGGTTGCGCCGGCTTTGGCGACAAAGCCCTGCTTGTGGGTGAAGTGAACGTCGGGTTCGCCGTCGATACGGGTGAAATCAAGCCGGAGGTCGTCGTTGAAACGCGAAAGTCCGTAGCCGGGCCCGCGCCGGTCGGGATAGATCATCCCGGCAACCGAGTCTTTCAGGCCGCGGCTTTCAATGAAACGGCCGAGGCCCATCGACGGTTCCGAAGGCAGGGGCTCGGTTCGGGGCATGTAGAGGACCTGGAACGTCCGTTCGCCCTTGCCGAGCTCCCACACTTCGGCGTGTTTGGCGATGGTATTCAACCGGTCGCGCAGCGATTTCAGGTACTCGAGCAGATCCTCGCCGATCATCCGCATCACCTCCCACAGGGGCTCTCCCGGCTCGAGGCGGTGCGACTGCGCAAAGCGGCGCAACAGGGTCACATCGATCGGGGAGTTCAACTTGTTCATGGCATCCCGTTCGACACCCATCCATTCCGCGGTGGCCACCGGTCCGCGGCAATCGAACCACTCGGCCGGCTCCAGCCAGTCGCAGAACCTCAGGGCATCCTCGTACAGGCCGATGTGCCGCAGCACCAATGACAGCGAGCACGTTGGCCGGGTGTCCTTCGGAAACTGGTGATGATCGAAGTTGTGACGTTCCGGGTCGTGAAGATGACCGACATCGACGACGCAGGTAGCCGGATCGTCCAGCTCCTCCGCCTGGGGCTCGCGCCGGACGACCGGCACCGCGTGAAGGGCCAGCAGAACGGAACAGGCCAGAAACTCGTCCTTGTGGGCTCCGCCCGGGTGCGTGACAATCTCTTGAATCGGCATCCCCCTTTATCACAGAGGAGCCGGGAGGAGGGAAAGGGAATAATGAACCCTTTACTTTACAGCGGAAGGCGGAGGGAAGTCAGGTGTGAGGTTCCCCCTGGGAGTCTGTCGGGCTTCGTCTACAGACTCCTAGACAAACAGTACCACCAGGACGGTATAAAGCGCCGCCGCGAGCCCGGCCGCCGTCAATGCCAGCGGGATCTGGGTATAGACGTGGTCCATCAGGTCGCAACCGGTGGCCAGCGACGAAAGGATCGTCGTGTCGGAAATCGGCGAGCACTGGTCCCCGAAAAGACTGCCGCCGATGACGGCGGAGAAGCACACCATGATGTAAAACGATTCCGGGTGAATGCTCCAGGCGAGTGGCAGGGCGATGGGAAACATGACCGCGAAGGTCCCGAACGAGGTGCCGGTGGAGAAGGCGATGATCATGCATAGCAGCATGAGGCCAGCCGGCAGAATGGCGGCGGGCAGGACGTCGCCGAAAGCGTCGACGACGTAGAACCCGACACCCAGGCTGTCGCTGACCCCGTTCAGGGTCGTGGCGAGGCCGAGGATGATGGCTCCGATCGTGACCCCCTTGCAGCCGTTGATGAAACCGTCCATGGCCGTGCGAACCTTCATTCCTTTGAACAGGGCGATCAGGATCGCCGCGGCCACAGCCAGGAAAAAGGCTTCGTTGATGTAGACCGAGGCCTGGTCCGCGCCCTCGGTGAACGTCACGTACATGAAAGGAAGGACCGCCACGCAAATCAGGATCAGGATAGGGACGAGAAAATCGACCAGGCCCGGCGTGTAGCCGGACGGCACCCGGCTCTCGGTCAGCTCGGAAGCCGTCATGGGATGCGCGCCGTCCCGGTCGAGTTTGCCTTCTTCCCGCGCCCGCTTGCGCGCCCGGAGCATCTTGCGGCTGGGGATCAGGGGCAGTTTTTCCCAGGCGAGCAGCAGCGTCAGCAACACGGCGAAGATGGCATAAAAATTCAAGGGGATCGCCTTGAAAAAGAACGTGACTCCCTGTTCCTCCGTGGCGATCAGGGGAATGGATCCGGCAACGATTCCTCCGACATAGAGCGGCCAGACGTTAAACGGCAACAGCGTCGCCGCGGGCGAGGCGGTCGAATCGACGACATACGACAGTTCCTCGTGAGAAACGTTGTGCCGGTCGTTGATGGCTCGGACCGTGGTGCCGGTCAAAACGGTGCTGGTATTGCCTCCCTGGTGAAAGACAAACCCCATCACCCAGCCGAAAAACTTGGCCGAGCGGGGGCCCCGGACCATGCGCTGCGACGCCCAGTCGGAAAAATGAAGGGCACCGCCGGTACAGGTCCAGATCCCGATCAATCCGCCGAGAAACCACAGGTAAACCAGAAGGATCTGGGCGTAGCCGGGGGACCCGAGGGAGGGGATCAGGAAGTGTTTGATAACGTTGAGCTGTCCGGTAATTATCCCCCCGGCGAGAATCCCCAGGAAAAGGGCCACCAGCACGTTCCTCGTCAGAAAAGCCAGGACAATCGCCACAACGGCGGGGGCCAGCGACCAGAAGCCGTAATGGACCACGTCTTCCGCTTCGACTCCCCTGGCCTCGGCCAACCGCTCGACCTGTTCGGGATCGACCTCCCGCTGGGCAAATTCACCTGCTGCGAGGTACCCGACAATCAGAATAATCAGGAAAACACCCAGCCCTATCCAACGGTACGGGGAAGCTTTGGCGGTAGTCATGGGGAAGGAGAATGCGGATTTGCCTCACCCTGACAATACTTTCTCTTGATTCAGAAGGCTCAGACCGGGAAGCGGCCAGGCAGGAGCGGGGCTCAGGGGCCCCGCGGCTTCAGCGAAAGAAGAAACTCCGGCAGGCCAACAGGAACGAGGGTAGAGCCTGGAACGTTCTCTTTTCCGGACGACCGGTAAAACAGCAAGCCCCGCGGGCACTGGGTCCGCGGGGCTCAAAGAAATCTCAAGCCGGCCGTGTGTTCCCGGTCCTATTTTCTTCCGCGCCTGAGGCGGCGGATCATGACCAGTCCCAGAAAAAGCCCCCCGGCAAGGAGGGCGTAAGTGGAAGGCTCGGGAATGTTGGCCAGGCGGACGTCGTCGAGCGCCGAAGTGTCGAGGACGCTGTCGTAGACGCGGACGTCGTCGATCCAAGCGGGAGGCGAATTGGCGCCCGGGGAAGCTCCGACGCTTCCTACCAAAAAGGCTTCCGGGATCTGCTCGATGGTTCCGCTCGCCGCGTCCCCAACTCCCAACTGAGCCACGGCCTCGTCCACAGAAGCATTGTAGAAATGAACGTTGCCGGAGGTTTCGGTGCCGTCGTAGGTAACGGCAACGAAAATCCATTGGTTATCCGCATCAAGGTCGGCCCCGGGGGTAACAAAGGAGAAGGCACTCCCTTCGCCGCCCAATGCCAAGTTCAATTGGAAATTGTCCGCTGCAATGCTCCCCTCCGTCGGATTGTTGAACGCGAAACTGAATCCATCCGAACTGCTGCCGTCCCACGCGGCCTGTTTCGACATTATACGATCGCCGTGACCGGGAGTTCCCTGAAGATTCACCCAGCCCGTCAATGTGAACTGCGTTAACCCGTCCAGCTTGCCCGCATCCCCTCCGTCGACATAGGAACCGGAAGCGGTAATGTCCAGCGCTCCCAGCGAAAAGCCCGCCGGCGTATTCCCGGTGCGAGTGGCACCGCCTTCAAAGGTCCCCGGCGCGACCAGCCCGGAGCCGTGGTCGACAGCGGGCAGGTCACCGCTGTCGGCTTCGTCGAAATCGTAATGAAGAAGCTGCGCGTTCGCGGACGCGGCCGCCACGGCAAAGGCGAGAGTGGCGGCGAGGAGGCTGGTATTGATGAAGCGGAATTTGAGGGTCGGGGATGAAAACTTCATGTTGGGCGAGCTTTATGGAGAGTCCCGCGGTTTGTGTCAATTCTCAAATCCCCGAGCAATTGAAATTCACCACGGCTTTTTCATTTGGCCTCTGAAGGCCGCATGAAAAAGCATTTCAGATCGTGAATTTGAAATTTGAGATTTTTGGTTAAAAAAAGCGGATTAAAGCTTGCAAATGAAAAGACCGTGTTGAAATTCACAGGGCACCGTCCCGGGGACCGTTCTCCTTCAGCCCTCCGCCAGCCGGTAAAAATGCCAGACGGTCTCGCGTTCGAAAGCCCTTTCGCCGGCATAAAC
>PWMU01000185.1 GCA_003558065.1 Opitutia bacterium | reverse complement strand
CTAGTGTAGCCCGCCAAGCGGTCTGTAACTTATTTGGAGGTTTCCGGCTGATCGAACGGTTCCATTGGGCCGCAAGCGCCGCGCAAATCGGTCTCGGATCTCACGCCGGTCCTTTTCGTAGGGAGGTCGCTTGCGACCTCCGTGGCGGATGCCGGCAAGCGGCATCCCTACGGGCTCTTGCCGCCGACTCCACCGGGTTGGATCATTTACATTATTTGTGGCGGGCTACACTAGCGAACGGTCCCCCCCTCTTTTTAGAGCTGGGCATTGTTCATAAATTTGTTGCGGAACCCTATCGAGTCTTTCGTACAAGCTGGTTGGCCAATGATGAAACACAGCCGACCGAAGTTTACCGAAGAGATCCTTGATCGCATCAAAACACCGGCGCAAAAAGCTCCCGATCGAGCAAAAAGAAAGCAACAAGTGGCTCAAGAGCTATGAGGACGCCTGCGCGATTCAGGCTCGCCTCCCCGAAACGATGCTCGTGAGTGTCGGGGACCGCGAGGCCGGCATTTACGAGCTTTTTGAAAGATTTTCCAACGAAGACAACCCGGCCCATTTGCTGGTGCGCTCCCAGCACGACCGGCATTTGGCTGAAGAGCAGGGCAGTGTCCCGCGACCCGGAATATGGGTAATGACCAGCTCTTGAGAGAGGGGGGGACCATGCGCCAGCATGGTGGGGTGTGTCGACCAAGCGGCCTGAATCTCACACTCTCCATAAGCCCAATCCCTCCGGTCGAGCCCCTAACCGCGCCATTTGGATTAGACCCGCTCCTACAGGAGCAAACAGCAACGATCCGGTTTTTCGCCTCCTTCAGGACCACTCCGCACGAATCGGCATGGGCTCGGGATGGGGCCGGTCCACGGAAGCCCGTGGGTTGGCCGCGCGCGCGAAATCAATTTTCCACGAGCCGTCGCGAAAAACCGCCCGCAGCTGACCGGACACATTGCCCAGGGACTCTTCCCCGGCAACCCGGTAGAGCCGGACCGAAAAGGCGGGAACCTCGTCGGGCGCTTGCGCCGGGTCGAAGACCAACGGCTCGTAATCGATCAAAAGATTCATGAACCAAAGCCGCTCACCCTGAAGCCGGCTGCGAAAATCACGAGCATCACTCGCATCGAGCAAATAGCCGTCCAGGGACGGATCGCTCCCCCCTTTTCCGTCCAGGGCGCGATTGATTCCGTCCACAAAAGGGTAGAGTTCCGCGAACGAATCCGTATGAGGACCCGTTGCCGCGGAGTAAGCGGCTTCAAGCTCTTCAAACGCAAACCGCGAGACCGACAGCCTTCGGTCGGCCTCAACCCAAAGCCAATACCAGGCAAACAATCCCAGTTGCGTATGCTCTTTCGGCGGAAAAATAAACGTGAGCCATTCCGGATCAAACTCAATAACCGGATGGTCTTCGCTGGCCCAGCACAGCCGGCGATCAAACCACAAACCCCTGTCATGATCGATCAGAAACTGAATGTCATTGAGGTAACGAGCGTAGAAAGCCCGCTCATGTTCTCCGGTTCGGGCGTGCATCACCGAACAGAGCCCGCGAGGAAATCTGAGAAAGAGATCGCCGTCGCTCGCTTGCGAATCGACAGTCTGCGACCTGACATAAGGCACGGGAAATGTTTCCAGGGAGCTCATTGGTTCTTCCGCCGATCGTTTCCGGAAAAGGAAAGGATTCAACGCAGCCCCAACCTTCACCGAACACGGCAGCTCAACAAGCGTAATCCTCTGGTCAACAACAGTTTTACAAATTTATCGCCGCTTTTTCATATTCATTTTACAAAGCCCCCTACATCCGGAAGGAAATCCCGACAAATAACCTCCGGAAACCCTAATCGCCGGCGCCTGAAATTCCGCGGGCTACTAACAAGAGCGGAAGTAGTTGCTTGTTCGCTTATCTTCGGTGAGCGAAGCGGTAGCCATGATTCGTTACTCGTGATTCGTTATTCGTTCGGAAAGAATACAAACTATACTGCACGTCATCAAGTTTTCGGAAAACACACCCCGCCAGCCTTGCGGCTGGCCCCCTCTCAAGAGAGGAATGAAATAGAAGACGGGCGGCAGGAGAATCCGAAAACTTGATGCAGGGAGGTATACTTCCCCTGTTGTCCTCCTACTGGGGAATTGGCAAAATCATTATTTCGGAGAGGAACTTCCAACCGCAAATTACACATAATGCACGAAGTGGTTTAAGCTCTTGTGGTGAAACGGAGATGACGAAGCAACAAACGCAACTTCATAATTCCCCTGCCCCCTGTCAGCTTTTCAGCGTTTCAGCGTTTTCTTCCTGCCTCCTGCCCGGCGTCTACGCTTCGAAGTTGATTCCCTGGGCGAGGGGCAGTTCGTCGGAGTAGTTGATGGTATTGGTCTGGCGCCGCATATAGTTCTTCCAGGCGTCGGTGCCGCTCTCGCGGCCGCCGCCGGTGGCTTTCTCACCGCCGAAGGCTCCGCCAATCTCGGCGCCGCTGGTACCGGCGTTGACGTTGGCCAGCCCACAGTCGCTTCCGCCCGGCCCCACGAAATGTTCGGCTTCACGCATATCGGCGGTGAAGATGGCCGAGCTGAATCCCTGGGGCACGTCGTTGTTTAATGCGATCGCTTCGTCAAATTCGCGATAAGTGATAAGGTAGAGTATGGGGGCGAAAGTCTCCTCCTGCACCAATGGAAAATGGTTCTCCGCCCGGGCGAGACACGGGGTCACGTAACAGCCTCCCGGATACGCACTCCCCTCGAGCGGCTCGCCCCCGTAGAGGACCTCTCCTCCCTCGGTTTTCAGCCTGACAAGGGCCTGGGCCATCGCGTCCACGGCCTCACGGTCGATCAGCGGCCCCATCACGGTCTTCGGATCGAGCGGGTCGCCGATCCTGACCGATCCATATGCCTTGAGCAACACCTCTTTCAGCTCCTCCAACCTGGATTCGTGAACGATAACCCGGCGCGTCGTGGTGCAACGCTGACCGGCCGTGCCGACGGCGCCGAAAAAAATCGCCCGTACGGCCAGGTCCATCGGCGCCGACGGCGTGACCACGACCGCGTTGTTCCCGCCCAACTCAAGGAGTGTCCGCCCGAGCCGTCCGTGGACGACTTTTGCCACCGCGGCGCCCATGCGGCATGAGCCGGTGGCTGAAATCAACGGCAGACGTCGGTCCTCGATCATTTTCGTCCCGACATCACCGGGAAGGCCGCAGCAGAGGGAGAATACCGCAGGATCGGCCCCGCTTTCACGGCAGGCGTACTCGGCGATTTTCGTCAGCGCCGCGGCCATGAGCGGCGCTTTCTCCGAAGGCTTCCAAATCAACGAATCGCCGCAAACCGATGCCAAGACACTGTTCCAGGACCAGACCGCGGCCGGAAAGTTAAAAGCCGTAATCACCCCGACCGGCCCCAGCGGGTGCCACTGCTCCATCAGGCGGTGCGACGGGCGTTCGGAAGCGAGGGTGAGCCCGTAAAGCTGCCGGGACAGTCCCAGGGCAAAATCGCAAATATCGATCACCTCCTGAATCTCCCCCTCGGCCTCCGCAAGGATCTTCCCGCACTCCAACGCCAGCAGACGGGCCAGGTCGCCCTTGCGCTCACGGACGGCATTGCAGAAGAGCCGGACGGTCTCTCCCCGTTTCGGCGCGGGAACGAGACGCCATTTCCGGAAGGCCTCGGACGCGCGGTCGATAGCGGTTTCACAATCACCCGCGTCTCCAAATCGCACGGAGGCAATCACCCTGCCATTACCGGGAGACCTGCATTCAAAAGTTTCTCCCTTCCCACCCCATTCCCCGGAAAAGACCCCGGGGTTTTTCGTTTTCAGACCTGCGGCGTCAAGGATCTCTTTCATAGCAAAGGCCCCTTTCAGCGGGAGGTTCCGGAGCTTCTGACGGTGCGGCGGCACTGGGCGCGGATTGCAGCAATCGCCTCGTCGATATCCTCCGAACGAATATCGAGAACCGGACGGAATCGAATCGACCGCTCGCCGCAGCACAGAGCCAGAAGACCGTTCGCGAACAGCTCCTTCCAGAAGGCGTCGCGCAGGTCCGGGGTGGGCAGGTCGAAGGCGAGCATCAAGCCGCAACCGCGTGCACGGGAAATCAGCGGCTCCTCTTCCTGCACCTCCCGAAGCCGCGCCAGGAAGCAGGCGCCCATTTCCCGGGCGTTTTCGACCAGGTTTTCGCGCTCGATGATCCGAAGGAAATGGGTGGCTCGCACCATGTCGACCAGGTTCCCGCCCCATGTGGAATTGATACGGCCTCCGATACGAAAACAATTCTCCTCCACTTCGTCCAGCCGGGGACCGGCCATCACGCCGCAGACCTGGGCCTTCTTCCCGAAGGCGATCATGTCCGGCAGCACATCGAAGTGCTCGCAGCACCAGTTGCGCCCGGTCATTCCCAACCCGGTCTGCACCTCGTCAAAAATCAGCAGGACATCGTAGCGATCGCAGAGATCGCGAAGTTTCCAAAACCATTCCCTGCGAAAGTGACGGTCTCCACCTTCGGCCTGAATCGGCTCGGTGATGATCGCCGCAATATCAGCGGACCGTTCCCTGAAAATCTCTTCGATCCTTTCCGCCGAAGCCGCCTCCCTGTCTCGCGCATCGTCTTCCCGCTCGCCCTCCGGAAGCGTGAAATCCAGGCAGGGAGCGGGAACCCGGGGCCAGTCAAACTTCGCGAAATAGTTGGTTTTCGACGGATCCGTATTGGTCAAACCAAGGGTGTACCCGCTGCGCCCGTGGAACGCGCGCTCGAAGTGAAGGATCCCGGTTCCCCGCTCCCCTTTTCCCGCGGCGAGATTTTTCCGAACTTTCCAATCCATGGCCGCCTTCAGCGTGTTTTCGACCGCCGCCGCGCCGCCCTCTATAAAGAAGTAGCGTTCCAGAGGCGGCAGGCCCATCACCCGGCTCAGGGTGGAAACAAACTCCGCGTACGGCACGGAATAGACATCGGAATTGGCGACCTTGCAGGTGGCCGCCGCAATAAGATCCTCGCGTACGCTCACACCGTCGAAATAAGGATGGTTGAACCCGATCGGCATCGACGCGAAGAAGCTGTACATATCCAGATAGCTGTTTCCGGTAACGGCATCGACGATGCGCCGGCCCCGGCTCTTTTCAAGGTCGATAACGACCTGAAAACCATCGACCACGATGTGCTTCCTCAGCTCTGACAGAACCCGCCCTGGGGGGACCGAATCGGGGAATAACGACCAATCACCGGAGGAATGGGTGAAAGTCGAGGCGGTCATTGTGCCAGCGTAGAACCCCGCTGCCACAGAGTCAAATCAAAGCGCGGGAGACCGTGGCCCACGGTCGATGCGCCCGCGGCGCAACTCAACCTGCTCTTGCAGCCCGCGACGCTCCAACACTCGTCTCTCTCGATCCGCGCGATCTAATGGGCGATAGCGTACTGGCTGGTGGCTGCGCGTGTCAGGGAGACCCATTCCTTCCAGGATGCCTGGAGCTCGCGGCGCAAGCGCCGGATATCGGCACGCAGCGCCGACCGGCTTTCTCTGGACGCCTGATTGAATTCCTTGAGCTTGGCCATCAAGGCCGACGCGTTGTCTTCGAAACGGGCCGCCAACGTCTCCACTTTCTCTGACAATTCCGCGGCAAACTCGTCGAACTCCCTGTTCAGACGATCAAGAAGCAATTCCTTGTCCTTCAGCACCAGTTTCTTCTGGATCCTCACCCGGTCCACGGTGCGCAGGGCGTTGGCTACTCCCAACTTGGACGCTGTCCAGATGACCCACTTGGTCGGATCAAAATGATACCAGCGAACCCCGTTTCGGTAATCGCCGGCGAAAACGTGGTGATAATTATGATACCCCTCCCCAAATGTCAGAAATGCCATGACGGCATTGTCAACCGCACTCAACTCGCGGGCATAGGTCTTGGCGCCCCAGGTATGAGCGAGTGAATTAATGAACCAGGTGCAGTGGTGGATCGCAAAGACGCGCAGCAGGACTCCGGCGTACAATGATGCGAGGGGGTGAAGGAAAAGGCAGCCGATTCCAAACACGGCGCCATTAACCGCGATCGCAAGCGGTATGTAATAGCGATCCTGAAACATGACCCGGGGATTCTTCATAAGATCTCCGACGAGCCCCGCCTGAAAATCGCGCTGGTAGGAAAACAACCAAAGAATGTGCGCGTACCAGAAACCCTTGTTGATGGAATACGGGTCCTTGTCTCCGTCCACATGATTATGATGCAGCCGGTGGTCGTGCGACCACATCAGAGCGGACCATTGCAGCCCCAGTGTCGAAGTCAGCAGGACGGTCCATTCATAGAGCGGGTGCGCCGAGTAGGCGCGATGTGAAAACAGCCGGTGATAACCGGCCGTAATGGAAAGGCCGCCTACTATAAACGTAACCAGGAAGAACAATGCCGCCCACCACGAAAACACCCCGACGAAAAAGGGGAGTAAGGCAACCACCAGCAGGTGGTAAATGAAAATAAAAAGAAAAGTGTCCCGGTTCCGAATACGCATAAGATAAAGAGTCCTCCCAAATCAACCAATTGAGCGGTTGCGGTAAGTAATTAGACAAACAAACACCCAAAGGGTGCCTACTAATCGAGCTCAAGCAAGCGGAAAACATTCTAATTCAGGTAATATCGGCGGAATCTCGAACCGTTTCGCCCGCCCTCCCGGCGCTTTTTCCCTCTGTCAGCATCCGCCATCTCCGGTCTGGTTCCGCACGGCCACTCACACGGATCCCGTTAACCCTGAAAATTTGAATGGATTTCCGGTAAACTGGACCTAACCTGCCTGTATGACAAGCTGGCAAGGTCCTCACGGCCGGGCGCTTCCGGCGATCGGAGAACGAACGCTCCTAATGGGCATCGTCAATGTGACGCCCGATTCCTTTTCCGACGGCGGACTCCACCTGAGCCCGGAAAGAGCCGCCGACCGCGCCGGAGAGATGATCCGGGGTGGAGCCGACATTCTGGACATCGGTGCGGAATCCACCCGGCCGGGATCCCGGCCGGTGTCCGCCGAAGAGGAGCGGGACCGCCTGCTCCCCGTGCTCGCCGCCATCCGTGAACGCCACCCCGATATCCCGGTTTCGGTGGACACGTACAAGAGTGAGGTCGCCCGCGCCGCCCTCGAAGCCGGAGCCGACCTGATCAACGACGTCCGGGGGCTCACCTCGGGCATGAATCCCGCTCTGCTGGCCGACTGGCGCGAGCACGTGGCGAACAAACGGGACTGCGCCAACCTGGAACCGTCACCGATGGCCCGCGTCGCCGCTGAATGGAAGTGTTCCGTCATCATCATGCACAACCGGCGGAAACCGCTGTACGAGGATTTCTGGACGGACCTCCTCATGGATTTGAACACCGGAATCAGTCTGGCCAAAGCCGCCGGAGTTGCCCCGGAAAGGATCTGGCTCGATCCGGGATTCGGTTTCGGCAAGACGCCGCGGCACAATCTGGAAGTGCTCAAAAACCTCCATCGATTGCGCGCCCTCGGGTTTCCGGTTCTGTTGGGGACCTCCCGGAAATCCACCATCGGCCGGGTACTCAACCTCCCCGTCGACCGGCGCCTGGAAGGCACCGGGGCGACGATAGTCTGGGGAATCGCCAGAGGATGCGACATGGTCCGGGTCCACGACGTGGCCGAGATGCGCCCCTACGTGGACATGGCGGACGCCATTCGACGCGGCCTGGACTATCCGGAATAAGGAGCGCCCGAGGGCTTCATTCAGCCCGACAGACTCCTAGAACTGTTCGAAATCGAGCCGCAGCCGATTCCGCGCACTGCCGGGCAAGGGATAAAGACCGCTTTCCTCGACCGTCTCCGCCACTTCATCCCGGGTCAGGAAGACAAGGAGGTCCCGAACCTGCCCTCTCACCTCCTCGCGGAAGACGAGGTAGACCGGCAGCCGAATCGGGTAGTCCCCGTTGTGGATATTTTCGGGGCTTGGCCCGAATGCGATATCCCCTTCCTCCGAAGAGATGGAAACGGTTCTCACCGGGCTGTCCGGAGGGGGGTTCCGCGGCAGCAGCGCCAGAGCGGGACTGCTGTCCCGCACCGCCTCCAGCAACGCCTCCATGGAATCCAGGTAACTGATCCCCCCGCGCATGCTTGGATTGCGGAGCACTTCATGCGTAAAGAGATCCACGGCGATACTCTGGCCCGGAGCGATCGAAAAGGTCTGAATCGACCGGGGACGCAACTCGCCGCCCACCCCGAGGTCTTCCCAGCGTCGGTAGGACGTCTGCTCTTCGGCGCCGAAGATACCGGCAACCTGGGACAGTGTCAGTTCGTTCAGCGGATTGTCCGGGTGGGTTGCAAAAACGACCGATTGATAAGCGAACACGAACGACTCGTAGCCCTCGAGATGCTCCTCCAGCTTCGCGGGAACCGCCAGGATGGCGAAGTCGAGTTCCTCCCGGTCCAGAGCCGTACGGCCTGCGTAACTCCCCCTGAGGGCAACCTGAATTTCGAGCTCTTCCGTTTGGGCGAAACGCTCGACCGCGTCCTGGAAAGACTCGGCGAAAAGGTCCGACCCGCCGATACGCAGAACGGATTGTTCGTCCGCCGTGAGCGACCCCGGAAGGACCAGAAAAAGGATGATAAATAAGTGTTTCTTCATACGGGTAAAGAGGTTCTCAATAGGGCTGCCGCTTTCCGGAAGCAAGGAAACAATCCCCTGCAAACCGAAATAAAGGAATTCATTTCCGGTCAACGACGTCAAGTTCAGGCCATTGCGCCAGCTTCCGGTGCAGAGTCCGGCGGCTGATCCCCATCAGTTTGGCCGCCTTGCTCCGGTTTCCCCGCGCCTCAAGCAAGGCGTTCCGCAGGAGCTTCTTTTCGTTTTCCTCGACCGAATGCGGATTCGAGGGGGGAGTCTCGGCCCTTCCCGACCTGAGCGCGCGGCCTTCCCCTCGGAATTTCGGCTCCAGATCCTGCTCGCCCACCCGTCCGCCGCGATGCAAAATCACGGCGTTCTCGGCAAAATTGCGCAGTTCCCTGATATTGCCCGGCCATTCGTAATCGACCAGAACCCGCAGGGCGCCCGGGTCCAGAACAACCGGGGGCAGGCCGTTCTCCCTGCTGTAAAGGTCGATGTAATGATTGAGTAGCGCCGGGATATCCTCCTTCCGCTCGCGAAGGGAGGGAATGTCGATCCGCACCACGTTCAATCGATAAAAAAGGTCCTCCCGGAACTCACCCTCGGCCACGAGATCCTCCAGTTGGCGGTTCGACGCCGCCACCAGCCGGACATCGACGTGAATCGGCTTCATCCCGCCGACCCGTTCGAAGGTGCGCTGTTCAAGAAACCGCAGGAGTTTCACCTGGGTGGTGTGGTCGATCTCCGCGATTTCATCGAGAAACAGGGTCCCTTCGTCGGCGGCCTCGAACCTCCCGATGCGGCGCTCGGTCGCCCCGGTAAAAGCGCCTTTCTCGTGACCGAAGAGTTCGGTCTCCAGGAGGGTCGGCGGCAGCGCCGCGCAATGCACCACGACAAACGGCCCTTTGGCCCGGTCGCTGTTCTGATGGATCGCCTGAGCCACGAGTTCCTTACCGGTTCCCGTTTCGCCGCCGATCAAAATCGTCGCCTTCGAGGCCGCCACCAGTTTCACCTTTTCAATAACCTCCCGCAGCGCTTTCGAGTCGCCCACGAAGGATTCAAAGCTGAATTTCTCATCGAGGCGCTGGTGAAGCTGCTTGTTCTCCTCCTCCATATTCCGCGACTTCAACGCGCGGCGGATCAGGATCTCCAACCGCTCGAGGTTGAGAGGCTTGGTCAGGAAATCGAACGCCCCCCGTTTCATGGCTTCAACCGCCGACTCAACACTCCCGTAGGCCGTCATCATAACGCACACCGGCCGGTTGCGCAGCGACAGAGCCCGGTCAATCACTTTCATTCCCGACTTCCCGGCCATATTCAGGTCCGTCAGCACCACGTCGAACGCTTCCTCCTCCATCAGATTGAAGGCCTCATCGGCGTTTCGGGCGACATAAACGTCGTACTCCTCTTCAAGCGCCTGCTGCAGCCCCTCACGGGTGTGTTTCTCGTCATCTACAATCAGTATCGAAGCGGGCATTTTCGGGCATTTTCGGAAAATGGACCTGAAAAAGCAACGCCCTTTTCACCTTGACCCAACTCCATTCCCGCCGATTTCCTGAATGATGCGATTTTCCTTCAGCGTATCCATTTTTGAGCACCTCCGGGATGCTTGCGCCGTGCCGCTCGCGTGAAAAATGGGCGGTATCGATTTCCTTCAAGACCTGGGTATTGTCCTGCTCGTTGCCGGGGCCGTCGGCTTGCTGTTTCAACGATTCGGCTTGTCGGTGGTGGTCGGCTATCTCCTGGCGGGAATGATCATCGGCCCCTACACGCCGCCGTTCCCGCTGGTTGAGGACATCGAACGAATCCAGATACTGGCCGATATCGGCCTGGTTTTTCTTTTGTTTGCGATCGGGATGGGGCTGAGCATCACGCGTCTCCGGCGCCTGGGGCTTCCGATCGTCCTGGCGACCGTTCTTATCGCATTCCTCCTGTTTAACGGCTGGCGCGTGGTGGGGGCCTCGTTCGGCCTGAGCTCGGTCGAAAGTCTCTTTTTCGCGGGTCTCTGGGTGAGTTCGAGTTCGGCCATTATCGGCAAGGTTTTGCAGGAGCGCGGCCTGACGCACCAGCGGCACGGGCAGTTGGCGCTGGGAGTTACGGTGTTGGAGGACATCGTGGCAATCGTGCTGCTCACCGTCCTTCTTTCGTATGTGGGCATGGGAGACGAGGAACCGACGGCCATCTGGGAGACGCTCGGCTTCTTCGGCGCTTTTGTCATATTCATGGCGATAACCGGCCTGCTCCTGATGCCGCGCCTCCTGGGTTTACTGAGCCGTCGCGCGGGAACGGAGCTCCAGACCGTAATCGTCTGTTCCGTGCTGCTCCTATTGGCGGTTATGACTCAGCGGGCCGGATACTCGCTCGCGTTCGGCGCGTTCCTGGTCGGGGCGATCGTGGCGGAGACGGCGCAGAGGGGGCAGGTGGAGAAGTCGTTTGCGGGGCTGCGCCATGTCTTCAGCGCGGTGTTTTTCGTGGCGATCGGCATGCTGATCGACGTGACCGTCGTGGTCGAGATCTGGCATTACATCATCGGTGTCACTGTATTGGTGATCCTCGGACGCGTCTTCGCCGCCTGGCTGGTTCTGGTGCTCATCGGCGCGCCGACCCGCACCGCGGTCCGTGCGGGATTGGCGCTGACTCCGATGGGTGAGTTCGGCTTTATCATTGCCCAGGCGGGCATCACCGCCGCCGTCGTGCCCGAGACGTTTTATCCGCTGGCCGTGGGAGTCTCATTACTAACGGCCCTGGCCTGCCCGCTCCTGGTGAGCCGGTCCGAGGGCATCGCCGCGCTGGCGGAGAAACTCGAGCCGCGTTTTTTGCGCAACGGAATCGCCTACTACCACAACTGGCTCGAGCGAATTGCCAGACTCCCGGACGAAAACCGCCTCTGGCAGTTCAGTCGGAAGCGCCTCATCCAGATCGGCCTGGGCGTCTTGTTTGTCAGCGGGCTTCTCCTTGTCGCGGAACCGGTTTATCGAACGGTGGCCGGTTTGATCGGCACGGATTTCCTCTTTCCCTACGGGACGGGCGTCCTGTTCTGGGGGATCCTGGGAGGGATCGCTCTGTTTCCCCTGTTCGCGATCTGGCGGAATATTTCAGCGATGGCCCTGCTCCTGGCCGAGGCGACCAGCGGGAAATTGAAGGAAAGGGTCCTGCCGTACATCATCGAACGGGGAATCAAGGCGACCGCCGCTCTCGCCCTGCTTCTCTGGCTGTGGGCCCTGTTGCCCCTCGGGGCGGCGGCCGGATGGGTGTTCGGAGCATTGATCGTAGCGGCGGTCGTGATGACCGTGCTTTTCCGCCGCCGACTGATCTTGATCCACAGCCAGTTCGAGCTGGAACTGCAGGAACTGATGAGCGAGGGCTACCACAAATCCTCGCGGGTCCTTCCCCCCTGGCTCCGCGAGCAAAAGGATTTTCACCTGAATATCAGCGAGTGTGTCGTGCCCGACAACGCCGCGTGCGGTGGAACAACGATCGGCAACCTGGCTTTGCGGAAACGTTTTGGATCCTCGATTGTCGCGGTCGACCGCCAGGGATTCATTATCGGGAATCCCGGGCCGCAAACGGTCCTATATCCGCGTGACCGCTTGCTGCTGCTCGGCGGCGAGGAACAGAATGAAGCGGCCCGTCGCGTACTGACGGACGAAAAAGCCGATACCGAGCGAGAGAAGACCGAACTCGACGATGTCCAAATGGAGAACGTGATCGTGCCACTCGACTCGCCCCGCGCGGGGAAATCCCTCGCCGAGCTGGACGTCAACCGCATAACCGGGGTGCAGGTCGCCGGCATCCACAGGCAGAACCGGCTGAGGATCAACCCCGGCGGCAACGAGCGCATTCAGCCCGCCGACGAACTGCTGGTCCTGGGATTGCCGGAAGCCATCGCCGATTTTCGTCGCTGGCTCATGCCTGTAAACGGCCGGGAACCTGAAAGTGGCGCGGAAACGGAACCTTGAAGTCAACGGCGGAGAGGGAGGGATTGCTTCGCCATCTCCGCTGCGCTGCGTCAAACCCCCTCCGGGGGTTCTCATCTCCTCCCTCTTGCCGCATTGCCCGCGACTGGCGTCTTGTCAACGGCGGAGAGGGAGGGATTCGAACCCCCGGTACCTTGCGGTACACCTGATTTCGAGTCAGGCACATTCGGCCTCTCTGTCACCTCTCCTGAAAATCACGACCTTTGGACAAAATTCATCGGCTGACAAGCGTGAATCGTGCCTGTCTCTCAATCAGCTCCTGATTGTCCCGCCGGTCGGCGGGAGTGTCGCCGCTGCGCGGCTCGGTACGAGTCAGGCACATTCGGCCTCTCTGTCACCTCTCCTGGAAATCACGACCTTTGGACAAAATTCATCGGCTGACAAGCGTGAATCGTGCCTGTCTCTCAATCGGGACCTTTTCCGGCTGTCTTGTCTTCTTCTCTCTGGGCTTCTTTCTTCTTGTCGTAGTAGACACTGACTTTCGCCTTCCGGTCGCCGACCACCTGGGTGGCCCGTCTCAGGGCCCGGGCGGTGGACAGGGTCGGGTTCTGGGCGACGTCAGGAAAAATATTTCCGCGCCCGATACTCTCCAGCAAGCCGGACTTCTTGAAAATACGGATGACTTCCTTCCGCGCCTCGCTAATCAAAAGCAGCCGGTTCATGTCCCGCATATAGCGAATCAACTCTTCCAGGGTCATCACGCTGGTTGCGTCCAGGTGACGGGCGTTGCGCATTTTCAGGACGACGACCTTGAGGCTTTCCTCCTCGCATATCCGCCGCATTTGATCGAGGAAGAGGTCGGAGGCCCCGAAGAACAGGTCTCCTTCGACATGGACGATTGAAATCTCCGGATCGGGACGTTTCTGATTCGCCCCCAGTTCCGTAAGCTGCCCTTCCTCGTCGAACTTGTACTCCACCATTTCCGGAGCGGAAACCTTGTGCATGAAGAAAGCGATCGAGGTCGCCACTCCGACATAGATCGCCAGGTCGAGCGGAAAGAGGAGCGCCGCGGCAAACGTCACGAAGAAAACCGTTGCATCCGACCGGGTCGCCCGGGTGACAATCCGAATCTGGGAGGGGTTGATCAGGGAGGCGCTGATTACAATAACGAGCATCCCCAGGGTCGCCTGTGGGATATATCCGATATAGGGTCCCAGGAGAACAACGCCCAGTGCGCACAGCACGCCACTGTAAAACCCGGCCAGGGGAGTCCGGGCCTGGCTGACCCACCCGAGCATGGACCGGGTCAGCGAACCCGACGAAGGCATCCCCGAAAACAGGCTGCACCCGAGGTTCGCCGTTCCGATACTGAACATTTCCTGGTTCACATCCAATCGCTCACCCGAGCGGGCCGCCATCGATTTACCGATCGAAATCCCCTCCAGCGCACACAGGAGCGCCACAGCGAGCGCCGCACTCATCAACAGCTGAACATCCCCGAAATTAATACTTGGAACCGTCAGGCGCCATTCGCCCGGGTCGACTGCCTCGAGAAGGCGTACCGGCCAGCCCGCCAGGGACAGGAAGTAGGCGACCACCGACATCAGAACCAGGGTGAGCGCGACATTCGGTAGAAACCGGAACTTCGCCTTAAGGAACAGGTACAGCCCCAGGGAGAGGGCGCTCACCAACACCGACGGCCAATGGGTCAACCCGATATTCAGACCAGTCAGCCTGGCAATGTCGATAAACGTCGTCGCCGTTTCCTCGAACTCGAATCCGAGCACGGTGTTCACCTGGTTGGCAATGATCAGAACAGCCGCGGCTGCAATGTAGCCGATGACGACGCTGCGGGAGATATACTGGACCAGGTTTCCGATTCTCAGGTAAGCCCCCACGGTCAGAAAGACGCCGACCATCAACAACAGCAAAGGCAGCATGATCACTTTGTCATCCTCGGCGATCCCCAGCGCGGCAAAGGCACTGAGTAACATGATCGCAGTCGCATTGGTCGGCCCCTGGATAATGAAACGCGATCCCGCAAACACCGATCCGACCATGGTTGCGATCGCGGAGGCGTAGATTCCGTAGGAAACGGGCAACCCCGCGATCATGGCGTAGGCCATGCCCTGCGGAAACGCCAGCAGGGCTATATTGATCCCGGCGCGAAAATCGAAGCCGAATTTGCGCCTGTTGTAGTTGTCAGCCGTCCGGGTAAGAGGCGCGAAATCGAGCTGGTTATAGGACGCAAGTGTGTTGGGGAATTTTCTTAGTGAACGTTTGAACAACCGGACCCATTTCATGCCTGGCCGGAGGTTATCGTACGGAAACGGGAATGCCAACCCTTCATGCGGCAGCCGGCTGGATTTTTTCCGATCAGGGCCTGGCTCCACCCCGGACTGCGGGCGATTGCGGATGCCACGGTTTTTTCATTTGCAAGCTTTAATCCGCTTTTTTTAACCAAAAATCTCAAATTTCAAATTCACGATCTCAAATGCTTTTTCATGCGGCCTTCAGAGGCCAAATGAAAAAGCCGTGTTGCGGATGCCGCGGTTCTTTTATTTTTGTTGTCGATTCACCGGAACCGTGCTTAATTGCCCCTTTCCTCCGCACAGCGGAGGTTTTGGGGTAACTAAAAGGGCAGGCCGCTTAGGGGTAGGCGGCCTGTCCACTCTTTTTCAAACCTTTCCTTTCACTCAACCGGCCGGACGCGCCACCGGGAAAATTCGTCCGCCGCAAGTTTGGTGTTGTCACAAACCCGCATCGTCTTTCAGTAACTAGGCCGATGGCAAAACAACGAACGAGAAAGACCGCGGGCCGCCGCACCCGCCGAACCTCCCGAACCGCCGACAACCCCTGCAGAACTCTCATCGCCCTCGACCAGGAACCCCTCAAGCGCGAGGCGCTCAAAGGCTGTCGCCGGACGCTTCGCCGCCTCGAAAAGGCCCGCGCCGAATTGAACCGGCACGAACAGGAAGACCGGCCGGCATTCGAGCGCTGGTACCAGGATCGGTTCGGCCAGCTCGTTTCCACGCTGCGCCGGGAGGAAGCCCTCGTTCACGAATACGGGGAACTGATCGAAGCCGTGCAGTTCGAATATCACTATCGGGGCGGCAGCTACCGGGCGGCTTACCGGCGGGTGATGGACCGTCGGGAAAGCGGTGAACCGGAGGAGGAAACCCGTTCCGAAGGAGACGCCGCGGAAGACGGGCAGGCGGATGAGGCCGAAGCTTTCAAATCCTTTTTCCGGGACGTCTTCGGTTGTGACAATGAAGAGGCGGAGGACCTGTTTCGTGAATTCACCGGGCAAAAGGGACAGGAGCGGGAACAGGCGAGCGCCCGCAAGCCCGGGGTCGACGCCGAATCGGAAGAAGAGGAAAGCCTGCTGACGCGGATCAAGGACCGTTTTCGGCTTCTCGCGCGCAAGCTGCACCCGGATGTTCAAGGGGAGACCTGCGACCGGAAGAAAGAGCTCTGGCACGAGGCCCAGGAAGCCTACCGGGAAGGGAATCTCGAACGGCTCGACACACTCCTGGCTGTTTGCGAGGTGGAAGAGGACCGGGTGACCGAAGCGACGGGACTGTCCCTGCTCGAAAAGGTGCGCGGCAAATTCCGGGCTTCCTTGAGAGCGCTCAATACGAAGCTTCGCGAGGCGAAGAAGGACCCGGCCTGGAAATTTTCCCGGTCGGAGACCAACGGCCGATTCGAAGCGCGTATACGCCGCGATATCGAATACCGTTTGGAACACACCCGCGACGAACGCGAGGAGATGGAAGCCTTGATCGGCGAATGGCGCCAGCCGATGGGGCTCGCTCGAAAGGCGGCTTCAGAAGGGAACCGCACGGCTCCCAGGAAGAAATCCGGGAGGAAACGGCGCGCCGAAGCCCCCGGACAGACCGAGTTCAGTTTCGGTTAGCAGCCTGCCGGAATCAGCCGGTAGGCTGATTCCGGCAGGCTGCTAGCTGGGGATAAGTTGATTTTTTGAGGAAAAGTCCTGGCTGTGGTCCGGACGGCAAGCGATGATGGGGGTAAATCCAGGAAGTTCGTCAACATGGATCCGAAGACCCCGATGTTGTCGCCTGTGGGCTACGAGGCAAAGGGATCAAATCCGGGAGAGGAACGGAGCGGTCAGGACTCCAGCGACTCGAAACGCCATTGCGATCGCGGGACAAAACCGGATAAATCAAGCGGCACCCCCGTACCGAACGGCGCGTCGACCGTGCTGCCGATCGCGATCGAGCCTCCTTCGATCCGCACGGCGGTGGTGGCCGCGTACCGGTGATAGAGGTCGCCGTGACAGTGAAGCACGGCCTGCTGAACCGATTCCTCGAAACCGCTCAGCCCGCGAAAGTAGTGATGCCCGTTGCGCTCGGCGTGTCCGATACCGAGTGTGGCGATCACAGCCAGGTCCTGCTGCAGGGCAACCGGTCCGATGTTCGTCAGGTCTTCGGCGGTCTGAACGTAAAGGCGATCCGGGTCCGCCTTTCTCCGGTTGGCGAGCAATCCCGCCGCCGCGATACCCTTGACGATACCCTTGCAGTTCTTGTGCGAGGTGCCGACATACCCGGCCTCAAGGGCATCGGGGAGCGCGTTCAGCGTCGCGTCGGACTCGTCGATGATCATCGGCGGATGCTCCTTCCAGTCGAGCAGGTCCCGGGCGGTGTTCTGATTCAGGGCCACATCCCGGCGCAACGGCTGTTCCACGACGATCAGCCTCGACAGGAACGTCCGGATCGAATCCTCCCGCAGGAGTTCCTCCCATAGCGAACGGAACGGAGGCACCTCCGTGTACTGTTCGTTGCCGTCGAGTGTGAAGCGGTAGTCCGAAATCCCCGCGCCCTCGACCAAACCGGCAATCCTCCGCAGGCGTTCCAGATCGAGTCCGGCCTCGCCGCAAAGCTTGATCTTGAAGTAACGAAGCCCGTAAGTCTGGATACACGCGTCCAGCGACTGAGGAAGCCCGTCGTCCGCGCGTTCGTCGTCGGGAATCTCATCGTCGGTCAGAGGATCGGCCAGGCCCACAGTATGGCGGACAAAAAGGCCGCGCAAGGGCTCGGAGGGCAGCGCCTCCGCGGGACGCACTCCCTTGAGCTCCTCATAGACGTCGCCGAGTTCCAACCCGAGCGTGTTGCGCCGCACAGCCCGGGCGAAGGAATCCCCCGTCGCCTTGCAGAATGCGTCGATCAACGCGCGCTCAACAAGCGAAACGCCAAAGGCCCACAGCAACGGGGGCAATTGTTTCGACGACGCCCAACTTTTCTGTTTGGCGTAAACGGCCGCCCAGAGTTCGTAAACACTGCCGACCGACCCGGATTCCACGGCCAGGCGGGAAGCCGATTCGATGACCTCGAACATCTCCCCCACCTCATCCTGAAAGGACTGATCCGGATTCTTCGTGAACCATTTCGGCGGAAGATTGTCCGCCGCCAGACCGATGAACGGACGCCCGTCGACTTCGACCGTCATCCGCATTACCAGGTGCGGCACCCCGGTGAGTACCGCGATCCCGTATTTGAAAGGCATCCGCGTACGGACATTACGGAGGAATAAATCGGTTTCTTTGACGGAAATCTTCATGCTCATTTCAATCGGTTGAGAAAACGTGTATGGCACAGTCCCGCCACCCGATTGTCAACGGCTCATCACTTCGGCGCCGGTTCGGCGCTTGCATTGCCGGAGCCTGTTTCGGTAGCTTATGGCCACAATTACAGACCGGACGCGGAAAACCGGCTGAGTCCCGGTCGTTTCGCCCTCCGGAAGGACAAACCACCCATCAAACCAGTATTTTATGAAAAACGGAACCAACAGAAGCGCCCTGTTCGCAACTCTTCTCCTCTGCCTGGCTCTCGTGATCGGTTGTGCGACGACGACCGACGCCGATTCAAACGTCCGGGTTACCGCCGATCGGCATGACCTGGCTTCGGCGCCGGTTGCGGTGAAATGGGACGGACGGGACCTCGCCGAAGACGCTCGCGTTTTCCTCCGAGGCGATGACGGGCGACGGCCGGCCCAGGTGGAACACACCGACGCCGGAGAAACCTACCTGTGGTTCTTTGCGGATGTCCCGGCAGGCGAATCACGGGATTACGAGGTCGTTTTCGATGCCCCGCAAGCCGATCACTCGTTTCGTTGGGAGCAGCAGGAAAACAACACCGCCGAGCTGCTGGCGAATGACACCGCGGTCCTCAGGTATGTCCACCCGGACTTCGATCCCGAAGACGTGGAAAACACCATGAAACCCTTTCATCACGTCTACGCGCCGGACGGAAGCCGCCTGATCACGAAAGGACCGGGGGGCCTCTATTCGCATCACCGGGGCATTTATTTCGGGTACAACAGGATTCGGGTAAACGGGGAATCCCTGGATGTCTGGCATTCCCGCAACGGCGAACACACGGAGCACCTCGAAGTCAAAAAGGCCCGCACCGGCCCGGTTTTCGGGGATCATGTCGTGATCATCTCCTGGAACAAGCCCGACGGCGAGCCCTTCGCCGAGGAAACCCGTCATGTCCGCGCTTTCAGACAGCCCGACGGAGACACCGTGATCGATGTCCATTCCACCCTGCGATCGGTGGCGGGCGCCGTGGAGCTGGGGGGCGACCTCCACCACGGGGGACTGCAGTTCCGCGCCGCCCAGTATGTTGCCGACAACGCCGAGCATTCGCGGTTTCTGCGCCCGGAACCCTGGGACGAGCACCCGGCGGACGAAGAACTGGAGGATACCGAGAACTATGTCGATCTGCCGTGGAACGCGTTTCAATTCAGGGTGGAAGGAAACGACTACACGGCGGGCTACTTCAGCCATCCGGACAATCCGGACGGCGCGCAGATGTCGGAACGCCTTTATGGACGCTTCGGCGAATTCATTCCCTACGAAATCGACGACGACCGCTCCCTGACGCTCAGCTATCGTTTCTGGTTCGCCGACACCCACGATGTCGCACGCGGCCGGCTGGAGGCGATCTATTCGACTTACGCGGAACACGGAAGCCGTTGATCCGATTCGAAACGTACCTCCGGAAGGAATGCACGGGGCGGCTCGCGCAGCGTAGACTTCGATTCGAAAACTTCCGCCCGCGCACCTTTTTTCCGTCGTGATCCTTCCCTTATTCGACAGCAAACCGCGCAACGTGATCGCGCCGGTCACCCTCACGGTGATCGTGGGCAACATGATCCTGTTCGCGTTCCAGATGCTGCTGGCCCGGGAGGGAAGGCTCGAAGCGTTCTTTTACGAATACGCGTTCATCCCGGCGTCCGTACATGAGCAGCCGCTGTCCGAGACGACGACCAGCGTGTTCACTTCCATGTTCCTGCACGCGAACCTGCTCCATCTCGGTGTCAATCTCTGGTTTCTTTTCATCTTCGGCCCGCCGGTGGAGAACCGTCTCGGTTCCCTGCGCACCCTTTTGCTCTACACGATCAGCGGCTTCGGAGCCGCCGCCGCCCAATTCGCAGTCGCACCGATGTCGGAAATCCCGATGATCGGCGCGAGCGGGGCGGTCGCGGGCGTTCTGGGCGGGTACCTGCTGCTTTTCCCTTTCGCCATGGTCGTGACACTGGTCCCCTGGATTATTCCGCTGATCCCGGTGCCGGCTTTCGTCTTCCTCCTGCTGTGGTTCGGCCTCCAGTTCACAATGGGAATGTCCCAGCTGATGCAGACCGAGATCACCGGCGGCATCGCCTGGTGGGCCCACATCGGCGGTTTTATCGTCGGATTTTGCCTGACCATCGTGATACGGGGCCGGGACCGCAAACGGTAGGAATCCTTCCGGTTCCCTGCTTCCCCGGTCGGAAGGTAGCTCAACGACCAACGGGCGCGGTGATCCAGCCCCTCCTTTCACCCCTGCGGCTTCTTCTTGACCCGAGGCCGGATTCCGCGGACAACGACCTGCTATGAGCGAATCCCTGTTTCCCGAAAGAACCGACAAGGCGGAAATCGAAGAAGGCTCGGTCCTTCGACCGAAATTCGACGCGGACGGTCTGATCCCCTGCATCACGGTGGACGCGACCCGGGGCGACATCCTGATGGTGGCCTTCATGAACGAGGAAGCGCTCGCCCACACCCTGAAAACCCGGAAGGCTACCTACTACAGCCGGAGCCGGAAAAAGCTCTGGGTCAAGGGCGAGGAATCCGGGCTGGTCCAAAAGGTGCGGGACCTCTACGTCGATTGCGACCAGGACGTGGTCCTGCTCAAAGTGGAAGTGACCGGCGAAGGCTGCTGCCACCAGGGTTTCCGCTCGTGCTTTTACCGGCGCGTCAAGGATCCGGAAACCCATGAACTCGAATTCACTCAGGAACGGGTGTTTGACCCGAAGGCGGTGTACCGGAAGAAGTCGTGAGGGAACACGCCTCGCGGGAATTCCGGCACGACGGGGAAGCCGGATCTGTCGCGGGCCGGCCGGGACTAACGATCCTGCAGGCGATCGGCCGCGTAACACAGCGCATCGCGGGATAAACCCGTTCCCGCAGGGAAGTGCCGTACAAGGAACTAGCGAGACGATGAATACACCCTCGGCACGCGGCTGGTGATCGCGCATAACACTTCCCAGGGAATGGTCCCGCACGAGTCGCTGAATTCGCGGATCGACATCTCCGTACCGCCCTGGCGTCCGAAGAACGTTGCCTGGTCGCCGCAGGCGACGGCCCCGGCCCCGGAGATATCCGCGACGACCTCATCCATCGTGACCTGCCCCAGGATCGGACAGCGTTGTCCACCGATCAGCACGGAGCCCCGGTTGCCGCAGGCCCGGTGGATTCCGTCGCCATAGCCGGCACTCAATACCGCGACGCGGGCGTCGCTTTGGAGTCTGTAAGTCTGACCGTAGCTCACCGGAGTGCCGGCCGGAAGCGTTTTCACCAGGGTGACCCGGGTGTGGAGGCTGCAGACGGGCCGCAACTCGACGCGCGTGAGCAGGTGACGGGCGTGCCGCCCCGGAATAACCCCGTACTGTGCCAACCCGATCCTGACGGCGTTAAACCCGCGTTCGGGTTGAAACGTGTCCAGACCGGCGCTGTTGTCGGCGTGGATCAGGAGTTCCTCCCGCGCCAATCCCTTGAAGCCCTCCAGAGTTTCGAGAAAGAGGAGGCGCTGGCGTTCCGTAAAATTCGGATCGCTATCGGCGCTCGACAGGTGGGTGTAAATCCCGCGCAGTTCGAGGTGGCGGGCCTCCGCCAGTTTCCGGTACAGGGCGCCGGCGATTTCGTGCCAAACACCGAGACGTCCCATGCCCGTGTCGATTTTCATATGGACCGGAATACGACGTCCGGCCCGCCGGCCGGCTTCGTCAAACCGAGCAACCTCGTCTTCCGCGGACACGGTCGCCGTGAGGTTGTACCTCGCCAGACAGGGATCCTCCTCCGGAAGGAGCGCACTCAGCAGGAGAATCGGCCGCCGAGGATCGATCCGGCGCACAGCCGCCGCCTCGGTGACATTCGCCACCCCGTAGAGGTCCACGCCACACCCGGCCAGCCGTTCCACCACCTCGGGCAAGCCGTGCCCGTAGGCGTCGGCCTTGACCACCGAAAGGTAGGAGACGTTTCGAGGGAGCAGGCCACGGAGCGCACGGACATTGTCTTCCAGCGCGCCCAGATCCACGTCCGCACGACACCGGGTGAAAGTTTTTGAGTTGGATTCCATAGAATAAAGCCGGAGCGGCCGGCAAACCGGAATAGTGGGCACAGGTTCACCGCAGCTCCTCTTATAGCGCGGAAGCGGACCGATGCAAGCAAGCGAATGCACGGGCGCCACGGATGGCCCGGTGTACGAACGCCCGCTTTCCGGCTGTTCTGCAGGACGGGCCGGGAATCGTGTGCTTTCAGAAAACGTCGCCGCCTCCGAACTTTGGAATCGTACCCGTCGGGAGCCGATGCAAACCTGCCCCTATGCCGTTGTCACCGCCGATCAAAAACCTGGTTTTCGATTTCGACGGCACTCTGGCGGACAGTTTTGACGCGGTTTGCCGCATTGGCATGCGTCTGGCGCGGGAGGTCGGGGTTTCGGCGGAATCCCCGCCCGTCCCGGAAGCCCTTCGCGGCAAAAGCACCCGCGAAGTGATCCGGGAACTGGGTATTCCGTTGCGATCCCTTCCCGGGTGGGTCAACCGGGTCCGAACGGAACTCAAAGCGGAAGTCCCGAATCTCCGTCCCTTTCCAGGCGTCCCGGAAGCACTGCACACGCTTCGGGAACGCGGGGTGGTCCTGGCCATTATGAGCTCCAACTCGCGCGAAAACATCACCGCCTTTTTGAAAAACCATGATCTCGACGGAGTGTTCGCCGGCCTGCACACCTCGTCGCACCTTTTCGGCAAGAGCAGGTCGCTGCGTCAACTCCTTCGCAAGACCGGGATGCATCCCAAGGAAACGGCCTACGCGGGAGACGAAGTACGCGACATTGAAGCGGCCCGCAAGGCGGAGCTCCGGGCGGTCGCCGTCTCCTGGGGATTCAATTCGCGCGAACTGCTCGCCCGCCACCATCCGGATTTCCTGGTCGACCGGCCGCGGCAACTGCACGAAACGATCCCGGTCTCCGGTGCCGCCGAAGCCTGAGCCGCCGCGATCAAACCCAGGCAGGCCGAACCGTCGGGACAGGACGGACGTTCCCTCCCCGCCGCTCCCCTTCGACCCCCGGGAAATGGGCGTCGGCCTCAAAAGGCCCTTCACGGCTCCGCGGGAACCAGACGATAGACCTTTCCGGTTTCCCCGGTCGGCATGCTTCGATCGTTGGTCATGACGTAGAGCTCGCCGTGCCGGTCTTCGCCAAAACCGAGCACGTAAGCGCCGAGCCGCCCTTCCGGATGCGAAGTCGTGTCGAGCGGTTCGAGTTCCCAGCGGTCCATCACGTCGCCTTCCGGCGGCGTAGCAATCAGAATCAGCCCGTCCGGCCGCCCCCAACTCCGGCTCCAGTCCCCGAAAATGTAGCGTCCCTCCAGGTGCGGCAAATCCGCGCCCCGGTAAACGAAGCCCCCGATGACGCTGACTCCCAACGCATCGGAATCCTCAGCGAATCCCCGTCGATTCTTGTACTCAATAATTGGATCGAGCAAAGGCTCGCCCCTCGGTCCCTCGTCGGGACAGTCCTGGGGGGGGTTGCGCGGGGCATCGGGATCGAAACAATGAAATCCCTCGCGAATATTCCACCCGTAGTTGCCGCCGGCTTCGAGAATATTGACCTCTTCAAACATATCCTGCCCGACATCCGCGGCAAAGAACCGCCGGTCGCCTCCCCGGTCGAAGGACATCCCCCAGACGTTTCTCAGCCCGTAGGCGAAAATCTCATCGCGCCCTTCCTGGTCGACGAAAGGGTTGTCCGACGGAATCCCGTAGGGATCGCCGTTGTCGACATCGATGCGCAGCACCGAGCCCAAAAGGGTATCGATGGCCTGACCGTTGCCTTCCGGCGGATGGCCATGGCCGGTGTCGTTGGCCCCGCCGCCGTCGCCCACGGAAATGTAGAGGGCGCCGTCCGGACCGAATGCCAGCGTGCCCCCGTTATGATTGAACTGCGGCTGATCGATCCGCATCACCACCGTTTCCGAATCCAAATCCGCCCTTCCGATTTCCGGATCGCCGACCGTGAACTCGGAAACCCGGCTGGTATGATCAAAATCGGGATCGGCCTCGTCTCTCAGAGGAGCGGAGTAATAAACAAAGAAACGCCCGTTGTCATTGAAATCCGGATGCAATGCGAGACCAAGGAGCCCCCTTTCATCGAAGCTCTCCCGGATATCGAGCATGCGGTCCCGGATATCCAGAAACGGTTCCTCGCGGACCGTGCCGTCTTCCTCGAGAAAATGAATCGCCCCGACCTGGTCGACGACCAGCAAATGATCGGTCTCCCCGTACGACCGGAGGGCCAGAGGCGCGGTCATCCCGTCGGCAACGAGCTCCAATTCAACTTCCGGATTGCCCCCGGCACCAGGCAAGCCGGCGAAGAGCATCGTTGCGCCCAGCAAACAAAGGCTCCTTCCGCCGACGACGGCTCGACCGCTACGTAGTTTGTTTCCCTGTATCTTCATTTTGCTGCTCCTTGTCGTTCATGGTTTTCTTGATGCATGCGAAACAATGGGGATAAAATTCAATTGTCCGTGTTCCCTTGCCGGAGGTTCCATATACCCGGCTCTCCGGCGGCATTGGAGTTTCTCAGCAGACCCAGCGGTAATGACAGGCGGAAAGTCTCTCGGAGCCGGTTGAGGTGACCCGCACCACATCCTCGATGCGCACGCCCCCGAGCCCGGGATAGTAAAGGCCCGGTTCGACGGTAATCACGTGCCCTTTCTTCAATCGGGGCCCGCCCGTGGACAGGCGCGGAGCCTCGTGCAGTGCGAGTCCCAGACCGTGGCCGGTCCCGTGAAAGAACCCCCGGGGCACGCCGTTTTCCACCGAAGTGCGGAAGCCGCGCGCCTCGAAAAGCGCGGCGACGTCCCGGTGGATCTTTGCGGCCGCGGCGCCGGGCCGGATGGCTTGCAACGCTTCCTGCCGGGCGGTTTTCACCGCCGCGACCAGCTCGCGCTGCCGGTCGGAAGGGGTGCCTTTCAGGAAGGTGCGGGTCATGTCCCCGAAATAGCCGCTTTCCTTCATCCGCGGAAATACATCGACAATGATCAGCTCGTTCGCCCGCAAAACCCCGCTGCCCGAGCAGTGCGGATCGCAGGCCTGGTCGCCGCCGGCGGCGATCGTGTGGGCGGCCACTCCTCCGGCCTTCAGGCACGCGACTTCGATGGCTTCCTTGAGAACTTCCGAGGTGAGGAAGCGGCCCCGGTGATGCAGCTTCCCTTTGCGGATCGTCGCCGCTCGCAACAGTGTCTCCGCCGCCCGGATACCGGCCGCGCTGCACGCGTTGGCCCGGCGGATCAGCCGGGCTTCGGCATCGCTCTTTTGCTCCCGTTCGGGAAACAGGCCGTCGGCGGCCGCTTCGAGGATCAGCCCCCGCGCTTCCAGTTCGCGCGCGAGCCCGTAGGGAAAAGCGGGCGGCACCCGGAAGCGCTTCCGTTTGAGACTTCGCGCAAACTCCGCAATGACCGCCGCGACACCGACACCGCCGTGCCCGTCGCCCGTCCGCCTGGCAGCCTTCGCCCGCCAGGCCTCCCAGGAGTGAACCTCGTCAAAGGCGGACTCCTTTTGAGCACGCGCGATTTCGAGCGCATTGAACAGCGCGACCTTTCGTCCCTCGATGACGAACGAGACGAACGGATCGGGAACAAAGAAACGCGCCAGGTAAAGCTGATCGGCACTGGAGTCGGAATCCGCGAACAGCAGCGCCGCTGTTTTTTCATTTCTTTTCTTCTTGGCCACGGGAATGCTTCCTCGGTAACGTATTCAAATCGGGCAGGTTTCATGATGAAAAACAGATCTCACTCACCGGCAACCACAAAACCGCGCCTCGGCCCGCCGGCGCTTTTATTATTCGGGGCATTGGCCATGCTCGTTTCGCCCGGCTGCGAAGCCCCGGAATCCTCGGGCCCCCTGCCCGCCGACCATCGCTTTTCCCTCACGATCGGCGAGGAAACCATCCGCGTCGAGCTGGCCGTCACGGAGGAAGAGCGGGCGCGCGGCTTGATGTACCGCGAAGAACTCCCGGAGGACGCCGGCATGCTGTTTGTCTTTAGCTCGCCCGCGCAGCGGCACTTTTACATGAAGAACACACCCCTGCCCCTCGACATCGGCTACTTCACCCCCGACGGCATTCTCCAGGAAGTTTACCCCCTCCACCCGTTCGACGAAAACACGGTCTCCTCCCGGAACACGCGCGTCCAGTTCGCGCTCGAAATGAACCAGAGATGGTTTTCAGAAAACGGCATCCGCCGCGGCGCGCGGCTCGACCTCGACGAAGTGGCCGACGCCCTCGAACAAAGGGGATTCTCGCCCGGGAATTACGGGCTTTGAGGTTCGAAGCGCCACAGGCGCGGTGCTTTCCTTCTCCGTTCCCGTCGGACCGCAGGTTAAACCGAACGGCGCCCGGTTAAGGGAGGTGGCGAGCCCAGTACCTCGATCTTCAGCGGTGCCGACACGCCCCGCCGGACACAACCCACCATGCCGGCGAATGGCCCCCTCAAGAGGGGAATTTGTAAAGAGTCCCCTTTAAAAAGAGGAGGGGCCCGCTCGCTGGAGCGGTGGGGTATGTCGGTTGTGCTTGCGGTTCCCATCCTTCCATCGATTTACCCGCTTAACCGAGTGCCATTCAGCCCAAAGCCGCTCCTGCAGGGGCCGGGGGGGAAAGCGACCCGGATCCGAACGGCGGCTTTCGTGTTCGCACTACCGCGCTGCCCGGCCCATGGTCTCCTTGCCAAACCACGGAAGCAGGACTTCGGGGATGCGCACGGTTCCGTCTGCCTGAAGGTTGTTCTCCAGGAGCGCCGCCATAATCCGGGGAACGGCCAGGGCGGATCCGTTGAGCGTGTGAACCGGCTGCACATTGCCGTCGGCGTCGCGAAAACGGGTCCCGGCACGCCGGGCCTGGAAGGCTTCGAAGTTGCTGCAACTGGAAACCTCCAGCCACCGCTGCTGCCCGGCCGCCCAAACTTCGATATCGTACTTCTTGGCCTGAGTGAACCCGAGGTCGCCGGTACACATCAGCAGTACCCGGTAGGGCAGCTCCAGTTTCCGGACGAGGGCTTCGGCTTCCTCGCGAAGACGTTCCAGTTCACCGTAACTGGCCGACGGATGCACCCATTTGACCAACTCCACCTTGTCGAACTGGTGCAGCCGGTTGAGCCCGCGGACATCCCTGCCGTAACTTCCCGCCTCGCGACGGAAGCAAGGCGTGTAGGCGCATACCTTGACCGGAAGACTCGCCTCGGCAAGGATCTCGTCGCGGAAAAAATTGGTGACCGGCACCTCGGCCGTGGGAATGGTGTAGAGGGAATCCTCCACAGTCTGGTACATCTGCCCTTCCTTGTCGGGAAGCTGGCCGGTGGCCGTGGCACTGGCGGCATTGACCACGAGCGGCGGGTACATCTCCTCGTAGCCGTTCTTTTCCGCTTCGCTCAAAAAGAACCGGACGAGCGCCCGCACCATGCGCGCCCCGTCACCACGGTAAAAAGGAAAGCCCGCCCCGGTCACTTTTCCGCCGCGCCGGAAGTCGACGTTCTCTTCGAGCCAGGGAATCTCGTAGTGGGGACGCGCATACGGGCACTCCTTGCGGTCTTCTCCCCAAATTGAATGGACCTGGTTGCCGGAGGGATCCGGGGCCACGGGAACACTGTCGTGGGCGACGTTCGGAACGGTCAGGACAAGCTCCTGCCAGCTCGCCTCGACTTTCCGCAGTTCGGCCTCCTTCTCTTTGACCTCGGCAGCCAGCCGCTTCATTTCGCCGACCTTTTCCTTGAATTCGGGAGACCCCTTGGGCAGCGCGGCCATTTCCGTATTGGCCGCCTTCTGCCGGGAACGCAGGTCCTCCACTTCGCGCAGCCCGGCCCGACGGACCCGGTCCGCCTCGAGCACGGCGTCCAGGTCGCAATCCGAGCCCTTGTTGGCGATGGCGGTACGCACCCGTTCCGGGTCCTCGCGAAGCACTTTGAGATCGATCATGGAAAGGATATAGAAACCCACGTTTCCCGCGGCAACAGGAAAGTGGAAACAGAAAATGCCGGGGCGTGAGGTGGAGCGGCCAGGAGTCTGTCGGCGAAGCCCGACAGCCTCCCGGGAGAACCCGATCCGAGCCCCTTGGGCCCGGACGCTCACTGTCGCAATCACTCGCGTGTGTTTTTCATTTAATACTTTATTATTTTTCTGATATCTATTATAATAGGTCTTTGTCAATCTATTTCCCGATTGCAACTCCATGCACCTTAAATCGAATTCCCTAATCCAGAAAGCCCGATGAAACGTACACTGATCCGCCTCTCGACCGCGTTGGCGGTCTGTTTTGCGTCAACCGCCGCATTCGCCCAGGACACGAGCCTGAGCGACGAACCGGTCTGGCACCTGGAGCCGGGTGACCGCCCCTATTTAACCAGCGGCTACGACGAACAGGGGATGGCCTACAACCCGGTCACCGGCCACCTGCTCCTGGTACACGGACGCGACGGGAACGAGAGCATTCATGTCCTCGACGCCTCCGACGGCGCCGAAGTCGGGGAGTTGTCGATCGAGGGTATCAGCGGAGGGGTGCGCCTGTTGCGGAAAATCAGGGTGGACGCCGACGGCGTCATCTACGCGGGCAACCTCACCGGCAACAGCCGGCAGGACCCGTACAAGATTTATCGTTGGGAGGACGAGGACGCCGACCCGGTGGTCGTCTACGAAGGCGATCCCAGCGACGGGGTATCCGGCGCGCTCACGCGTTACGGCGACAATCTGTCAATCCGCGGCACCGGTCAGGCCACCGAGATCGTGGTGGTGCCCGACTTTTGGGACCAGACGCTCGACGCGGTCCGGGTCGTTTCCCGGCTGACCTTTGACGAGTCCGGTGAGACCCTGGAAGTCGAACCCATCGAGTACGACACCCCGACCACGTTCGGACTCGGGGTCGATTTCGGCCCGGGCGAAACTTTTTGGGGAAACCGTGCCGGCCAGCCCCTGCGGGAATTCGATTTCGACGGAAACGTACTGCGCGTTTTCGGCGGAAGCGTGTTCGCAGGGGGTATTTCGCCCATCCGCATCGATGTCGACCGCGACCTTTTGGCGGGCCTCGTTGCCGGATCATCCGACGTCTACCTGTACCGGCTTTCCACGTTGAGCGAAGACACCTTTAACGCTCCCCTGGCCGTGAGGAACTTTCATTCGGGAAACGCGAGCATCGAAGGCACCGGAGAACTCGCCTTCTCCGAAACCCGGCTCTTCGTTCTGGGCACCAACAACGGCATCGCCGCCTTTGAGCTGGTGGAGCCGGCCGACCCCGAGCCGGTCGAGCCCGGCGATCTCTATTGGACCAACGGTTCCGACCTGAGAACCGCCGATCTCGCAAACGGCGGCGCCCGCAACGTTGTCGCAGGCCTCAGCCGTCCGATCGGCGTGGCGCTGGATGCCGCCGCCGGACACGTTTACTGGGCCGAGGATCAGGGAAACCGTATCATGCGGTCCGGCCTTGACGGCATGGAAATCACCCCTCTCGTAACGGATCGTACTCTTCCCCAGTTTCTGGTGATCCATCCGGAGGAAAACCGCATGTACTGGACCCAATGGACCCAGGGTCTCTTCGCCGCGGACCTGGACGGCAACGACATCGTCCACCTCATCGACCAGGACACCAACCAGACCAGCGGACTGACTCTCGACACCGAAACCGGGGAACTCTACATGGCATCGGCGGGCAATGGAGAGCTATTCCGCATCGACTCGGACGGAGGAGGCCTGACGACGGTCACCACGTTCACCGCGGGCGTTTACGGGCTCGCCTTCGACTCGGCGGACAAGATTCTCTACGCGTCCAACTTCAACACCGGCACCATTCTCCGTTACGCCATCGACACCGGCACGATCGAAACGATCTTCGACGGCCTGCAGGAACCGCTCGGCATCACGCTCAGCAGCGACGGCGGCACCCTGTACTGGGTCGAACGAATCGGGGGGCGCGTCAAGTCGGGTCCCTCCGACGGGTCGCAGGCTCCCGAAATCCTGGTTGAAGGCGAAACCAGTCCGTTCGGCATTTCTCTGCTCGCTCCAGCGGAGGGAGAAACCTTTGCCGAGTGGGTAATAAACCAAGGGATCCCGGAAGGCATGCGGGGCCCGTCCGATGATCCGGACGGGGACGGGATTCCGAATCTTCTGGAATACGCCCTCGGCCTTAACCCCCTCGCGCCGGACCTCGGAGGATTGCCCGCGGGCGCGATCGAAACGGTTGACGCCACGTCGTATCTCACACTCACCGTTAACCGGAATCCCCTCGCAACCGGCCTCACCTGGATCGTCGAGGTTTCGGACGATTTATTGGACTGGCAATCGGGCGACGAGGCTGTCACGGTCATCGAAACCACCGCCGCGACCCTCAAGGTCCGGGACAATGTCCCTTCGGACAGCGTCCTGCGCCGCTTCATCCGGCTTCGGGTCGTCCACGAGGATTGATTGTTCAACCGCAAACACCCACGCCGATGCAGCCATCAAGCCCGATCCCGCGTTCACAACCAACCCGGAGCGCCCGCCGTTCGGGCGCGTTCACGCTCATCGAACTGTTGACTGTCATCGCGATCATAGGCATCCTCGCCGCGATCCTGATCCCGACCCTCGGCGCGGTCCGGGAATCCGCCCGGAGCGCTTCCTGCCAGAACAATCTCAGGCAGATACACCTGGCGACCGTGCTCTATTCAGAGGACCACAGCGGTTTCTTTCCCGACGACAACAACGGCGGCGGCAAGACCTGGACGATGGAGCTCGCTTCCTACCTCGATTACGACCGTCACCTGAACAAAAAGGAAATCTTCAAGTGTTCGTCCAAGGTCGGCCTGATCGACAACTGGCAGTTCTTGCACTCCAATTACGCCATGAATTACCTGCTGGTCGCCTATGACGGCCAGGACGACCGCCGGCTGCGTTACGAACAGATCCGGGAACCCACGCGGATCCTTCTCGCTCACGACTGGTTTGGCTGGGGCCGGATCTCCATGCCCCCGGAAATTCGCGGCAACAACCAGCGTCAGGGGGAAGTATTTATCCACAACGGTCACTCCAACGCCGTGTTTGTCGACGGCCACATCGCCCGGCTGAGCCGCGAGGAGTACCCGTTCAATCAGGGCGGAAGCTGGTTCAATCCCCTTCGCCAGATCGACACGGCCGCCCTCCCCTACGGTTACCGGGAGTGGCGACAGTAGACGCACGCATGGCCAGGGGCCTGATCGACCGGGTTCAGGAACCGCCCCGCCCGAATGTCGCCCGGTTGTGCCCAAAGTAGAAGAACACGCTTTCAGCGTGTTGGCTCAGGCTGGAAGCCTAAGCTACTTCGAGCAAGCGCCATTACCGTGCCACTCGCCCCGGCCCCCTCCCGTGCAGACCGGAAACTTCCATGGAGACGTCGCGCAGTGACTCCGGAGGGATTCCATTCCGCTTGACACGCGGGGAAAGCGGCTATCATTAATTGAGCTTTCTCCCGCACCAACAGCTACTGAATCATGAAATTCCCTGAAGACCTCACAGACGATACCGTGGTAGCCGCGGTTTCGGATCAGCTTACCTGCGACCTCTCCGGTGAGGCGGCGGTCCTGCACCTGCCCGACGGATTGTATTACGGGCTGAATGAGACCGGGGCTTTTCTCTGGGACTATTTACAGAAGCCGATCCGCGTGGCGGACCTTCGAAAGGCTCTGTTGAGCGAGTTCGACATAAGCGAGGAAGCTGCGGGACGCGACCTGGTCGCCCTGCTGGAGGAGCTGGCACAGGCCCAGTTGATCGAGGTGCGCGATGGGTCGGATGGCTAATTGGCGGGCTGTCCCGCCTGCCGAGAAGCGATTATTCCTGGAATCGCTGCTGGTTCTGTGGATCGCTCGACTGGCCCTGTGGCTGGTGCCGTTCCGGAGAGTTCACCATTCCGTTTCCGGATACGAAGCAAGGAAACGAACGCGAGTGCACGCTTCCCGCATGGAACCGGAACTCATCGGCCGGTACGTTTCGCGTGCCGCCCGGTGGGTGCCGTTGGGTTCCTGCCTGACCCAGGGCCTCGCCGCCCAGGTAGTTCTGGCGCGGCGGGGACATCCGTCAACCCTGCGCTTCGGAGCCAGGAAGGTGGACGGGCAGTTCCAGGCTCACGCCTGGGTCGAGGTGAACGGTCAAATCGTGGTCGGAGGAAATCCACGGGACGAATACAGTGATTTCCGGAATCCCTAGCCTGAGAAATTCCTACGATGTTTACTGCCATTCAAAAGTGCTGGGAGCTGCTGCCCCGAAACTACCGCTGGGGATTGTTCGGCCTGTTCACGCTCATGAACCTGAACGCGCTGTCCCAATTGGTGATGGTGGGCTCGATCCTTCCCTTTCTTCAGGCGATCTCCGACGCCGGGAGACTGGAAGGAGGCCGCGCGATGCAGCTACTCCACCGCATCTGGGAACCGCCCGACCACACCTCGTTGCTCATCGCTCTTGGCGCCCTGGTGATCGGCGCGGTGGTGCTTGCCAATCTCATCGGGGCTCTTCACAGCATCCTTGCCGCACGATTCTCCGCCAAGCTGAACACCTGCCTGTCCACGCTGCTCCTGCGCAGCTACCTGCTGCGCCCCTACACGTATTACCTCAACCGCAATACTTCGGAATTCCTGCGCAACATTTTCTCGGAAGTCTACCTGGTCACCGGCGGCTTCATCGGGACGGTCATGAACGGAATAACCCGCCTGCTCACCATAACCGGATTGAGCCTGCTGTTGATCGTCGTGAGCCCCTGGATTGCGCTCGGCGCCGGATTCTTCTTCGCGGCGAGCTACACGGGTATTTATTTCCTTCTGCGGAGAAAGCTGAGTGAAGCCGGAAAGAAACGGGCGGAATGCGACAATCTCCGCTATAAAGCGGTCAGCGAAGCCTTCGGCACACTCAAGGAATTGAAGGTTCTCCGCCGGGAAGACTACTTCGTTCGTGCCTTCGAGGAGCCCTCCCAACGGTACTTCCGCCACCAGGAACGGGCGGCTCTGTACTCCAGTCTCCCCAAACACGTAGTCGAAACCCTCGCGTTCGCCGGCATGATCGGGGTCGCGCTGATTCTTCTGCACCAACACGACGGCGTAGCCGGCGCGCTTCCGGTACTCGGGGTGTTCGGCGTGGCAGGCTACCGGCTCCTTCCGGCCATTCAGGGCTTTTACAGCTGTTTCAGCCGCCTGCGCTATTACAGGGAAAGCGTCGACAAAGTGTATTCGGAATGCGCGCCCCTCCTGACCGGCGGATCCACCCCGGCGCTCCAGTGGGCGCAGGGCGGTTCGGAATCAGGACGTTCCGTCCGTCTGCCCCTCAAACGGGAACTCGAACTTCGGGCGGTCACCTATTCCTACCCCAAGAGCGAACGCCCGGCGGTTCACGAGGTGAACCTCACCCTGCCCGCACGCTCGAGGATCGGCCTGTGCGGGAAGTCCGGGGCGGGCAAGACGACCCTGGCGGACATCCTGCTCGGACTTCTCGAACCCCAGGCCGGTGAGATGCGCGTCGACGGGATCCCCGTCGACGAAACCAACCGCAGCGACTGGCAACGCAACTGCGGCTACGTTCCCCAGGAAATCTACCTCGCCGACGATTCGGTCCGTCGGAATATCGCCTACGGGATCGCCCCCGAGACCATCGACGAAGCACGCATCCGCGACGCCGCCCGCCTTGCGAATATCGACACGTTCATCGAAACGGAGCTTCCCGCCGGCTACGATACCGAAGTCGGCGAACGCGGCATCCGCCTGAGCGGCGGCCAGCGGCAACGCATCGGTATCGCCCGCGCCCTCTACCACGACCCGGACGTTATTGTCCTCGACGAAGCCACCAGCTCGGTCGACACGGAAACCGAAAGGGTCATCGTCGAAGCGGTGGAATCCCTCGCGGGACGCAAGACGATCATCATGATCGCCCATCGCCTCTCCACGATTCGCCGCTGCGACAGGATCGTCCTGGTCGAAGACAGCCGGATCGCCGCAACCGGCACCTTCGACGAGCTGGCGACCGACAACTCCCATTTCCGCCGGATGGCGGAGGCGTGAGGTTGTTCGTTACTCGTTATTCGTTATTCGTTACTCGTTACTCGTTATTCGTTATTCGTTATTCGTTATTCGTTACTCGTTATTCGTGATTCGTTATTCGTTATTCGTTACTCGTTATTCGTTATTCGTTATTCGTTACTCGTTATTCGTTACTCGTTATTCGTTATTCGTGATTGGTTGTTGTCTGTTGCTTGTTTTTGGTCCCTGGTTCTTTGTGTTTTGTTAGAGAAGGCGGCTATTGAAGGGATTCGCGCAGGTGCAGGTTTACCCCGGGCTCCGGCGGACCCTTGGAAATCGCGGGGTAAACCCGTTCCTACAGGGGGAAGTTATGCATCAATCTGTGGACAACCCGGAACAACGGCTTTGCCGCTTCAACCCGATCACGAATCACCGATCAACGATCAACGAATAACGATCAACGAATAACGAATAACGAATAACGAATCACGAATCACGAATAACGAATAACGAATAACGAGTAACGAATAACGAATAACGAGTAACGAATAACGAGTAACGAATAACGAGTAACGAATCCCATGAGCGGAATTTGCGGCATTGTAGACCGGGGGGGAGAGGCGGTTCGGGAGGAGGACCTTCAACCCATGCTGAAGGCGGCGCCGCACCGGGGAGCCGACGGGGTTTTCACGGCCGAAAGCCGCAACGCGGCCTTCGGCTACCTCTCGCTCGAAATCACGCCGGAAAGCATCGGCGAGGTGCAGCCGGTTGTGCACCGCCCCACAGGCGTCCTGGCGGTGGCGAGCCTGCGCCTGGACAACCGGTCCGAGTTGGTCGCGAAGCTCGGAGAGGAAGCTATCGAGCGGGACCGGCGCGAGTTTTCCGGGGGTGCTTCGTCGCCGGAACGGTCCCCCACGGATGCCGAAATGCTGCTGCTGGCCTACCTGAAATGGGGAGTCGCCTGCTGCGAACATCTCCTGGGCGATTTCGCCCTGGCCATCTGGGATCCCCGTTCCCAGCGGCTGCAACTCGCCCGCGACCCGATGGCGATGCGACCGCTTTATTACAGGGTGCGTGACGGGAGGATCGTTTTCGCTTCCGAAGTGAAACAGATCCTCGCTCTTCCGGGTGTGGAACGCCGCATCAACGAGACGGCGGTCGCCGAGCATTTGACAAGCACGAACCATTCCCTGGGAACGACCTTCTACGAAGGAATCGACCAGCTGGAAGCGGGTCGCACCCTGGTGATTTCGGAAAGCGGGATCGAGACCTCCGCGTTCTGGCGGATCGATCCGACCGCGCGCACTCGCTTTAGAAAAGAGCGGGACTACGCGGAGCATCTCCGCGAACTCTTCAGCGAGGCCGTCGCCTGCCGCATGCGCTCGAAGAAACCTGTCGGCATCTCCTTGAGCGGAGGAATGGATTCGGGCAGCGTGGCCGCCATGGCCGGTCTGCTCGGGGAACGCGGCACCCTTGCCCCGGGGGGCGAATTCCGGTCCTACAGCTTCGCGTTTTCCGATCCGGATCTCGTCGGGTGTGACGAGCGGGAGAACAGCGGCCGGATTACCGGACGGTATGGCATTCCGGCAACCGGTGTTCCCGCGGACGATGCCTGGCCGCTGGCGGGTTACCCGGATCATGGACCCGACGAAGACGAACCGTATTTCGGAGAGTTTCAATGTGTGCTGGACCGGGTGCTCGCGGCGGCCGGCGGTGACGGGGTCGGGTTGTTGCTTTCCGGGGACCGGGGAGACCTGCTTCTGGGAGAATCGATCACCGACCTGCCGCAATTGCTGGCGCGGGGAAAGCCGGCGGCCTTTTACCGGGAGCTCCGTCTTCTCCAGCGCCGCTACGGCTTGCTCCCCACCCTGAAACGGCGCCTCTTGAAGCCGGTCGTAAAAGACCTGCTTCGGCACGTTCTGGCGCGGGCCCAACCGGCCCACCCCGCTCCCGGGGGGCGAAAACCGAGCTGCCCGCCGCACTTGAACGAGCGTTTCATCCGCGCCCATGAAGCGCCGCCTCCGGTCGACCCCTGTGGCGGGCTGCGGCATCGCTCGGCACGCGCCCGATGCGGGGCGATTTTTGTTCCCATGCACATGAAGGGAATGGTCTGGTCCGAACGCACCAACGCACGCCATGGGATCGGATTCGCCGATCCCTTCAGCGACCGGCGGCTCGTTGAGTACATCCTGTCCATCCCCCAAACCGTCGTGAGTCGTCTGAGCGCTCCCAAATGCCTCCTGCGGACGGCCATGAATGGGGTGATTCCGCAGGAAGCCCTGCTCAAAGCGCACAAGGTTTCACTGGAACCCTTTTACCACAAAGGCCTCCGGAAGGAAGCCCGCGGCCTGGTCCTCGACCTTTTCACCGGGAGCGAACTGGCACGCCGGGATTACGTGAACGAAGCGGTACTCCTGGAGCGGACGCACGAGTTTCTCGACGGAAGCGACCTCCGGTTCCCGATTTGGCCCGTGCTGTCGCTGGAGATGTGGCTGCGCCGGTACTGGAAGGGATCGTAATGGGGGCCTGACGATCGCAGCGTGTATCCAGTCCCAAAATCACGGGTCCATTTATGAGCGGAATCTGCGGTATTTTTCACTTCGACGGAAAGCCCGTCGCCGAATCGAGCCTTGTGGCCATGATGAACGCCGCGCCCCACCGCGGCCCGGATTCGTCCCGGCACTTCGTATCCGAAAATCTTGGGCTGGGCTACCTCGGGCTCGAACTGACACCCGAGTCGATCGGGGAGGGGCAACCCGTCGCACACCCCCCCTCGGGCGTCCGGCTCGTGGCCGACCTGCGGCTCGACAACCGGGACGAGCTGCTCGGAAAATTCGCCCGGCAGGTCAGCGACCTCCTCGGTTCCGATCGAACCCCCGCCGATCCGGAACTGCTTCTCTCGGCGTACCTGGCCGACCGCGATCGCTACGCCGCGCACATTCTCGGAGACTTCGTTTACGCCCTCCACGATCCCCGAAGGGAAAGCCTGGAGCTGGCCCGCGACATCATGGGAGTCCGCACGCTTTACTATCGCCTGGAGCCCCGCCGTGTCCTGTTCGCCACCGAGGCCAAACAGATCCTTGCGGTTCCGGGAGTGCCCAAACGTCTCAATGAAACCACGGTCGCCGCCCACATGGCCGGCGTGCCCACGTCCCATGATTCCTCGTTCTTCGAGGGCATTCATCAGGTGATTCCCGGGGAGTCGATCGTCTTCAGAAACGGATCCCCTGTTCGCAGCCGCATCCGTGAGATCCCTTCCGAGCCCATCCGGGGCCGCGAGCGCGACGTCTACGCGGGCTTTCGTGACGTTTTCCTGGAAGCGGTTCGGTGCCGGCTGCGAAGCTCCGGACCAGCGGCGCTCTCGCTGAGCGGCGGGCTGGATTCCGGCAGCATCGCAGCCGCCGCCGGCCGACTGAAGCAGCGGGGAGAATCCGGCCCCGATCCGGACCTGCGCGCCTACACCTGGGCTTTCGACGAGCTCTCCAGCTGCGACGAACGCACCGTCAGCCGCGAAATCGCCGCCCGTTCCGCCATGCCCCTGGTCGAAGTTCCCGGGGACCAGGCCTGGCCCCTGGCCCGTCCCGAGGCCCACATCCCCGACATGGACGACCCTTACCTCTTTTATTACCACACCCTGATCGATCAAGTACTGAGCCGCGCTCGAAAGGATGGCGTCCGCCTGATGATGACCGGGGAGCGCGGCGACGCCGTTACGAATCAATGGGTCTACGATTGCCCCGGCCTGTTGAGTGCCGGTCGCTTCCCCACGTTGCTGCGGGAATTGTCGGCTCACGCGAGAGAAAGCAACCGGTCCCTGTACGCGACGGCAAAACGCCGCCTGATGCTGCCACTGCTCGAGGCGGCGGGCTATCGGGGAACCGCGCGCCGGCGTACCGCCGCCGGATTGAAACTCCCGCCCTACCTCCGCCCGGAGTTTGTCAAACGGACGTCTCTGAAGCCGGATCTCGATGACTTCAATCCGGCGGCCTCCATTCGAAACCCGGCCCGCCGCGCGCGAGGCCGCATGATCTTTTCATCCATTTGCACCCGGAGACTGACTCTCCTTGAAAGGCATCAGGCGGCCCACGGCATCGCTTACGCCGATCCCTGGAGCGATCGCCGGGTGGCCGAATACGTCGTCTCGATGCCACAATACTCGGTTCATGGGATCACTGATTTCAAGCGGCTGACCCGGAAGAGCTTCGAGGAGATGCTTCCGGACAGCCTCACCAACCTCGACAGCGGTGCCGGGAAGGCCGACCCCACTCCGCTATTCAGACGGGGTGTCTACGACCGGGCGCGCCAACAGGTGCGGGATCTCCTGACGGACACCCGCGCGGCCGAGTTCGGTTTCGTTGACGAAAGGCGATTGCGCGACGACTATGAAGCCGCCCTCGGGGACCGCCCGTTGTCCTACGACCTCTGGTGGTTCCTGACACTCGAACTGTGGCTTCGGCGGTATTGGTAGGAAAGCGCGGTGAGGTGCGTCGCCAATCCGGCTTGCCCCGATCCCCTGATCGGGATCGCCCCAGTCGATGAGATCAGGGAAAACAGTACAACAAAATCAATAATCCTGAATTGACATACCTCGGATTCTGTGGTTTATTTCTCATGTAATCATTACTGCGTTAATAATAATCAAACTTTTCAACCAAGGCAGTCACCGCCTGCCTCTAGCGGTGATGTCTGGCTGATACAACCAAGGAGAGAAGTATGACAAAAGAAAAAGCAACAGCTTCCGTAAGGAAGTCTTACAGCGCACCGGTTCTCCACAAATGGGGAACCGTCGCGGATCTGACCCATACGGGAACAACTCAAAGTGGTGCCGATGCCAAAGGCGGCAGCGTCACGCACTCGAGCGGTCAATAACCCGCGGTTCAGTAACTCCCGCCGGCGGTTTGACGAGTGACTTCATTCGTCAAACTCCGGCGGGAGTTTTTTTTTGATTTTCCAAACGCTCGCTGCGGCGCCCCTGAATGGATACAGCGGTTACGAACTGCGTCATTGCCCGCACGGACGCCGGCAATGAAAGTCTCCGTTCGCTTATGGGGTACGATTCGACGGCGCGGGCCCTGGAAGCGCTCACGTCGGTGGTGCTCCGCGATCCCCGCTGGGCGTCGCGCCAGGACCTCACGTTCGTTCTCAAACACGCGCCCGCTGAAACCATCCTGGCCGCATTCGGAACGTTCGATGAAAGCGACCTGCAACGGATCGCCAGCCTGGCCTCCCAATTGAAGCGGGCGGCCGCCGGGGCGATTTACGTTGATTACCGGCAGGCGGAGCAGGATTGCGAAGTCCTTGCCGCCCAACTCAAAACCCGGTACGGGCACGACGAGCTTCGGAGGTTTTCCTACGTTCCGATCCCTCGCGGCGGAACCCTGGTCCTGGGAATGCTCGGCTATGCCCTGGACCTCCCGTCGGCCTCGCTTGGGTATGACGCCTCCCCTGAACGTCCGGTGGTGGTGGTGGACGATTGTGCCCTGTCCGGGGTGAGGTTCGGGCAGGTGCTTCCGGGCCTGCACGGAAACGAAATCATCTACACGCCTCTTTACTCGCATGAGGGGCTCAGGCAGACCATCAACGAGCGGGAGCCGCGTGTGCTGGATTGTGTCAGTGCGCGGGATCTGACCGATCTCGCCCCGAAAATCCACGGCGACGGGTATCCGGTCTGGAAGGAAAACTGGACCCGCCGGCTCGGCCGCCAGGCCTACTGGATCGGCGACCCGGAATACCTTTGCTTCGCCTGGAGCGAGCCGGAAAGTTCCTTCTGGAATGGCGCGACCGAAGCCATCGAACCGGGCTGGAAATTCCTTCCGCCGGAACGCTGCCTCAAACACCGCGTTACCGAGGCACCGTCGAACCGTCCCACCGACGCACCGTCTCTCCGGATTCTTCCGCGCCCCAAAGGCCCCCTGAAGCCGGCCGACAACGCCATCTACGCCCGCCAGGGAAACGGAAAACTCGCGGTGGCCCTTCCCCCCGACCCCGACTGCTTCCTGTTCGACGACGTTGCGGCCGCTATGTGGGAAGCGCTGGTCCGCTTCGGCGAGATCCCCCCTGCCGCCACTTCACTGGCTCAACAGTACGAAGTGGAACCCGGACGCCTTGAAGCCGACTTGACAGGATTCGTCGAAGATCTGGAGAAGAGGGGGTTGTTCGTGACCGGTGACCGGTGACTCGTGACTCGTGATTGGTTACTCGTTACTTGTTATTCGTTGGAACGGCTTTATTTTGTGCATTTTATATAATTTGCGGTTCTCCCATGGCTTTTTGCCACTAATTGCACATCCGCTTTGAGGAAATGATTGTTTCAAATCGGTCTCTCTGCAGAGTAATGCCTGCCAGCGTCGTCCCCAACGGATCACATATCACGAATCACACACATGCCGTACAACCTATTCGGATTTACCGTCGAAACGGATTATGCTTTCAGGACTCCGATGGTGCAATCCGATGAGACCCCGGACCTTGCGTTTAGCTGCAAGCCGGTGGAGACCGCCCGGAACCTGAACGGGGCCGATCGGATTTACTGCAGCGACTCCAAAAACAAGTATGGCGAAAGCGCCGTCCAGCTCTTTCGCCATAGTGACACCGAAATCATGCGGTTTCCCCGGATCGCGGATTTTTTTATCAGTCCGGGCTCGATCGAGTGTGATTTGCTCGCACCGAGAATCGCCTATATGGTGGAGATCTGTTTGCTCGGTCACGTTCTTGCCTATACGCTTGAACGCGCGGGCGTCTCTCCAATTCACGGAGCCTCCCTGGACTTCGACGGCCGGGCGGCGATTCTCATCGGCGATTCGGGGGCCGGGAAAAGCACCTTGGCCGCATCGATGCTGTGCGCGGGCGTGCCGCTGGTGGCTGATGACATAGCGGCGCTTGAAATCCGGGACACGGCCGCTTTCTGCCGCCCCGGCTACCCCCAAATCAAACTGACCCCCGAACAGGCCCACTACTTTGCCGGATCGACGGACGGGTATGAAAAGGTTCACCAGGACTTTCAGAAACTCGGGGTTCCGGTCGCCGACCTCGGAACGTTCACCGGCAACCCCCTTCCTGTCGGCGGCATCTACATCCTCGAACGGACCGATGCCGAAACCGATACCCCCGTTCAACTTGTTCCTCTCTCACAGGCTGAAAGCCTTAAGGAACTGCTGAAAAACTCGTTCATTACGGAGATCGTGGACACGACCGACATGCGGGTTCCCCGTCTGCAACGGCTCGCCCGAACGGTACGCATCCTGCGGGTCACACGCCTTCGCTACCCCGGCGGCTACGACAGGCTGCCCGAAGTCCTGCGGGCCGTCAGGGCCGACCTCGGTTGAGTGCCGGGCGGCCGGCCCGCGGCCGCGACTTACCGGCCGGTTTTCGGCACGCCCCTCGCCCCGGTGACAAACTGGTAAACATATTTCAGCCAGCGCCTCAGCCGCCTGTACAAGAGGCGCACCTGCCTGATCACGTAATACGAGACCGTCCAGGAAAACGTCCACGGCATCCACCTGAAATCGTTGCGGCCCGGTTGAAACTGGGAATAAAACGACCACCTGAGTCTGCTTCGGAAGCTGTGACACAAACCCTCCTGGAAACGGCGCTCCGCCTGTCGTTCCGATTCGACGCGGCGGTGATAATCCAACCGGTTGACCACTTCCTCGAACAAATCCTCGACAACCGGGTACTCCTCGGTTTCACGCTGAACGCGCGGCATCCCGGGAAGGCCGAGAAGCCGGACGGCCAGGAGCACCCCGAGGAGGAGGGCGACTTCCGCTTCCCTCTTCCGCGCCACACGCAGGAGTTTCTCCTCATCAACCTCATCCGTCCGCCGAATGGATTCCGCCAAAGCAACAATCCATTCCAACCGATCCCAGGCGTGCTTGGCCCCGTGCACGCAGAGAAAGACGAGGTTCTCGTAGAAATTCAGAGTCAACACCTCACGTCCCGCAAGCCGGCAAACCGACGCCCCTGCGATCGCTTCCTCCGGACCGGGTCCCAGCGGCAGCTTCACCGGCAGAAGGCGGGTGTGGAGTTCCACCGTAATGCCGTTCTCGTGATTGAAGAGGTTGTAGTTGTAATGAAAACGCCCCACCGCGCGCTCCTGGCGAGCATCCGCGACGGCCCCCGTCGCCCCCTCGATGACCACGTAATACCCGCATTCCTTCAGGATGGCCAACGCCGCCGGGGCATCCGCCGGTTTCACCAGGATATCGAGGTCGCCCGTCGGCCGAAGGGCCACATTGCCATAGGCGGTGCTCGCCAGGACGGGTCCCTTGAAGGGAAGGTACGGGACTCCCTCCTCTTTCATCCGGTCCGCCAGCCGCAATAACTCCGCGGTCAGCCCCATCACCCGTTGCTGGTTCCGCAGGAACCCCGCCGCCAGGCGATCGCGGACATTGGCGGGAACTCCGTCGGGAATGCAACGCTTGAAATTCCAATACAGAAAGGGAATCAGCCGGTGAAACCCGGCAAGGTCCAGCAAGCGTTCCCAGTTCGGCCCCTCGGCCACCAGCCTCTCCAGCTCGACCACCTGGTCGCTTCCCAGCTCCGTGCGGCTGCAGAGCAAGAGGATCCGGAGCTCGGTATCGAGGCGGGCGTTCATGATGGATTCGTTGTCATCAACTTCCATCTTATTGTCCACAAAATAAATACCGTTCCACGACCGGACATGCCCCTGTCCGCCTCCCTCAAAGCCGGCCGCGTGTTCGTGACTCGATAGGAGTCATATTCTTTCCTTCATCAAGTTTCCGGAAAACACACCCCACCATGCTGGCGCCTGGTCACCCTCTCCAGAGGGGACCTAACACCATTCCTGTCTTGAAAGGGGCGCCTGCTCGCCAGAACCGACTCCATAACCACTCCCCTCTGGAGAGAAGGACTTTTCAGGGATTCCCCTCTGGTGAGGGGGGACCGCTCACTAGAGCGGTGGGGTGTGTCCGTTGCGCCGGCGGTTCCCATCCTTCCATCGATCTACCCGCTTATCCGAGTGGCATTAGTCCCAGTCCCCGCCTTGCTCACTTGGGACACCCTTCCCGGGAGCTCTTGTAAAAAAACGCTCAAGGACCAAACAGCCCCATCCCATTCCACTCCCGATCGAGCCCCTTTTGCGTATTAACAATTTTGTTACATATCGGATTTTTACCCTTTATTGACGCCGATCCGAGTTGCAGAAGTAAGTAATTCACTTAATTAACTTAGGTGAATTACTTAGTTTTTGGTAGTGGTGAATTTATTTGGAACTAAGGGTGATGATTAAAATAGAAGTGATACAACAACTCCTAGATTTTAGTGTTTTCCCTTACGTTTTATCCTATAGATAGGAGTTTCCCTTATTCTTTCAAGAAGCGAAACACTCAACGCAAGCCGTCACTCTCCCTAATCGATCCCTTCTCCAGCACCTATCACAGCAACTTCACTGAAGACACAAGCCGCCGCACTCAAATGAAACTCAAAAATCCGATTCGCCTCCGCACAAGGTTACCCAAACGGGCTGCAGTCGTTGTTTTCGCCGCGCTCGCCGTCTGCTCGATTCCCATTACGAAGGCCGAGGAATTTCGTCTCGAGCATTACTCCACATCGGGAGACATCGGCACGGCGCTCGAATACGAAATTCTCAACGGCGGCGGAAAAGCTATAGGCAATATCAGCGAAACGGTCACGGAAGGAGCCACACAGGACATCCCCCTCACCGCAGGCGATTCCCTGTTACGTCCGTCCGGCACACCTGAATACGCCGCAAGCTACTCGTACACGAAAGGTTTCAATTCGGAAGGCGAACTCCACCTGGCGGGTTTCGAAGCGGCTACCACGTTCGAGGACGCAGTCATCGCCTCGGTGAGCGTTGAGTTCGACGAGGTCGATGAATCGTTCGCCGTACTCGAACCGGGCGAGGAACGAACCCTGTCAGTGAACTTCACCGAACGCGAAGCAGGTTTCGACGGCGAATCCATCATCCGCACGGGAAACAAACAGTTAAGCTGGAAACTGGAAGGATACGAAGAGGTTACGGTGCCCGCGGGAACCTTTTTCGCAGCACGGCTGCGAGTCGCCACCACGTTAACCTACGACGACGATCCCGATAACCCGGTCACGTCAACCGAACGAACCTGGCGCGTGAAAAACCTCGGGATCGTAAAGCGGGGATTTCAATCCCAATCCCCGGACTCTCCGGCAAAACAGGAATTGACGGCGTATTCGATACCGGAAGAAATCGAACCTCCCGAAGTTCGGATTACCTCTCCGCGCGACGGGGAGAAGTTTCAAACCACCGACACCATTTCCGTCCAAGTCGCGCTCGAATCCGGCGACAGCGACCGCATAGAAAACATTGAGTTTTTCGCCAACGACGAGTACCTGGGCCAGGTCAGCTCGGTCGACCAATCGTATTTCTGGCTGAATCCTCCCGCGGGCGACTACGTCCTCCGGCTTCGGGTCACCGATCCGGACTCAAGGGTGACCGAATCCGAACCTGTCGCGATAGCGGTCAGCGAACCATCCGGTGAAGGCGGCGGCGACAAGGACGACTCCGAAAACGATACTCCCGACGATTGGCTACCCGACGGACTGATTGCCTATTATCCCCTGACCGAAGGAAGCGGGACCACGGCGTCGGATGCGAGCGGCTTCGGCGACGCCCTGGACCTGACCTTCAACGGCGGGGCAGAATGGCTAAGCGGCGGCGGTGTCCGGTTCGACGGCGGCTCAGGCGCACTGCGGTCTGACGGAGCCGCAACAAAGCTTGTTGATCAAATCAGGAAAACCGGACAGTTCACGCTCGAAGTCTGGGCCAAACCCACTGTTTCCGAGCAATACGGTCCTGCCCGCATAGTGACTTCTTCAGATGGACACTCGAGTCGTAACTTTACGCTGGGCCAGGGTCAGGCCGAGGATTCGGGAAGTGACCTCAACCTCCGATTGCGTACGACTGAGAGCGACAGCGGGTTCCCTCAAGCCGACGCGCACGAAACGGTTTCAGACGGCCTGGCTCATTACGTGGTCACCTACGATGGCCGCGTGATCGAGATGTACCGCGACGGAAATTTAATTCACAGCGAGGAAAGGACCGGGGGACTTGAAAACTGGGACTCCTCCTACCCGTTGCTGCTGGGCAACGAAACAAGCGGAAACCGGGGCTGGGCGGGCGAGCTTTACCAGGTGGCCATCTACGATCGCCCCCTGACAGCCGCCGAGGTGCACGGCCATTTTTCCTCCGGCTATGAGAGGATCAATCAACCCGTCGAGTCCCACCTGGTCGCGCAGGACATCGGCGATACCGTTGAAAGCGGCTCAAGTTATTTTGACGAAGGTAGCGGTGTATTCAGATTGGACGCCTCCGGCGAGGGCATCGGAGGTCGCAAGGACGGCTTTCATTTCCTTTATCAGCGTCTGGAAGGCGACGGCGTCATGATCGCACGGGTGGTTGACATCGACGGGGGAGAGCGGTCGGCCCAGGCTGGAATCATGATCAGGGAAAGTCTCGTTCCCGATTCGCGTCATGCCCTGGTGGCCCACACACCTCAAAACTTGGTAACCTACAAGCGAAGAATGGAAACCGGCGACTTCACTCTCGACACCAGCAATTGGGGCACACCCGGTCCAATATGGCTCAAGCTGGAACGGAACGGCAACGAGATTAAAGCTTCCTCCTCCCGGAACGGATCGAGCTGGCAAACGTTCGAGACCTACGTGATCGACCTCCCCGAAACCGTCTATATCGGGCTGGCCCACTCTTCGGAAAACAACAACCGACTCGGTTCAGCCAGGTTCGACTCGGTTCAGTTCCCGCATGAGAACGAAAACGGGTACGAAATAATCGAAGGCGCCTTACCACCTTCGCCTCATCCAGCCGAAGAACCTGTTGGAACCGGAGAGCCCCGCGTCAACTTTTCCTCCACGGGCGGCTCACTGTTTCCTGTCGAAGCCAACTCGTTCTTCCTCCTCTTGCATCGCGACGGCGACACCGAAAACTCCCTTTCGGTGAAATACGAGGTTTCGGGACCGGGAATGGACCTGCTCGACCCGACAAAATCTCCTTTCGGAATCTGGATTCCCGCCGGCGCCGACCGGGCCATTCTGCCTTTTCAACTGAGTGAAGAAGCTTTCATTCCGGAGGACACGGACTTCACTGTCACTATCGCGGGCGGAGACAACTACGACACCGGAAGTCGGGACAAAGTCACCTTCACAATAGCCGCCCATACGGGTCACACCTGGCAGGCGGAACATTTTACGGAATCGGAGTTGGACGATCCATCCATCAGCGGCGATCACGCGAGCCCGGCGGGTGACGGGGTCCCGAATCTTCTCAAATACGCCCTTGGCCAGACGCCCGGGGAACCTATGCCGGCCGACCGGCGACCAACGCTCGTGATGAGCGAGGGACAGCCGGCACTCGCATTCAAACGCCCCAAGGGAATCACTGACGTCCGGTACATCGTCGAGGTTTCCAACGACATGAAGAACTGGGTCTCGGGAACCCGGCACGTCGAACTCGAAATCTCACAGATCGGCGACACCGAGCACGTCACCGCACGGGACAGACTCCCCGCGGGCACCGAGGCACAACGATTCATGCGACTCCGGGTCGAACGGAGATAATTCGCGGCCTCCCGATCAGAAAAACGGCGATGAAGAACAACAGCAATCAGGCACCGACTCTCCGAATCCGCCGCGCCGGCCTCACGGGCAACGCCCGGAGCACCCCGGGGCAGGATCGTGCCTCCCGCACGGCGAGACCGCCCATCGTTGCGGTCCCGCCACAAATTCCTATAATTCACACAATTGAACCCGATTTTCCGCTGTCCAACCAATAGCCATGAACACCCAATCCGATTCCTCTTTTTTTCGCCGTCACCTCTCCTTCGGCTCCGGCATCGCGACCATCCCGCGTCTCCTCGCCGTCGCGGCTCTGCTGGCCGGAACCGCACTGGCAACCGTGGCATCGGCGGACGAAAATCTGCTCACCCGGGGCGATTTCGACGACACCGAGATCGGCGACACACCCCGCAGCTGGCTGGTTTTGAACGACGACGTCTGGGATGTTATGGTTGTCGACGGCGGAATAACCTCCGGTGGAAAAGCGGTGTCCGGCCGGCGGACCGGCCTGGGCGACGACGCCTCGATCCGACAACATTTTACCGGCGGTCTGAACCCCGACCAAGCCTATGAATTCTCAATCATGGCCCGAAGTCCAGACCCCGGAGCCACGATCAGACTCAGGTATCAGGTAACCGTTGACGGTTCGCGTTTCCGATACACACAATCATTTAACCTCTCCGATGAGTATCGTCGGTATCGTTTGCCTTTTGCGACTCCACTCGACAATGGAGAGCTTCCGGCCGACGAGTGGAGACACTTTTTCCCGGTCACTTTCGGCGGAGTGAATGACTTTGACGAATTAGAGATCCTTGTCGACGACGCGGTTTTACAAGAAATCGATAGCCTGGAGGAGGACGGTCTACAAGCCGCCAACTACGATCCGGATCCCGACCCTGTCCAGGGATTGACTGCATTTATGGAGCGGGCAGGGAGTAAACCCTACGAGCTTTTCGAGACAGAGGACGGTTTTCGCACCCAACGACTAATATTCAGGGATCGCGTATACGGCACTCCGGTCTGGATGATCGACGACTCCCCTGTCGTCGATTCAAACCCCTCGGCTTCCGTCTGGAGCCAATGGGACACCAAAGGCTCCCGCCTGCATCTGAGAGGATTCCGGCCGTGGGACGGAAGCATCCATAACGGCTGGCTCGCCAACTCCGACTTTTCTCTCCTGGAGCCGGCGACCACCGGCCGAATGATTTGGGATCCATCACGACCCGACACCTATTACAGGCATGGAGGAGGCGACCTGCGACGAGGCAACGCCTTAACCGGAGAGGAAGAAGTCATCGCCAGATGGGATTCCTATCCGAGAGAACGGGTCTATGGCCTCACAGCGGACAACCGGTATATCATTGTCGATACCCCTAATGGAGGCCAGTGGGTTCCGTACAACCCCGACGAAGAGATCCCAACCTACAGCCTTCACGCCGGACGGCCGGCGTTGCCTGATGAAGATTACACCTATTGGCGTAACGGGAAACGATACATCGGCGAACATCCGGATTACGGACACCTTTTCCGGATCCGCGTCAGCACGAGGATCGACGTCGAAACAGGGGAAATGACGCGTGTCGTCGTCCCGTTATCGGGATCCAGATTCTATTTGGACACCTTTGCCAACGGCGACGTCGATTTCACTGCAATCCCCGATTACGACGAAAGTAATTTTGAAATGCCCGGAACCGACGACCTTGATGAGCTATTCGAACTTTATCGGTATTATCCGGTATCGACCCACGGACACGAAAGTCCGTCGCCTGATTTTCATTTTAAAGCAGCCGATGGAGAGACCATCGAGGTCTTTGATGTCCGCAATGTAGGCACATTGCTCAATATTTCCCTTGGATCTGACGGGCGAAATTATCATCTCCACTGGGAGCGGCATCCGCGCTTTCTGGTGGGATGGCTGCGCGGTTGGCTGATTGACGGATCATTTCGCCGCCCGCACAATGCAAACCTGATCTACCAGTTCTTCACCGACGGAACCAAGCAACCGATTTTCGACGGCAAGCACCGGCTAAATACTTCCCGGGCAGGCGACGACTTCTCCATGCAGAGTCCCGATGCGACCAAGATCCATACCGCGTCGAGTATGACCGGACGAATTCGAAATTACATCGCCGTAATGGCCCGGCCCCGTCCCCCGGAAAACGTGTCCTGGGCCGCCTCCGAGACCGAAATCAATCTCACCTGGGATGCCCCGCTTCTCCACGACGAAATTCGCGGCTACCTCGTCTACCGCAGCACCCGAAGTGGTGACGGGTATGAGCTCGTAACCCACGAACCCGTCGGGGACACTTCCTGGCGGGACGAATCCGTGGAACCGGGTCAGGCCTATTATTACGTCGTCACTTCTCTTGAGCACTCAGGGCTGGAAAGCGGATACTCGAACGAGGCCGCTCGAGTGGGAATCGAAGTTCCGATCGACCTGAATGACCCGCTGGTTGTCTACGCGGAACCCGAAAACGCGGTCAAGGACCTCTATACGGATGAAATGCCGGGCCTCGCGATGGGAGCCGACCGCTGGGAAGCCTCCGATTGGTACTACCTTTACCGCCACCCCGATATCGAGGAAGGAGAAGCGGCTATGCCTTTGCAGATTCCCGCCGAGGGAGACTACCACGTCTGGGCCCGGGTCCGCAGCTCGGGTGACAACGCTATTCACTGGGGCATCGAACTGACCACCACTGGCGCGCCGCAGGAAGACTGGTTATGGGATCCACGCACCAATCGCTGGACGGCGGTTTCTCCGGAGGAGAACGATCCAACCGAGACAACGAAGACCGCCCTGGAGGCGGTCACGGACCGTGACAGCTGGACCTGGGTCCGGGCCGGCGGCGATCCCGTCCGCCTCGACGCAGGCAGCGCCGACGTGCGTTTCACGACCTCTGATGCCGACGCGCAGATCGACCTGATCGTCCTGGCAACCGATTCCGGATTTCAACCCGAGGGGCCGCGGCCGGAAAAGACCACCCCGCCCGAACCACCCTCGTCGCTCGTCGCTGAAAACGTCCGGGATCGGACGAACCGTCTTACCTGGACCGCCGCCGAGGATCCGACGTTCTCGCACTACAATGTGTATGCCTCACGCGAGGCAATCGACGAAGTCAGCCAGTCACTGCTTCGCGGTTCTCCGACCTACGGAGAACTGATTGACTGGGGCCTTCGCGCGGATACGCGGTACTACTACGCGGTCACCGTAGTGGACCGCCGGGGTAACGAGAGTTCACCGGCCTTTACTCAGGCAACCACACCGGCCCGGGAAACACCGGAACACATGATCGAGCTGGCCTTTGCGGACGGAGAACTCGAAGGCTCCTTTGAACAAGCCAATGCCGGTGGCTTAAGAGGCTCCGCATTTGTCGTCCCCGGAGAACCCGACAATAATCGAGTGGCCTGGGAGATCGACGTTCCCGAAGCCGGCAACTACTACTACTGGTTACGCTACCTCCCGAGAAATGACGGAGTTCGCCAGGAAGTTCGCGCTTATCTAAACGGCGATCTGGTAACGGTCCTTGGCGCGCGCGGAACCGGACGGGCAGGAGATACAGACTTTCATCTTCCCGACGAAATGATCGAAGAAGGTCAACCGCTCGCGGACCGGGCCTGGACATGGATGAACCAGGGAAGAAGCGAAAATATCGAAGCGATACACCTCCCGGAAGGACGACACACCCTCACACTGGACAACCTAAGGGGAGAAATACGCTACGATATTCTACTCCTTACCAACGAACCCTCATTTACAATTCCCGACGGGCGCAAGAAGATGAATTTCTAGCACTCAAATTCCCGAAATCCGCGAGTACCGGCGCGAAGAGATTCTGGAGGAATCGCATCAAATATCCGATCGAATATTGAAACGGCATCGTCCTCCCGAAATAGCCCCATCTGCACCATCGGCCAAACATTAACATCTTCCCTGCGAACAATATTTGGTCCTCGCCCGTTTTTGCAGTGAACAATTATTGGGGCAACGATCTGCCCATGAGCAACCAACGCCGCAGCCCGATGTTGTCCATTAGCAACAACTATCCGGACATCGCGACCTCGAACCAAACAGTTTCCGACAATATGCTGCTTGCTATAACGCACTCGAGGTGAGGTCCGATCACAATAGCCATTCACTTTAATGCTTTCATATACATTTATCAAATGCCCAAACCGAGCTTCCCCAAAAGATGTAGATTTCGGACCACACGAACGCGCTGGCGAGGACTTCTCATCGCACAACCCAAAACGCTCCAAATCTTTCTTCCATTCCTGATTCTCTAAATAGAGCAAACGCCTGACAGGCGACCAAGGGAAGAAATTATGAATTGCCGGTGAATTGGCTAACAGTGGGTGCGCATTCTCCGTTGATAACCCAAAATATTCCGCCAGATTCTCAGGTTTCCAAACTTTCCAATAAAATTCCAAAAACGACCCCTTGTATTCCCCGCATCTTCCCTTCGAATAATCGATCAATGTCTGAACATAAGGATGCAGCGAACTTGAACTATAAGCCAAGCCGCTTGCCCCAAACCATCTACAGTTCGCCAACTCAAACCGCACAATACATGGATCGCCACCATGCCTATAATAGGCTTCTATTGGTCCATATCCATTTTCACGCAAATCGTGACATGAATATAACGGTTTCGTTTCCCAACCGATAACCCTTCGCATTTTCCTCGAAACAACATCCGTCATCGATCTCCAGGTATTTCTCATTTTCCAACGCCAATTCCAGTTTTACTTTCAACTCACCCCAATGCCTATAACTGCGACGCAATCACCTCAAAAACCTAACCGCACATGCACCTCTTCACTGGATTTCACAAACCTGATCGCACACCTCGCAAAAGATGATCAAATCGTGAGATCATACGACCGGCAATCCGTCTCCATCCTCCACGTCTATTTGTGTTCGATTTACCACCCTGGGTTGACCAAAATGGAACAATTGGTGCAGTAGGACTTTTTAAGAAGTCCTCTCCATATGGCCGCACCTCAAGATCTCGCGCCATCAGCGTTTCCACCATACCAGCACTCATATATTCGAAAGGGTGCATTCCGGAGCCGCCCAGTCGCTCCATTAGTCGATGCGAAAGGTTGCGGACCTTCCCCCTATGCGAACTCGGAAAAGGAAGCCAGTGCATGAATGGCCAAGCATAGACCCCCATGTACAACCCCAAACCCTTCGCTCGTTCTTCGTTCTCCTCTTCGCTAACAAGATCGCCATCGCTAACAATAAATTCGCCAAAAAGCTCCTTGACTCGTTTCGGATAAAATACACCGACGTCTGAAAAATAAATATTCCCAATTGCGTCTTCGTCTCTAACGTATGCCGTCCTGCTCGAATCAATCTCGCTATGATGGTCATCTGATTCTCGATACTTGGATTTTAGAAAACAAGTGTGGAGCTCAACGCTTTTTTTGTTTCCTGAAAAATACCGGTCAAAATTTTCGAGATCCAAATCTGTAATAGTTCGAACAATCTGCATATCATCTTGAATGAATAGCGCGTATTTTCGATTCCGTGCAATTGCATCGTCAATTGCATAATTCATATTCCCAGATAGCCCACCCGTCTTAAAATCTGACTTTGCGCTTCCAATGTCCGGTTGGTACACAGTATACTTTTTCGAAAGTCCCTTTAAAACCTGAACCGTCTCAGGGTCATTACTATTGTCGTCAATTATCGTAACAAAATACTCCGAAACACACCGTTCTAAAGACTGAATACAGTTTTTCAAAAACGGGCCACGATTGAACGAAAACACATAGATTTGCAATATATCACTGGGAGATCGTAAATCCATCATTTCTTTTTTTCTTAGCTGAATATCCAAGTTTATCTAGAGCCTCTTCGAAAAGGTAAGGAAAATGTTCCTCGAACAATTTCCCGATGGAAAGGTCATTTTAATAAGGAATACAAGAACCTCAGTTATCGGGACGAATCAAGTGATTGATCGAATAACATGCTGCTAGCACATTTTTCCGTATCTGGGCACTGTCAGTCAGTCTGCTGAGGTCATGATTTCTTACAATATACGCTAGGTGCAACTCGGCGTCAGGACATACTTGCATCTTGCTATTACCGATAGATACACGCCATTTCCGCCACATTTCCTCAACATGCGGTGACACTGTACATAATGCGTTAAAATCAATCGCAACCATATCATCTCGACTAAGCTCCCAGTCGATTACAACAACCCCCCCCTCGGGATTTATCATGATATTACTTGGATATAAATCTCCATGAATCCGCGAGATCCCGATACTCAGGCTACCTACGAAGTCAAGTACTTCCTTAATTACAGTTACTTCGCTCTCATTCCATCCACATCTAAAGTATTCATTTTTATCCATTAAAAACCGTTTAATTATTGGATGCTCGTTAGCAGAAAGAAACCGTATACCATAAAATTCATACCATTTAACAATTCTTTCAATTATATGTTCCGAAACAGATTGCACTTCCTCCATACTTACTTGACGATTCCCAACGTGGTCCATAAACAGGGCCTGCACGGGAGTTTCAACATAGGAGTGTACCCTGGGGACTGGCAAGCCGCCAAAATCCTGCAGCTTCTTGAGGGTGTTGCATTCGTTACGCAGGCATTGCGAATTGCGTTTCGGATTATCTCGAACAAATTTGCAAACAACCCCTCGTTCAGGATAGAACGCAATAATATTATTGCGCAGTCGAACCCTTGATGCCTGGACTCTTGAGCTACATATGTACAATGCTGATCGGAGATTATTCATGTTATTCCTGCTACCCTTTTTAACAATGCTCTTGAGAGCTAATTTGAAAAGCATCACCCAATATTTTATACTCGTAAATCTCTGAAGGTTTGTCTGCAGGTATATCCATCCCTGTCCATTGAAATAGGCGATTCGCTTTTTTCCCGACTTTCCGTCCAGGATTCCGCACTTATGCTCAATTTCATTCAATTGACGCAGCGTTTTAATTGGGTCGATACCGCGATAGTTCATTATTTTACTGAATCGTGTTTGAGCTTATAGGCTTGTATGCCAGAATATTTAAGGGGCAATAGATTTTATCACTCTCTGCATTGGAATCGCCTGACACCAAACTACTTTCAAAATTTCCATTTTTTAGCAAACCAAACCACTTTTTATCCGCATTTTGCAATTCGAAATTGATTTCGTTTTTTTTAGGATCTAGGGCGACAATCAGGGAATATATTTTCATGGAAAAATCCACTGCCATACGTGAAGCGACTTTTATGGATTATTCCGGCTTGGACGCCTTATGGCGACAGGCCGGTATTTTTACGGCCGTCCACTCGCCCGAATCCCCAAACCAGCCCTCTTTTTACGAAAAATGGCGCCGTCTGTGGGACGAAAATCCCGCCATGAAAGGTGTCGATCAGCCTTGGCCGATCGGCTGGGTGCTGGAGGACCACGGAACGATCGTGGGGGCCGTGCTCAATATCCCCGACCGCTACAAGCTCGGAAAACGGACGCTCACCGCCGCCGTCGCCAGCGGCTGGTACGTCGACGAAGGATTCCGCTCGCATTCCCTTTCGCTTATGCGGAGGTACCTGGGCCAACCGAACGTCGACCTCCTCCCGACCACGACCGCCTCAAGCAAAACCAAGCGGATTCTCGAGGCCTACGGGAAGCCGACGTTCGTTGCTCCGCCGGGCGCTCAATACCGCCACTACCTCGTTCTCAATTACCGCCACCACCCGGCCCGGCCACTTCGGAAGCTGAAGATCCCTCACGTCAAGGGTCCCTGCCACCTCGGCCTCGCTTCACTCTACCGCATCCGGGATTCCGTCCTTTCCAGGGGACGCTTCGGCCTGAAGATCGCTCCGGAATGGAAAGTAACGTCAGAAACCGTGGTCGACGATCGCTTTGACACCTTCTGGCGCGACCTTATCGAGCAGTATCCGAATCGGTTGCTGGCATTCCGGGACACGGAAACCTTGCGGTGGCGCCTGGGGTCGAAACTTTCCTCCGGTGACGCCCACCTCTACCTGCTTCACCGGGACGAGGATATCCGCGGTTTCGCGATCACCCATTTCGATCCCAAATCCCGTCTGATCTCGCTCACCGATCTCCAGCTTCTGGATGAAACCGCGTCCGCCGTGACCTCGCTCCTTGCTTCGATCGCCAAGGACGCGATGGAGCACGGGATCAACAGTATCGAGATAACCGGTCTGAGCCTGGAGAAACAAAAACTGCTCGCCGATCTCGGCCTTTACCGGGTCACAAGGGGCTTTTCCCATTTCTACTACGGCTCCCGCCTGCCCGAACTCCAGGAGCATTTTGCGGACCCCGGCACCTGGGACCCCTCCCTGATCGAGGGCGACCTTCCGCTGCGATACCTTTAGGAACACGGAGAAGGCGCTCGCCGCACTCTTCCTTTCTCAACGGTTGGCGTCAGGGTTCTTCAATAATTACCCTGAATCTCATGAACCCGCGTCCGTTTGCCAGCGGCATGAACGCCCGAATCGATCCGTCCCCGCCAACCTCCTTTTGTTGGGGAGGCACGTCTTCCCAGTTGAAAAAATCCTCCGAATACCTGGGGCTCAGAGAAAACCGTCCGTTCTCGTCACGCCGGGGCCGGTAGGTCACTTCCAGCGTCATCTCCCCGTTCTCGTTGAACACCGTCTCCGCCTCCGGAAATCGTCCATTCTCGTTTCGCTCCGGATTCAGCCCGAGAACATACTTTACCGCATTGGGAATACCGTCACCTCCCGGCGTCGCGTCAAGCCCGCTATCGCCTACTCTAAAATGCCTAATCCATTCCTCGAAAGACTCCTCCACAGGCAGTCCGGCGAGCGCAAGTATTGACGCTTCCTCGATTGACTCGACTCCCCCCTCCCACTCAAGATTAATGGCTTCGATCACCTGGTTCGCATAAACCCCATGAGCCACCGTTCCGGGATGAAAGTCATCCCGGGTAAATAGGAAATTCGGATGGTTATCCGGATGCCCGCGTTCAAGAATGTCCAGTCCGTCAACCAGAAAAGGCGTTCCTTCAATTAAGCGGATGGAAACCGAGAAAAGATCGATCAGCGCCAATCCCTTCTCCCCGACCATCGTCTGAATCCCCTCATTGGCCTCGCGAATCGCCCCCTCCACCCGCTTCCGTCCAGCCGGGTCGGGGTAGCGCTCAACAACCCGAGGTGTGGCCCCCGGATCCGGAATGTTCGCGACGGCAATCGCAAGCCGACCATTCACCGACTTAAGGTAGCTCACAATAAACTCAATATCTTCGTTTACCCGTTCACCCAGCGCCCCACCGTCACTTCCTCCGTAAATCGAGCTGTACGTGTTGTAAAAGTCATTCACGCCGATCATGACCACCGCCCGGTCCACATGACCGTCAATCTGCTCGTCCAACATCTCTCGTTCACCCGCAAACTCCGGATCCGACAACAACATTCGCAACTGTGCCGCCGTCATTCCGGGAACCGCCCAATTGTACTCGAACCCCTCCCTGCGGACAGCATCCCACGGATCCTCGCGGTACTCTCCAAAACCCAAATCTTCCTCCCGTACCTCGGCAAGAATCTCCACCCAGTTCCGCGCCCGCCAATCCGGGTTGTCCGATTCGCTGAACGGCATAAATGCATATTCATCGGACAAACTGTCGCCGAAAACGAGTACGTTTTCGGCTTTTGTGGCCACGCTATTCCCGGCAGATAAAAATATAGACACTCCCAGTCCCAAAATCCTGCACATACCGAATGTCAAACGAAATAAATCTCTCATAATAAAATCATAATTAGTCCTTTGAAACATCAACCCATCTCTTTTCTTACACACCCTTTGGCAAAACGGGTTTGCAGCATCAGGGTTGATTCACCCCGTTTGAATGCTCGGCGCCCCTGCCACGCGATCGGCATTCAATCGGATTTTCGTCAGCCGGTCGACTTCCGTAAAGGATCGCCCAACCGGCTGTACTGGCATGCTTTCGAAACACGGTCTCCGGCACCTCCGCGTTCACCCTGGGAATCCGAAACCGACAGGTCTTTCCGGTGGTAATCCCTTTTCGCGTCAACAGACCGTATTCGTACCCCGCCCTCTGCAACGCATTTACCACCTTCCTGTTCGCATCTTTCCGGTGCCCGTAGGGGTAGACAAAAACATCGACCGGTTCACCGGTTGCGCCTTCGAGGGCGCGCTTCGCACCGAGAGTCTCCCACTCAAGCCAGTCTTCATTCGCATGCCGCAAATGAGGATGCGACATTGTGTGCGACACCAGCTCCACCTGCCCCGTCCCGGTCAACCGCCTGAGTTGCTTCCAGTTCATCATATTATGATGCGGCACCTGGAGGAGGTTCAACAGTTCCGAAAGCGATGCGTCACTCAGCTCCCTGGCACGTACAAAAAGGGTGTTGAGGTCAACGCCTTCTTCTTTTTCATCCTTCAGGCGAAACCATTCCTTTGCCTTTTTCAAAACTGTTCTTCCCTTCGCGCGAAAGTGATGCCCGCCCATGTGCATAAGCCGCGCCATCTTGTAATCCCGGGTTCCGGACTCAACAAATCCCGGAATTACGGCCAGCGAATACGGAATTCCCGCCTCGGCCAAAAGCGGCAGCCCTTGATCGGCGAATCCGGCGGTGGCGTCATCGACCACCATGGAAACCGCACGTTTTGGAAGCGTCATTCCCCGCTCCAGACACCTCAACCCCTCAGACAATGGCACCACATTGCAGTTTTCCTTAAGCCATTGCAAGTTCTGCCTGATAACCTCAACGTCATTCCCCTCAATCTTCGGATTCGGGTAATAATGGGCGTGCATCACCAGAAGAGACCGCTCCAAAGTGTTCGAGGCATGTGGCTCCACGGAACGGACAATCATCGACAGACAGGATCGCACCTTAAACGATGCCGCTTTGCAATTTTGCCTTAACGATTTAATCGCAATTATCTTCTTCATATAACATCAAATGCACCGTTCTAATAATTCCCCATCCCATCCTTTCACCACAACGCATCTTCATTTCTTATGCTTAGGATAATTCCAATGAGCTACTACGAGAAATAGCCGAATTCTGGATGACCGACACGATCGATCAGCCTATTCAGCATATCTCTTCTTTTCCACTCACCCTCTTCCTCTACTATAAACCGACAGCCGCCCCAAAACCCCTTCCATAGTTCCTGTTGGGACCGCAAAAACCAGAACACGGTTTTTGTTGCTCTACAATTGTTGCAATGCAACCATACGTTGAAAACTAATGCCGTTTTTCGTAAGAGTTTCATAGTCTCCGTGCTCAATTACCCTACCTTTATCGAGAACGTAAATATAATCGGCACTTTTGATCGTCGATAAGCGATGGGCAATCAGTACGATTGTACTTTTTCCCTTCAGGCATTGGACACTCTTCTGAATAGATTGCTCCGACTCGCTGTCGAGCGCGCTGGTGGCTTCATCCAAAATGAGGAGCCGCGGGTTCTTGTAAAGCTCCCGGGCAATGAACAGGCGCTGTCGCTGTCCCCCCGACAAGCGGACTCCCCGGTCGCCGACAAAAGTTTGGTACCCGTAGG
>PWMU01000167.1 GCA_003558065.1 Opitutia bacterium | reverse complement strand
TCGCGTCTGGCCGCGCTGGTTCGCTTTACGAAATCGGCCATGGAACACCGCGGCTGGATACCGGAAAGCGATCAAAAGGCTTTCCTGGAGGCCGGGTTCACCACCCGCCACGTCCTCGACGTGATCAGCGTTCTCGCGCTCAAGACCTTGAGCAACTACACCAATCACCTCGCCCAACCGCCGCTCGATGAGGCGTTTGCGCCCAAGAAGTGGTCGAAGGAAGAGAAGACTTGAGATATTGAGAAGCTGGATTCCGGTGGTTGCGGCGGCATGCAGCCGCTGCAACCGACCGGTACGGTCGAATGCGGGGTTGGCATTTTGGCTGCGTTCGGGTAAGATCGGTGACGCCGGACGAGGGGTATAGGCCGGGCCGAACTCAATCCGATCTCGCAGAGTGGAGCTTTTCGAGACAACGTACTGGATTTCGGGGACCGCTTACCAGCGGGCGATCGGACTCGTTTACCTGATCGCGTTTCTGGTGGCCCGTAACCAGTTTCGGCTTCTTCTGGGCGAGCGGGGACTCCAGCCCGTGCCTGCGTACCTGAAGCGAACGACTTTTCGGGAGGCGCCCAGCTTGTTCCAGTTTTACTACTCGGACCGGTTTTTCGGGGCGGTGGTCTGGATCGGCATAATTCTGTCGGCGGCGGCCGCGCTTGGGCTGACCGACTTGGGGCCTGTTTGGCTTTCGATGTTCGTGTGGTTTTTGCTCTGGGGGCTTTACCTGTCGATCGTGAACGTCGGGCAGACGTTTTACAGCTTCGGCTGGGAGTCGAAGCTTCTGGAGGCGGGCTTCTATGCGATCTTTCTGGGGCCCATCTGGATGGAAAAACCGTATGTGGTGATCGTGCTCATTTGCTGGCTCCTCTTCCGGGTGGAGCTCGGCGCGGGCTTGATCAAGATGCGGGGCGATCCGTGCTGGCGAAACCTGACGTGCATGCTCTACCATCACGAGACCCAGCCCATGCCGAACCCGCTGAGTTGGTACTTCCACCACCAGCCGGCGTGGTTTCACAAGAGCGAAACCCTTTGCAATCATATCATCCAGCTCGGTGTGGTCTGGTTGATATTCGCTCCCCAGCCTGTCGCTTCGATCGCAGGCATTCTGATCATCATTTCGCAGCTCTGGCTCGTTCAAAGCGGGAACTATTCCTGGCTGAATTTTATGACCATCGCGGTGGCCTTTCCAACTGTCAGTGACGGGGTCATACAGTCGGTTTTCGGAGTGGGCGTTCCGGAGGTCGAAGGCGCGCCGGGGTGGTTCACCGCGGCCACCTATTGCCTGGCGGCCCTGGTGGTGGTCTTGAGCATTCCTCCGGTGAAAAACCTGTGTTCGCGGCGCCAGTTGATGAATTACAGTTTCAACCGCTACCACCTGGTCAACACCTACGGCGCGTTCGGCAGCGTGACCCAGGAACGGCACGAAGTGGTCATCGAAGGGACGGCCGATGTTGTTCCGGGGCCCGATTCCGAGTGGCTTGAATACGAATTCAAGGGAAAACCCACCGCCCTCGACCGCCGCCCGCCGCAAGTGGCGCCGTACCATTTGCGCCTGGACTGGCAACTCTGGTTCGTCCCCCTGCGCCCGTTCGCCTGTCCCGCCTGGCTGATCGCGTTTCTTTCGAAACTCCTGGAAAACGACCCCGCCACGCTGAAGCTGATCCGGAAGAACCCCTTCCCGAACAAACCGCCGGCCCAGGTGCGCGTGTCGCTCTATCACTATCAATTCACCTCACCGGAAGAACGAAAAGCCACCGGCCGCTGGTGGAAGCGCACCTATCTCGGACAATACCTGCCCGCGTCGGACAGAGAGAGACTGGCCTCGAACCTGGAATATTGAACGTTCGAGGTTCGGCTGTGGGTTGTTGGGTTGGCGGATCACGGATAACGGGTAACGGATCGCAGATCACGAATAACGGATCAAAACCGCCGTTGATAACGCGTTTCCATTTCATTGAGATCGACCCGCAGCAGACAGTAAACGGCGTCGCCGAACGACGGCTCCACGTGAAAGGCGAGAAAGCGTGCGCCGACGGAACAGTAATAGCGAACCAGGGGAGGAATGGACCGGTGGCCGTTTTCGATTTCTTCGATGACCGGCCGCAGGGCGTCGATTTTTTCGCCGGCGAACGCCTCGGTCACCAGTTGGTGGTAGCGGGTTTCGGGTTGAAAGGGGTGGACCGGGTGCGCGAGGCGTCGCAGGCCGGCATCATCGGAGTAATTCCGGTCCAGGAAATCGACCAGAATAGCCCGGCTCGCCGGATGGAAGAGGTTGGAAATCGTCACGCACCCGTAATAGGTCCGGCAGTTTCGTTGCGCGGCCGCCGCCGACAGCCCCTTCCATAAACAGGCCAACGCTCGCCCGTCCCGCTGCCTCGCGGGGATGACGAAAGAGCGGCTCAGTTCGGCTCCGGGGCCGATGCGACGGTAAAAGGTCTTGGGAAAACGGAAAAGCGGTTGCAGGTACAGCGCTTCCGGGCCTCGTTCGGCGCGGATTTCCTCTTCGAAGCCGAGACGGTAGGCGCCGGCGAGCAAGTCCTGCTCCGGATCCCAGAGGATCAGGTGATGGTAGTAATCGTCTTCATCCGAAAGGTCGATTTCGCGGCCCGTTCCCTGTCCGGCGGCCTGAAAGGTAATCTCGCGTTGACGGCCGATCTCTTCGAGAAGCGGTCGCGATTCGTCGCCTCGAAACAGCAGTACCGAATAGGTCCCACGATCGAACATTTCCCGGCCGTCGTTACGGAGTCGGACGATTTCCTTCTTCAATTTCCGGGCGTTGGCAGGACGTCGGTTGCGGGTGTTTTCGCCCGAAACGGGAGGCGTAGACGCGGGCTCGGCCAAAGCCCGGTCGGCGACCAGATAGCAGTGCGCGCGGACCCTTTGCGACGGATGCGGACCGCGGACCAACGCCTGGGTTTCGGAGGGGTCCCAAACTCCGGCCAACCGAAGCCTGAGGTGCCGGGAATGCGGGTGGTTCATTTCGCGGGGCAGGAGGAGTGCCCGGAGGGAGCTCCAGCGATTGGGGACGGTCAGAAAGAGGCGGCTGGCGCGTCCCTCCACGTGTAGACAGACGACCGAAGCGCCCGCCATGCGGGCGAGCCGCGGGGGGTGGTCCGACCAGGGACGGTCGCACACGGCTCGCAATTCGCGGGTTCGGCCGGAGACCCGTCCGGCGGGAAAGGTCAGCAATGCGCCTCCTCGGCGGAGGTATTTCAGGGCGCCGCCGAATCCGTTTGCGCCATTTCGACCGCGTTCGCCGCGATGCAGCGGTTCGACCGGAATCAAGCTGTTTTTCAATTCGGGAATGGTTCCGAGTATCCGGTTTGCCAGTACGCGCCAGTTTCCCGGACGAATTTCTTCCAGCAGGTCCATCAGCGCGAGGGGTTCGACAGCGCCACAGGGATGGTTGGCGCAGAGGACGATCGGGCCGTCGATGTCGGCGAGTGCGGCTTTGTCCGCAGGTGACATTTCCCAGGAAATCCCGAGTTCCCGAAGGGCGATCCGCGCGAACTCGGCCGCGGAACGGCCATGGTCGGGAAGGGCGCGATAGCGGCGTTCGAGCTCATGAAAGCCGAAGGCGCGTTCGACGATGGGCTGGATGGAGCGATAGCAGGTCCGGAACGCCGGACCCGGAAGAAATCGTGCCGTGTCGATCAAGGGCATGACGAAATTCTCCGTTGTGGGTGAGTTGGCGGGGCGCGTTTAATCGTGCGGGGAATTTCGGTAGTGCGGGAGGACCCGAATCGACCACCGGCTAGACGGGGGAGGTAAGTCATGCGGACGCGCGCCGGGTCGATGTCAACGCGGCACAGGCTTACGGTGCATGAGTCCTCGCGGTCCATGAGTACACCGAACGACGATCCCCGCGGAGAGGTCGCAAGGTGACAGGCTTCGAGATCTTCCGGGCCGGCCGTTTCCCAGTCGCCGATGCGCTCGGCGAAGAGACGGAGCCGCTCGCGGCGAACCTCTCCGGGGTTCCAGGCCGAGGTGGTTACCGGAGGGGAGGGAGGCGTCGGGCCGGCGAGCGTGTTTCCATCCCAGGTCCACATGGTGCGCTCATTTCCCGGTGCGAACCACAAAAGGTGAAAGGGCTTGAAGCACGTGGAGAAAAGCCGTTCGCGGAGAATGTTCTCAGCCTTCTCCGTTCTCCGGCAATCGGCCAGGTCGAACAAAAGGCTTCCCCGGCTGGTCCATTTTTCCGGGCGATCGTCGGGAGCTGTTGGGTATTCGGGGTAGTGATTGAGTAACGCCGCCGTGCACCCGGCCTCGTTGGCGAAGAGCCACGTCCCACCGGCCAGCCGGTCTCGCGGTGCGATGACGCGGACGCCGCCCTTTTCGCTTACCTGCGGCGGCAAACCGTCCGGCCGATCACGGCGCTCGTCGCGATTGAAAAACAGGGTCAGCCGGTCCGTATCCTGTATCCAAGAGGCCGTGCACATGGCTCATCACCTCCCGGCCCGCTGATGACGGCGGGTCGATGCGGCCACCCCAAAACCCTCCGGAAATCGCAGGCCCATCGGCCCTCCCATGACGCGAATCAGGGCGAAATGGTGGACCGCGTGATGAACGGCGTACAGGGTTTCCCGCTCGATCGAGGAGGCGCAGGACTGAGGAGGGTCTTCGGGATCGGCGGAGAGCGTATCATGCACTTCCAGGGGCGCGGAATTGGGCTCGAATTCCATCTCGCTAAAACGTTGAGCGAGGTTCCGCGTGCGCTCCAACGCCCGATCGACCGATGTTTCGAGCTCCCGCTCCCGCTCGCGGTGGTGGTACCGCACCACGCCGCTCGGTCGCGCCTCGAGTACGATCTGAAAATGATCGAGAACGTGCCGGTAGTGCCCCCCGATCGTGGCATCGAACACCTCCGGAACGGAGCGGCAATACTGTGAATCGGAGACGCCCTGCAGAAACGCTTCTCCCTGGAGAAGCAGAGCCGCGGCCGCATCGAAGCAGGAATCGACGGTAGTGTTTTGGGAATCCGGCATAATGGCTGACATTCGTTGTGTTGTGAAACGACGAACCGCCGGACGGTTTATTCCGAAAAAGATGAATAGGAACCCAGCACCCTTGGATCCTCACCCCTGAAAGGCTGCACAAAACGAGCAAAATCACCCTTGATCAGGTACCATTCGGTTGAATAGGGAAAACGGCTCGCTCAACCCGCCAGGGCTTCGCGGATTTTGGCCTTGATCGCTTCCTCGTCGTCGTCGCGGGTCAGCCGCTCGACGACTTCGTTGTTGCGCCTGTCGATCACGAGCAGGAATCCGGTCGCCCCGCCTGCTTCGTCATAGATGGACTTGATGCCGATCAGATTCGCGAACAGTTTCGATTGCTCCGTGGTGAACTCGTCGGTGTGATCCACGCGGGTGAACAGAATGCTTTCGCCGGCGAATTCCTCCTTCACGGCGTCGACTCTTGGGTCAAGCACCCGGCACGAGCCGCACCAGTCGGCGTAAAAGGTCACGGCCAGAAAGTCCGGTCCGCTGTGGTCGGCGCGTTCGGCGTCGTTCGCATGGGTGGCTGCACCGACGAGAAGAACGGCAATGGTCAGTGGGACGATGAAGAATGTTTTCATGGAATTTTCCTTGGTTGCTGGTTGGTTGGTGTTTGTGAAAACGGCGGTCTGAACGGCCGGGGAGACGACACGCTTTTCGTGCCGGCCTTTCTCGCGTTCGGACTTGGCCTGTGGGAATTGTGACGAACGAAAGCTTCCATTATTCCCGCGAGTCTCGGATTGGACGTGTGAACGCGACCGGATGCGGGAATGGCTCCCTTCAAGCTTCAGTGTCCGCTTCCTCCATCCGTTCGAACAGCGCGCGGCATTCGGGATTGCCGAAGACGGCGTCGCAGCAACCCTGTTCGAGGATCTCGCCGGTGCCGTTGCGCACGCAGAGACAGGCGATGCGGTCGGTGACGCGCCGGGCTTGTTCTATATTGTGGGTGACCAGGATAACCGGACGGATCTCGCGGATGTGCAGGATCAATTCTTCGATCGCGGTGCCGGAACGCGCGTCCAGCGCGCTGGTCGGTTCGTCCATGAGGAGCATTTCCG
>PWMU01000154.1 GCA_003558065.1 Opitutia bacterium | reverse complement strand
GGGTTGCGCGTACCAATCGGTTTGCAGGCGGATCGGCGAGTCGCCTTCGCGGATGTCGGCTGGCGCGCAGCCGGACAACAGAGCTGCGAATCCGGCCGCAAGCGGGATCGGAACGCGGGAGAGTCCTCTGCGCCGCGGCGCGCCAGTTGAACTTCCCGAAGGTTCTCGATCCGCACCTTCCTGCGGGAGCGGCTTTGCGCCGCGAAATACCGGGTTTGATCGTGCGGGAACGGCTGCAACCCTGCTTTCCTTCATCAGGTTTTCCGAAAACACACCCGACCATGCCGGCGCATGGTCCCCCCCTCTCAAGAGGGGAATGATCTTGCATTTGCAGGGGAAAAGAATCCGAAGACTTGATGACGCACGGTAGATTGCTGACAGAGTGGTGGGAAAAAAGCGCATGGTGCGGGCCGTTTTAGACGGGTGAAGCCGCCAGGAAAATGAAAATCGCGGGCCGCCACTCAGAACCGCACACCGACACGTACGTTTCCCGTGACCCCGACCGCCCTCGGGTCGGAGTCCGAAAAAGCATCTTCATAAAAATCCTCGTAGTCGCGCGAGTCCCGGACCCGGAGCTGAAAATCCAGAGACACCCATTCCCAGTTCCACCCGAGCCCGCCGCCGATGTGGGCTCCGGAGAAGGTTTCCGAGTCCCCGTTCTCCCATTCCTCGGCGTAGAACCCCAACAAGCCATACCCCTTGAAGCCGGGGGTCGCGATGTTGTAACCCGCCTTGGCCTCCAACTCGAATCCCGTGACGTCCAGATCGTCGAATTCACCGTCCGAGTGGGTGAGGTGATAGACGTTTCCGCTCAGCCCGAGCCACTTCTCCACCTGGGGAAACGACGCGGTGAAAAAAAATTCGCCCCCGTTGAAATGTTCGTCATCCACACCCGATATATCGTTGGCGACCGTCAAGGCTCTCGCTCCGGCTCCGATATTAAAATAGCGTGAGCGTTCGCCTGGATCCCGGCTTGCTTCGACTCCGCGGTCCGCTGCCGAGGGGTCCTGGCGCGGCGTGGCCTCCGGGGCCTCCACTCCCTCCCGGTCCTTGTCCTCCGCCTCGAACATTGCCTGAATCACGGAGTCGGATACGCCGGCTGTCGCGAGGTTTCGGACGCCTCGCGCACTCAGATCATAATTCCCCTCATTGCGCTCGATCAGCCTGACGATGGTCCTTTCGCCAAGCCCGCTTTCCACCAGTTCCATGATGTCGTCGTTCGTCATGGGCCCGTCCGGCGTGCGATTTCCGGCCTCACGTTCGCCGCCGGACAAAAGAACGCCAAACAAAATCCAGCTCGCCAGAGTTATTGCGCCGATTTTTGTGCGGTTCATCATTTCGGAGGGGTTCGACGCGATTTTCGCTCTGTTCATGGAAAGTTCAAGTTGATTTAAGTGCGGCAATAAATTTTTGCGGTCGGCTGGCTGCGTCGAGGTTTTTTCAAATTATGGCATCCAACTTACATTCGCTTCCCCTCATTCTGAGCAGCCTGTCGGATTCAGCCGGCAGGCTAAGTACGACAGGCTGCTAGTGAATCCGGATCAAACGCCGGCCTTTGTACACGGCCCAATCGTCTTCAGCCCGCACGTCGATGGCATGGAACCCGGGCGCCAAACCGGTTGGCAGATTGGCCATCCAAAGGTGGCGCGAGGGCCGGAGGCCGGGCATTCCCAGCCAGGGACTATCCGGCAGCGCCTCTTCGCGTTCCCGTGCGGCTTCGAAAAACGGATCGGGTTCAGTCACTTGCTGCATCGACCGCCACTTTCCCTCACCGCCGATTCGCATGCGGACTTTCGCGTCGGGCAAGGCATTGAAAACATTGGCGAAGACTTTCGTTTCTTCCGCGCCGCTTGCCACGGTGTCGGGTGCATGAAGGTGCATCTGGAAATCGGCCGGTTTCCGGGCCGCCTGATAACGGAGATTCCAGTCGGAGCCGTCGATCGAGAGAAACGCGTATCCCGTCGGCGTGCCGCACCTCATCATCGAATGAGGGATGCCATACTCGTCGGGAGCGCCCCGCCACCAGGAGCCGCAGGAGGCTCCGACGACTACCATGTGATGTGAAAATTCCTCCGGCCATCCGTAATCCTCGCCTATGAATTCGTGGTAGTGCTGGTGTGCGTGGGAAACGAGGGAGATCGCGCGCGGCCGGTCCTGTAGAAGCCCGAAAAATTCATCCCGCTCGTCCTCGTCGGCCCAGGGCGTGGAGCCGATCCAGGGAATATGCGCCATGAACACGACCAGCCGATCCCCGGGAATGCGCGCCAGCTCATTGCGGATGAACGTCATCTGCTCCTCGCCCAGGCCCGTCCGATAGCTTCGGGTGTCGTGTTCGCCCTGCCAGCGGATATTGTCCACCGCGATGAAATGCGCCGGACCGTAGGCAAACGAGTAGTGGTTCGGCCCATACACCCGCCGGTAGGTTCCGCGCAAACTTTCGTGGGCTGAGGCGGTAAAATCGAGATCGTGATTGCCGATTACGTGCCGCCACGGTATCCCGACCGTGGCAACCGCCGAATTGAGGTCCTCAAACAGTTCCAGGTTGTCAAAAACGATATCTCCCAGCGTGACACCGAAAACGGTGTCGACGTCGTCGAGTTCGTGGAGGCTGTCGTGCGCCAGATAATAGATCTCCTCGAGGTTGCGAGGTTGCGTGTCGCCGAAAACCAATACCTCGAATTGTTCCGGCTCCTCCTGCGGGTAAAGCGGGAAATCAATCGACTCCGGCGCTGCGCCGGTCGGTTCCAAGCCGGCGTAGGCGTCTCCCGCCGCCCCTCCGGGACTGTGCAGATAATGAAACTGTGGGATCTGAGCTTCATCCACGGGCGTGGTCCAGCCCCGCGGTTTGATCACGAAGATCACGGTGTCTTCCTCCATGGGCAGTTCGTAACGCCCCCGGCCATCCGTGATCACGATATCGCGACCGTTTGAAACAGCGACCCCGGCTACCGGAGGGTCGTCGGCCTCCAGCTTTCCCGTACCGGTGATGTCGTGAAACACCACACCTTTGGCCGTACCTGCCGCGGCCTCGGGAGCGGTAAAGGAAACGAGTATCGCGATCGCCAGGAACGCCGCCGAAAACGCGCCCCGGATTCCGGACTGTTGCGGAACGCCGGATGAAGCCGCGGAACACTCCGGGCCGCCGGTTTCGAGAAAGGTGGGTGAGGTTCGAATAGGGTTCATAATGGCCTGCGTAAAGAAATAAGGGCTGGATCCCGCAATAATCCAGATGGATTCGGGATGTCCAGCAAATCCTGGCATCCGCCCGGGATTGTTGTACGCGGTCGACAATGACATCGAGCTCGTCACCTTCGGGCGGGGGGAAACAATCCCGTTCAGCATTCGCGCCGCCGTTTCCCTGGCCTGAACGTGCGAATCGTCCGTCGAATCATGGTTGGTTTTCGTGAGAAGGATTCAGAATGAAGGAAGAAACTGAAGGGATATGAGCCTACAGTATGGAATATGGCAAGATTCCTGATCTTGGCGGGATGAGCTTGTCCCGGCCCGGCTTTCCGAACCTTTGTTTAACCACGGATCACTGGAAAACGCGGAATTGAAGGGATTGCTTCTTACAGGCGGCAGAACCACCAGTATGTGCAAAAGTTGTTGCACCGGATGGGCAAGGAGTTTCGCGGCGTGAATCCGTTCCTGCGGGAAGGCTCAAGGCGGCGCGGGCTAAAAGATGAAACTCTCGCGGCCGGTGGCGATGCGGGCGGGTTCGGCGAATCTTGGTACATAGGAGCCAGAAAGGTAGGTGTCGGTGTGGCGGGTGAGGGTTTCTTCTCCGAGGGCGGAAAAGGTGTGGAAGGTGACGGCGATGAATTCTCCACCGATTGTGACTTTTGGGCGCCAATCCTCGGGCGGCGGTGCGTTCCAATGCCATTCGCCTTTCGGGGAAGGCAGGTCGTGGGCGCCGGGATCGGAGTTTTCCGGGGACCAGGGGTTGCCTGTGACCAGGTGCTCGACGTCCCAGTGGATTCCGTGCCAGAAAGCGCCGAATTCGTAGAGTTCGCGTACCAGGAGGGAGGCCTGGGCGTAGGACTCGACAGACGGGTCCCCTTCGATCGCTTCCATGAAGTGGCCCAGGGTTCCGGGAGGTTTCGTGAGGGTGCGGAGGTCTTCGGGCTTGGCTACTGTGTGCGGCTCAGGGAGCACGGCGTCCTGCGGAAGAGCGTACACAAAGCCGTTGCCGTTGCCCCCGTCGAAGTACTGGTAGGCGGCGAGGCGGAAGCCGGGTTTGAGCTTCAGGCCGGGAAATGCGCACAGGACTTTGCCCGGGTTCCGCCGGCTGACGGACCAGCCCCGGGGCAGGCGGAGGCCCAGGGGGTCGTCGTGCGGCCGTATGAGTTTGCCGGCTTCGTTTCGCCAGCGGTGCCAGTCGGAGGCCGGGATGGTGAGGGTTGGGCGGTGTTGGGTCATCATAAATAGCGGCGATCCTACTTCATGGGGTCGGACAAAGGGTGTCTGAGTCAAGGGATCTCCCGGAATGGGACCGGATTTCTTTTCGCGCGGGGGTCGGAAGCCGGGGATCGTGGCGTGAAACCGCTCCTGCGGGGGGACGGCTGTCCAGCGGGACGATTAGTGTTGCCGTTTGCGGGTTGGACAGATTCTGTCCGAGGTGTGAGCGCTAAGTTACACATGGTACCGGCGAGCACGGATGTGAAAGGGTCGCCCCGGAGCCGCCCGCCGATTGTGCGGATGCAGCGGATTCACGAGGCCTTGTCGGATGGGGCGCCGGCCAATTGTTCGAAGCTGGCGAAGGAACTGGAGGTCAGCACGAAGACGGTCCAGCGCGATCTGGACTACATGCGCGACCAGCTGGAGCTGCCGATCGATTACGATGCCGCGGGGCGGTCGTATTACTATACGCGTTCGGTGAAGACGTTTCCCGGGTTGCAGGTGACTGAGGGCGATCTGCTGGCGTTGTTTGTCGCGCGTGAATCTCTGGACTCGTACCGGGGGAGCCGGTACGGGGGGATGCTGCGGCAGACGTTCGAGAAACTGACCTCCCAGCTGGCCGACAGCGTGGTCTTTCAGTGGGAGAACCTGGCGACGCGGGTGGAATTCCGTCAGCCGCAGCCGTCGAAGGCGAATCTGGACGCCTACAGCAAGGTCGGCAAGGCGGTGATGGATGAAAAGCGGCTGCGTTTCAACTATCGCGGTCTCCAGGATGCGGAGGCGCGTGGGCGCACGATTCATCCGTACCAGATGCGGTTTGCGGACGGCGGCTGGTACGTGGTCGGGTGGGACGAGGTGAGGCGCGACTGGCGGGTTTTCGCGCTTCCGCGAATGTCGGAGGTGAAATTGTTGCCCCAGTCATTCGACCGGGACGGCGCGTTCGATCCCAAGACATTCTGGGCCGGTTCCCTGGGGGTGTACCGGGAGGGGAAAGCGGAGCGGGTGGTCTTGCGGTTCCGGGACTGGGCGGCGCGGGTGGTGGCGGAGCGCGAGTGGCACGCTTCCCAGAAGACCCGGCGTTTGCGGACCGGGGAAGTCGAACTGAGTCTTTCCCTCCAGATCACGCCGGAGTTGCTCCGGTGGATTCTTTCGTGGGCGGATGCGGTGGAGGTTCGGGCGCCGACGCGCCTGAGGGCGGAAGTGGCCGGGATCGCCGGAAAGATGGCCGGCCGCTACCGGGTGCGGTCCTGAGGTTGCGGGGTTCCTGAAAGTTGCGCCGGTCCCGGGTTCGACGCGTCGAAATCGGGAAATATTGGTTCTTTGCTCTTTACAAGGGGTTCGGGGTTCTTTTTATTCAACCTTTTTCACTCAGGAAAGCCATGCAGAAAACGAAGAAATCCATCGTGAAGCGCTTTAAGGTCACCGGCTCCGGGAAACTGGTCCGTCGCAGCCCGGGAATGCGCCATCTTTTGAGAAGAAAGACCCGCAAACAAAAGCGTCGTCTCGGCCAGGCCAAGCTGGTTTCCGAGACACACGCGGATTCGTTCCGCAAGGCGATGCCTTTCGGGAGCTGAAGCTTCGCAGACCGCAATGAGTCAGCCGGAATCGCCCGGGAATCCGGTCTCCGATTCCCCGGTTAATTGATTTTCAGGAAAAGAGCCGTACCATGCCAAGAGCCACCAATTCACCTGCCTCGCGCAGCCGCCGCAAAAAAATGCTCAAGCGGGCCAAGGGGTATTACGGGAACAAATCCCGCCTCTTCCGCTACGCCAAGGAAGCCGTCGCGCATGCCGACCAGTATTCCTATTACCATCGCCGCCTGAAAAAGCGCACCTGGCGCTCGCTTTGGATCGTCCGGATCAATGCTGCCTGCCGTGAAGCCGGCCTGAGTTACAGCCGTTTTCAGGAGGGGTTGCGGGTCGCCGGTATCGAGTTGGACCGCAAAGTGCTCGCCGACATGGCGGTGCGCGACAGTGAAGCGTTCCAGGGGATCGTCAAGAAGGCCAAGGAAGGCCTGGCCTCCAAGCAGAAGGCGTCGACCTTGAAGCCGACCCGGAGCTGGACGGCGGCAAAAGCCGGGGATTCCGAGAGCAAGGCCTGACGCCGCGGAGTTTCAGGCCCATGGAAGAAAAGCTCCAGTCCATTCTCGAACGGGCGAAGCAGGGGGCGCGGGAAGTCTCGACGCGGGCGGATCTGGAATCATTCAAGGCCCGCCTGGTCGGCCCCAAAGGGGAGTTGACCGAGGTCATGAAGGGCATGGCTTCGGTGCCCAGGGAGGACAAACCGAGGGTCGGCCGCCGCCTCAACGAGGTTAAAGGCGAACTCGAGTCCCTGTTTGCGGAACTGCTCGGGGCCATTGAGGCAAAGGAGTCGGCCGCCCGACTCGGGCCTTCGATCGATCCGTCGCTGCCGAGTCCCGATGGCGGCCCCGGCTCGCTGCATCCGCTTGCCCAGGTGCGGGAGGAGATTTGCTCGATTCTGCGCAAGGTCGGGTTTTCCGTGGTGGAAGGGCCCGAAGTCGAGACCGAGTATTACTGTTTCGACGCCCTGAACACGCCGTCGGATCATCCGGCGCGCGATTTGCAGGACACCTATTACCTGCCCGAATCCGCCCGTTTCAGCAATGTTTCCAAGATGAAACGGGAGCGTTACCTTTTGCGGACCCACACCTCTTCGGTTCAGATCCGCCACATGCTCAAGACCTCGCCTCCCGTGCGCGTCGTTTCGCCCGGGCGCTGCTTTCGCCGGGATACGGCCGATGCCACTCACAGTGCGAATTTTCACCAGGTCGAAGGCCTCTATGTCGACCAGGATGTATCCGTGAAGGATCTCAAGGCGCTGCTGGATTATTTCATCCGCTCGCTCCTCGGCCAGGATGCGCGGACCCGGTTCCGCCCGCATTTCTTCCCCTATACCGAGCCGAGCTTTGAAGTGGATTTCTCGTCCTCCCACCTCGAGAAACTCGGGAGCCGGTGGATCGAAATCGCGGGGTGCGGCATGGTGCATCCGGCCGTGTTTGAATCGGTCGGCTACGACCCTGAGAAGTATTCGGGGTTCGCTTTCGGGATGGGGATTGAGCGGATTGCCATGATTCTCTACGGTGTGGACGATATTCGCTACTTTTATCAGAATGACCTCCGCTTCCTCCAACAGTTCGCCTGATGAAGATCAGTACGCAGTGGCTTCAGGAGTATATTGACCTCGACCATTCCCCGGAAGCGGTCGAGGAAGCGCTTACGTTGATCGGGTTCGAGGTGGAAGGCGTCGAGAAGACGGGATTGCCGGAAATGCCGGGGGTCGTGGTGGGAGAAGTGCTGGAAAGCCAGCCTCATCCCAATGCCGACCGCCTGAGTGTCTGCCGGGTCTCCGTGTACGAGGGGGAAGAGCCGCGGTCCATTGTCTGCGGGGCGAAAAATTACAAAGTGGGGGACCGGGTTCCGGTGGCATTGCCGGGCGCCGAGCTGCCGGGCGGTTTCAAAATCAAGGCATCGAAACTTCGCGGAGTCCGTTCGGAGGGGATGATGTGCAGCGGGCGGGAACTCGGGATCAGCGACGATGCGGAGGGACTGCTCATTCTGCGGGAGCGCCCCGAAATCGGCACCTCGATCAACGAGCTTTTCCCGGGGGGGGACGTGGTTTACGACGTGGAAGTGACCCCCAACCGGCCCGACTGTTTGAGCCATGTGGGAATGGCGCGGGAGCTGGCGGCTTATTTCGGACTGGAATTGCGCTACCCGGAGTTCACCCACTCGTTCTCGCCGGAAAATCCAGGGGGGCAACCGCAGCTAATCGAGTCGGTCACGGTGGAGGCCGAAGAGGATTGTCCGTTATATATGGCTTTTCCGGTCACAGGCGTGAAAGTCGGTCCCAGTCCCGAGTGGCTCCGGCGGATTCTGGTTTCGGTCGGTCTGCGCCCGGTGAACAACGTGGTCGATATCACCAACTACGTGCTGCTCGAACTCGGGCAGCCCCTCCATGCCTTTGACGCGGCGAAAATCGGCGGGCGGAAACTGGTGATCCGCCGTGCCAGGGAAGGCGAGAAGCTAGTGACGCTCGACGACAAGGAGCGCGAACTCAGCAAGAGCATGATGGTGATCGCGGACGCCGGGAAACCCCTGGTGGTCGCGGGGGTCATGGGAAGTATCGACGCGGAGGTGGATGAGTCCACCACGGATATTGTTTTGGAGTCCGCCTGTTTCCGGGCGGGTTCAATTCGGAACACGTCCCGGAGATTGAATCTTTCCACCGACAGTTCGTATCGCTTTGAACGGGGTGTGGATCCTCGCGGGGTGAAGTACGCCGCTCAGCGGGCGTTGGACCTGATTCTGGATATCGCCGGCGGTCGAATCGACAGCGACGGGATCCAGGTCGGCCACGAGCCCGAACTGCAACAGGAGATCACACTCGACTTCGAATTCATTCGGCGCCGCGGCGGCCTGGAGATTGCCGACCAGACTATTGAGGAAATCCTGGAATCGCTCGAATTGAAGGTGTCCCGTTACGACACCAGCGACATGGGGCATAAGTGGGTCGTGCAGATTCCCGGTTTTCGCACCGACCTGGAAGCCCCGATCGATCTGGTGGAGGAAGTCGTTCGTATTCACGGAACCGATAAGATTCCCGAGGCGCCGGTCCGCTGCATCGGTCTGGATGCGGATGACGACCGCCAGGTCGTGTTCAGCCGCCGGGCGGCCGATTACCTCGCCGGGCAGCACTTTAACGAGTGTTTCAATTATTCCCTTCGATCCTGGGAGGAACTGCATAAGTGGTTCTCCAACGCGGGCATGGATTCCCTGCGGTTATCGAATCCCCTCAGTTCCGACCAGTCTCATTTGCGCTGGTCACTGATACCCGGATTGCTCGATGTGCTGAAGCTCAACCGGTACCGGAAAACCGGCGGTGTCCGCTTTTTCGAACGCGGACGGACATTCCGTGAGCTGGAGGGGGCTGTGGCGGAAGTGAACACCGTCTGTTTTGTGATTTTCAACCCGGAAGGGGTGCGTTCCTGGAAAACGCGCGAGCCCGCGGACTTCTACACGGCCAAAAACCTGATCCTCAATCTGGCGCAGTTGGCGGGCTTTGACTTGAGCGCCGAGGAGGTCGGACCGGTTCCCATGACCAATTCGGCCTGGCAGGAGGGGCACTCAGCGAAGCTCGGGGATTTATTCCGGGGAGTTGAAGCCCGTTTGGGTTTGTTGAACCTGGCACTCCTTAAGGCCTACGATCTCGAGGGAACGGTGGTTTCGGGGATCCTGGAAATCCTTCCGGAGAAGTTCGAACAGGCGCTGCCGCGTCCGACATTCCAGCCATTCAGTTCCTACCCGGCGGCCGAACGCGACCTGGCCCTCCTGGTGCACCGCGACGAGATGGCCGGCGCCGTCCGCCGAAAGCTTGAGACTTTCGGGCGCCGGGCGGCCGGAGACAGCTTCGACCTGGAAAACGTGGCGCTCTTCGATCTGTACGAAGGAAAGGGCATTCCCGAGGGTCAGAAGAGCCTCGCGTTCAGCCTGATCTTCCGCGCCGCCGACCGGACGCTGACCGAAGAGGAGGTCAATCAGGTTTTCCAGAAGGTCCAGGACGATATCGCAAAGGAAACCTCCTACCGGATCCGAAAGTAAGTTATGGCAAAGGACGAAAACGGCATCGACATCGACTACGTGGCCAACCTGGCCCGGATCTCCCTTACCGACGAGGAGAAGGAGCGCTTTTCCGGGCAGCTTGGAGACGTGTTGGAGTATATCGAAAAATTGAATACGGTTGATGTTTCGGGAGTGGAGCCGACCGCGCACGCGTTTCCCCTGGAGAACGTCTGGCGCGAAGACACGGCCGAACCGGGATTTTCGGTGGAAACGGCGTTGCAGAACGCCCCGGCCTCACGGCGCAACATGGTTGTCGTGCCCAAGGTGGTGGAGTAGGAGAGGAGATCAGGCCATGGCGGAAACTTTGTATTATCGTACCGCTTCCGAATTGTCCCGGGAGCTGGAATCGAAGAAAATTACCTCGGAGGAGATCGTTCGTTCGGTGATCGAGCGGACGAAGGCGGTCGACGGCTCGGTCGGGGCGTTTATCAGTTTCGACGAGGACGATGCGCTCGCCCGGGCGAAGGCTTCCGACGAACGCCGCTCCCGCGGCCGCGAGCTCGGGCCCCTCGATGGTATTCCCATAGGTATCAAAGATATCCTCGCCGTTGAGGGCCAGCCGCTTACCTGCGCCAGCCGGATGCTGGGCAAATTTGTATCTCCGTACGACGCAACCGCGATCCGTAAGTTGAAGGAGAACGGTGCGGTCATTTGGGGGCGTCTCAATATGGATGAGTTCGCGATGGGCTCGTCGACCGAGAATTCCTCGGTCAAAACCACCGTGAATCCCTGGAATACCGACTGCATACCCGGCGGCAGCAGCGGCGGAAGCGCCGCGTGTGTGGCGGCCGGAGAGGCGCCGCTCAGCCTCGGGAGCGATACCGGCGGTTCCATTCGCCAGCCCGCGGCGCTCTGCGGGGTGGTCGGCATGAAACCGACCTACGGCCTCGTCTCGCGGTACGGATTGGTGGCGTTTGCCTCGTCCCTCGACCAGATCGGCCCGTTTGCCCATACGGTCGAGGACGCGGCGCTTCTGCTCCAGGCTATTGCCGGACACGACGACCGTGATTCGACGTCGTTCAAGACGGACATTCCGGATTATCGGAAGGAAATCGAGAAGAAGCGCGGCCCCTGGAAGCTGGGAATTCCGAAGGAGTATTTCGGAGAAGGGCTCGATCCGGAAGTTCGGAAAGCGGTGCAGGCGGCCGTTGAGTTTTATCGGAGTGAAGGCTGCGAGATCGTCGACGTCTCCCTGCCGCACACCGAGCACGCGGTCGGTGTTTACTATATCATTGCGACGGCGGAAGCCTCTTCCAACCTGGCCCGCTATGACGGCGTTCGCTACACCCACCGGAGTCCCGAGGCGGTTGACGCCATCGACCTCTACTTCAAGAGTCGCGCCGAAGGATTTGGCCCGGAGGTGAAGCGGCGCGTGATCCTGGGCACCTACGTGCTCAGCAGCGGTTATTACGACGCCTATTATCTCAAGGCCCAGAAGGTGCGGACCCTTATCCGGGGAGATTTCCTCAAGGCCTTCAACGAGGTCGACGCGCTCTTGACGCCCACGACTCCCTCGCCCGCTTTCAGGAAGGGCGAGAAGACCGACGATCCGCTTCAGATGTACCTGAGCGACACCTATACGATCGGGGCCAATCTCGCCGGAATCCCGGGCATTTCCATTCCCTGCGGCTTCAGCGAAAGCGGCTTGCCCATCGGTCTGCAGATTCTCGGCCGTCCCTTTCACGAAGGCGACCTGTTCGCCATTGCGAACACATTCGAACAGGCCCACCACTATCACGCCAAACACCCCGAACTGAAATGAGGAGCAAGTCCCGCATCCTGACACCTGAAACCTTTCCTTATGAACTACGAAGCGGTTATCGGCCTTGAGGTTCACGTCCAGGTCAAGACGGAGTCCAAAATGTTTTCACGGGCGCCCGCCGGCTACGGTCACGAGCCGAACACGCTGACCGATCCGGTCGTGCTCGGGCTCCCCGGCACGTTGCCGGTGATGAACAAGCGGGCGATCGACCAGATCATCAAGGCGGGACTCATGCTCGGCTGCGATATCGCGCCCGTCTGCAAGTGGGACCGGAAGAATTACTTCTATCCGGACAGTCCGAAGAATTACCAGATCTCCCAGTACGACCAGCCCATCTGTGTCGGGGGACAGCTCGAAATCGAATTGCCCGGCCCTTCCCGCAACGTGATGGGCGAACACAAGTTCGTGAAACTGACACGTATTCACCTGGAAGAGGATGTGGGGAAGCTCAATCACTACGACGATGACAGCCTGGTCGACTACAACCGGGCCGGAACGCCGCTGATGGAGATTGTGAGCGAGCCGGATATGCGTTCCGGGTACGAAGCGTATGCGTACCTCACCGCCCTCAAGCAGATCATGATCTGCGGCGGCATTTCCGATTGCGACATGGAAAAAGGGCAGCTCAGATGTGATGCCAATATCAGCATTCGTCCGGAGGGATCGGATACACTGGGGGTCAAGGTCGAGCTGAAAAACCTGAACAGCATTTCCGGCGTGCGCAACGGGATCGATTACGAGATTCAGCGGCAGATCAAAGTGGTGGAAGCGGGCGGCCAGGTCATCCAGGAAACCCGCCGGTGGGACGCGGAGGCCGGCGCGGCCACGTTGATGCGCACCAAGGAAATGGCGCACGATTACCGCTATTTCCCCGATCCGGACCTGATGCCCGTTCGCGTCGATCAGGAGTGGCTGGAGAATCTTCGGGCGACGCTTACGGAGCTTCCCTATGAACGGCAACGACGCTATTTCGAGGAGTACGATTTGCCGTACACAGTGACTTCGGTGCTGGTTCCCGATCACCGGCTGGCCGGATTCTTCGAGGAGACGGCAGAAAAATGCGGCCGGCCGAAAGCGGCGGCGAACTGGATCGCGAACGACCTGCTGCGCGAGTTGTCCGCCGCCGGCATCGGCATCGACGAGAGCAAGCTCCGCCCCGACCACATCGCCGCTCTGGTCAAGCTGGTGGAAGAGGGCGTCATTTCCAACAATATCGCCAAGGAGGTTTTTGTTGAAATGTTTAAAAGCGGGGAGCTCCCCGGGGAGATAGTCGAGAACAAGGGACTCAAACAATCGAGCGATACCGGCGAATTGACCGCTCTCTGCAACGAGGTGATCGCCGCCAATCCCAGGTCGGTGGAGGACTACAAGGCAGGCAAGGAAAATGCGATCAACTTCCTGAAAGGCCAGGTGATGAGGGCCACCCGCGGCAAGGCGAACCCGAAAGTCGTCGACGAGGTGCTCCGGGAGGAACTGGGCAAGCTGTAGGAATTCCGGGGTTGCGTTGATTCCTGGATCGGATTAGTTTTACCTTCCTTTTAACCCTGAAAACGATCAATCGAACAAGCCATGAACGACACACCTGACTTCCTCGAAGATAAACTGCCGCGCCGCGAACTCATTAAGAAACTCGGTCTGGGCGCCGCCGCCCTCGGATCGGCGCCTTTTCTGGCTTCAACCGCCGCCGCCGCGGAGCATGGCGACCGTCAAACGAAGGACAGCGAGATCGGTTTCAAGGACGGTGAATTCGTGCTGCCGCCGCTCGATTATGATTACGATGCCTTGGAGCCGCATATCGACGCGAAGACCATGGAGCTCCATCACAGCATCCATCACCAGGGATACGTGAACGGCGCCAACAATGCCGTGGAAAAGTTGCACGCCATCGCATCCGGGGACGGGGACTCCGGGCTGGTCAAGCACTGGACGCGGGAGCTCGCGTTTCACGGCTCCGGACATTCCCTTCACCTCTTGTTTTGGAACAATATGAAGCCCGACGGGGGCGGCGAGCCCTCCGGTGAGCTGGCCGGAGCGATCGACGCGAGTTTCGGCGGTTTCGGGAATTTTGCCCGTCTCTTCAAGGCGGCTTCGGGTGCGGTCGAAGCCAGCGGCTGGGGGATCCTGGGCTACGAACCGGTCAGTGGACGCCTGGTTGTCCTGCAGGCGGAGAAGCATCACGACATCACCGTCCACGGCGTCTTCCCCCTGCTGGCGATCGACGTCTGGGAACACGCCTACTACCTGAAGTACCAGAATCGCCGGGGTGATTACGTTGACGCTTTCATGAACGTGATCAACTGGGACGACGTGGCCCGCCGCTATCGTGCGGCAAAAGGTTGATCCAGGTACCGCAAGACGGATTTCGATCCTTGCAGGGATGCCGCTTGCCGGAATCGGAGGTCGGCTTTCGATTCGCTCCGGTCAGGGCCGGTGACGTGGGCGGTCGGTTCGATGTGAAGCGCTTTTGGAGCGATGAACCCTTTTAGCCGGCCCCGCAGCGGACATCCGGTATTTCTTCATTTCAGGGTTGGCAGGGGCGGAAATAGTTCCTTAAATACCGCTTTCATTTTGGATGTTCGGCTTATGGAAACGGTTTTATTAACAGGGGTTCATTCGGTGATGACCGCTGCGGGAGGTTTCGGCGTATGAAGGGCAGCGGTATTCGCAGAAGAGAGACACTCATTGCGCTCGCGTTTCTCTTGCCGAATATTCTCGGTTTTTTCGCCTTTACCGCCGGCCCGGTGGTGGCTTCGCTGATTTTGAGTTTTACCTCCTGGGACCTGCTGACCCCCCCGCAATGGGTCGGGCTGGCGAATTTCTGGGAACTGATCGGATTTCACCAGAGCGTCGACGGGATTCGCGCCAACGACCCCGATTTCTGGAAGTACCTCTACAACACCGGCTTCATGCTGATGAGCCTCCCGGTGAACATCGCCACCTCGCTGATCGTGGCGCTGATCCTGGTGAAGAATATTCGGTTTACTTATATTTACCGGCTCGTTTTCTTTCTTCCCAGCATTCTGGCCGGGATTGCCATTTATTACCTGTGGCGCTGGATCTACAATCCGGATTACGGCCTGTTCAATTCCATTCTCGCATTCATCGGCATCGACGGCCCGAACTGGCTGACCGATCCCATGTGGGTCAAGCCGGCAATCATCATTATGCAGATCTGGATCATGATCGGCGGGGTTGGGATGGTGCTCTACATAGCCGCGCTGCGTAATGTGAACACCGAATTGTACGAGGCTGCCGAAATCGAAGGGGCGAATTCCTGGCAGAGCTTCTGGGCCGTGACCTGGCCTTCGGTTATGCCGGTCACTTTCTTTTTGTTTACCATCGGTATCATCAACGGACTCCAATGGGGGGCGGAAGCGGTCATGGTTATGACCGAGGGCGGGCCGTTCGGTGCGTCCACGACATTGGGGTATTATATTTATCTGAAAGCCTACCAGGATTTTGAAATGGGCTACGCCGCGACCATTTCATGGATCCTGTTCTTGCTGATTTTTGGCCTGACGCTCCTCAATTGGAAGAAAGGCGGCGGCAGTATCGAGGACTGAAGGAGATCACCGCATGAGCAAACAATCCCGCTGGCAATCACTTTGGCACATCCCCCTCATCCTCGGGGGGATCACCTGCCTGATGCCCCTCGCGTTTATGATCACGACCGCGCTGGCCCCGGCGGAGGCCGCAATGCGGGCGACGGATAACTTCTGGGAGATGATTATTCCCCAGCACTGGCGCTGGGAGAATTTCATCATCGTCTGGGAAATCGTGCCGTTTCTACGGTATTACATCAACAGTCTCGTCGTGGCGGTTGTTGCGACCGCCGGCCAGGTAATGACCAGTGCGATGGCGGCCTACGCCTTCAGCCGGATCCGCTGGCCGGGGCGCGATAAGCTGTTCCTGGCCTATCTGGCGACCATGATGATTCCCGGGCTGGTGATTATGATTCCCAACTTCATCCTGATGAAGCTGATTCCGGAGGGGTTGGAGATCGTCGCTCCCTTCGTGGATTGGATGAGCCTGCGTTACCTGGGGCTCGGTGGTGACGGGCCGGGGGTCGGTCGGCTGGCCGGCCTGGACTCCTATTTCGCCTTGATCGCACCGGGGATGTTTTCCGCCTACGGGACCTTTCTCCTGCGCCAGTTCTTTATCAGTCTTCCCAAAGAGCTCGACGAGGCGGCGAAGATCGACGGTTGCAGCCACTGGAGCATCTTCACCAGGGTCATTCTTCCCCTCTCCATTCCAGGGCTTACCGCGCTGACCCTCCTGACCTTTATGACGGTGTGGGGCGCGTTCCTGTGGCCGCTGGTCGCCACCAACCAGGAATACCTTCGCACACTGCCGGTCGGACTTCAGGCCTTCCAGGGACAGTACGCGACCGAGTGGCACCTGATGATGGCCGCCTCGCTGCTCATGCTGGTCCCGGTCATTGTGCTTTTCCTGGTCGGGCAGCGCTTCTTCCTTTCCGGCCTGACCGTCGGATCGGTGAAAGGGTGAGCAGGGTGCGTGTGCCGGGACGAAAGACAACGGACCGGCGCTTTCCGGCGATGGTCGTTCCGCATGAATGGGTGATGAGATTCCGGAAATTCGAGACGGTTTTTTTACGGTCGGTGTGGCGATGAAGACTACCGGAGTGGCATTATCGTTTTTGATCGGGATGTTTGTGATCATCCTGACCGAGTTGTTCGTATTCCCTTTATGGATGGAATTGGACTGGCTCCAGCCGATTGCGCAACGCCTCGGAGAAGGCGGACATTCCGGCGCGGTGACGTTTTCGCTGCTCGTCTCGGCCAACCTCCCGAACCTGGTCGCCGCTTTCCTGCTGGGTTTTGCTGTGGCCTGGTTTGTCCGTAAAGGGGTGTTTCTGGTGCTTCTGGGTGCGGCGGTCGGGATCCTGCTGGGCCCGCTGGTTTTCCAATGGATCGCCTTCGAGAGCAGTCCGGCGGGTCTGATCGGCGCGCTGACGGTTCCTCACGTTCTGACCTGGTGGGGCGTTTCGCTTGTATTCCTGCTCCTGGGCGCCGGGTGCGTCCGGCGTTTGAAACGGAAGAAGGGCGGTTCCTCGGGATAGGCTGGGATGGATAGCCTGCTATTGGCCTTCGACAAGTTCAAAGATGCGCTCGATGCCGAATCGATTTGCAGGGAGGTGGCGTGTGCGGTGCGGGAGAGGTGTCCCGAAGTGTGCGTGGACGCCGCGCCGTTGACTGACGGAGGGGAGGGGTTTGCGTCCATTCTCACCCGGCGCGCGGGCGGGGAGTTGCGCCGGGCCGGCGTCTGCGGGCCGTGCTTTGATCCGGTCGAGGCGGAGTACGGTACCGTGGCGTTGGAGCGGCTGCCCGCGGCCCTGAAGGACGACTGCGGTTTGTCCGGAAGCGGAGAAGTTGCCGTGATCGAAATGGCGCGGGCCAGTGGATTGGAGTTGGTGCCGCCCGAGCGACGGGATCCGTGGACGACGACGAGCCGCGGCACGGGCGACTTGCTTGCCGCGGCGGCGGATCGAGGCGCGCGGGCGATACTGCTGGGTGTTGGCGGCAGCGCGACGCACGATCTCGGGCTCGGGGCCCTATCGGCGCTCGGATTGCGAGTGAAGCCCGAACACCCGCTCCGGGGAACCAAGGTGCCGCGGCCATTCGCCGGCGCCCTTGGCTGCACGCCCGGGCACTGGGAGGGGATCCGGGAATTTGCGACGCGGGGCATGCGCGTTCTGCCGCCGATCCGGATTGCGTGTGACGTTGAAAATCCGTTGCTCGGCAGCAACGGCGCGGTGTTTACGTTTGCCCGGCAGAAAGGGGCGAAAGTCGGGGATCTTCCCCGCCTGGAAAGCGCCACTCACCGAATGGCGGCGAAGCTGTGCCGGACCTTCGGCGCTGCCGATTCAACGCCTGACGAACCCGGCGCGGGGGCGGCCGGGGGCATCGCATTCGGTCTGCAGGTGGCCTGCGGTGCGCGCCGGGTTCCGGGGTTTGAACTGGTGTCGGATTGGTTGGGATTGAGCGAACGGCTCAAACGGGCTGATGTGGTTTTTACCGGAGAGGGACGATTCGACAGTGGCTCGCTGTCGGGTAAGGGCCCGGGGCGAATCGTCAGGGAGGCGACGGCGATGGGGAAACCGGTCGTGGTGTTGGCGGGTGCCATCGACTTGTCCGAAAAGGAACGGCAAGGGCTGAGAAAAGCGGGCGTCTGGCTGGAAGTCGTGACGCCGGAAGGTATGGCGCTTGAGGAGGCGTTGCCGCGAACCGCCGAGTTGCTGGAAAAGGCCGTGCAACGCGCTTTGAACCGTCTCAATTCGCCGGGATAAGCAGCCCTTCCGGAGCCGCGACCAGGAGGTCTCCCGTGCAGGCCAGCGGCCAGCCGATCAGACCAACCAGAAGTCCGGCGGTGCTGGGCGGGCAGGCTCGGAGCAAAGGGCGCATCATTCAGGCCGGACCGGCACCCGCGGGAACAACTCTCCGTCGAGCGGCGCGCCGTCTTCGAGGTCGAGGGAGTCGGTTACCACGTGCGGCTTTTTCCGGTAGGTGGTCCCGGCGTCGATAAAAATCACCACGTGGGCGACTCGGGGATCGTCGGTGAAGTTGGGCGTCGCCATGTGGGCGGTGCGGCCGTGATGAAAGGTGCAATCACCCGCCTTCAACGGCACCGTGATCCGCTCTTCCCATCGCAGGTCCGGAGACAGGGACATGAGGCTTCCCGCGTCGGTCAAGTCTTGCGCGGCCAGGCCGGTGCGTTGCTGGGACCCGGGGATGAAGGTCATGCAGCCCCGTTCGACCGGCACGTCGCAGAGGGCGACCCAAGCTGAAATCGGGCGGACCGAGTTGGCGTGCGGCCAGTAGGGCTGGTCCTGGTGAAACTCGGTCGGAGCACTGTTTTTCGGGTTCTTGATGAGGACCTGGTCGTGCCAGAGACGGAGCGGGCCCCCGGCGAGGGTTTCGGCGACCGAGGCGACATTCGGGTCAAGCGTCAGTTCCTTGAGCGGTTCGCTTTCCCGCCACGCGTTCACCAACTGGGTGAAGACCTTCCTGTCGAAGGAGGACCGGCGCCGTGCGGCGAGCTCGAGCGCGGCCTCCCGGTAGCGGGCGGCCCGTTCTTTCGAGATGATTCCCTGAATAGCAACAAAGCCGCGCTCCCGGTACTGTTTGACTTTATTTTCGGGGAGATTCTCTTCAGTGGTGAGCGGTTCCTCGGTTATCATAACTTCCTGCTTTTTCTGGAGCCGGGAAAGGCGGGCTGGCAAACTTTATCACGAAGCGCGCGGATTTGATTGAATGTTTGGGGAGAAATAGTTGAATAAATCCGGTTTTCCCCATTATGGAGCCGACGTTTTCCATCAGTCAGGAGCAAGTTTCCCTTTACTCCCGAAAGCCGCTCAATCTCAAGAGGATAGTGATGCACGGGGATGTTCCGCCCCACGATCACGGTTACTACGAGATTTCGCTGATTCAAAAGGGAACGGCTTTGCATTCTACCGAGCTTTACGAGCGGAAACTCGAGCCCGGCTCGGTTCTGGTGGTTCCCCCCGGAAAAGTCCATGCGATCGCGGGGCTTCAGGATTCTCAACTGGAAGCGATCAACATCTACTACCTTTCCGAATGGCTGTTGTATGAGCTGCGTTCGCTCTGGAACCACGACGGGCTGGTCTCGCTTTTCCTGGCTCCGAGTCTCTTTCAGCATCACGAACATTTCGCCATTCCGCAGTTTTCGCTCGATTCGCAGGAGTCCGCGCAATGCGTCAAGGAGCTGGACGACCTGAGCGCGGAGCTGGAACAGGAGCACCCGTCGATCCTTTACCTGAAATCGGGGTTTTTGAAGTTCCTGATCAAGCTGAGCCGCGCCTTCGTTCGCGAGGAGGAGCACGAGGATATCAATCTCCCCTTCCGGGCCGAAGTCTGGACCGCGCTGGAATACATCGAACAGTGCCTGCAGGAGAACAAGCCGTTCCAACTGGCGGACCTGGCTGCCGAGGCCGGCCTTTCCGTTGATTACCTCAGTAAACGCTTCAAGGAGTCCACGGGCCTGACGCCCACCGATTACTTTCAGCGGAGACGGATACACTACGCCTGCAACCAGCTGCTTGACCCGAAGAATTCCATTTCCGACATTGTGTATGCGTTGGGTTATTCCGACGCCCCGCATTTTTGCCGTTTTTTCAAGCGTTACTACGGAATGTCACCGCGTTCGTACCGGAAGATGTACCTGACCCGTTGATAACGAAGCGATTGCTGGGAAGAGTTCCCTTATGGTAGCCAAGAAAATCAGTTCCCTCGACAAGGTTCTCGGACGCCTCGAAAGCCTGGATTCAGTCAACCTGACGAACCTGGTCCAGCGGCTGGCGCGCGAGCGACGGCTTCTGGAGACGGTGTTCAATACTCTTCGGGAGGGCATTCTCGTCATCGATCCTCACGGAGTCATCGAATACGCGAATGAAGCCTCCAGCCGCCTGATCGGCCTCAAGGACGATGATATAGGGAACGTCACGCTCTGGAAACTGGTTCCGGATTTGGCGAAGAGTATGGAGACCAATCTCGAAGCGCTGCGCCCCAAGCTTCCCCTGCTGTTGCGGGAAATTGAAATCAGTTACCCTGAAAAGCGTTGCCTGAGGCTGTACATCGTACCGTTCAAGGAAGTACTCGACGATGAAGACGACACCGAATCCGAAGAGCGGGAAACCGCGCATTTCGCCGTCATCCTCCATGACATTACCGCTGAAAAGTTGTCGACCGAAGAGATGATCGAGAACGAGAAGACCTCGTCGATTCTGCTTTTGGCCGGTGGTGTCGCCCACGAAATGGGGAACCCTCTGAATACGATCAATATTCACCTTCAATTGATCCAGCGTCAGCTCCGCAAGCTCGAGGAATCGCCCCAGGCGGCCAAAATCCGGGATGCGGTCGAGGTCTGTGAGGGCGAGATCGGGCGGCTGGACGGCATCATCAATCATTTTCTCAAAGCCATTCGGCCCAGCCCGCCCGATTTCTCTGATATTCATCTGCTGGACCTGATCGAAGAAGTGCTTGGAACCCAGGCCGACGAATTGGCCGACCGCGACATCCAGGTGGATGTCGAACTCAACCGGGACCTGCCGGTGATTATCGGTGACCGAAACCAACTTAAGCAGGTGTTTTTCAATATTTTCAGAAACGCGATGGATGCTATGGATATAGGAGGACATCTGCGGGTGCGGGCCTGGAGCGACGAAAATTCGGTCTATCTCCAGATTGCCGACACCGGCAGCGGCATCAGCCGGGACAATCTCTCCAGGGTGTTTCAACCTTACTACACGACCAAGAAGCGGGGCCACGGACTGGGCATGATGATTGTTCAGCGGATTATGCGCGACCACGGCGGCCGGGTCGGTATCGAGAGCCAGGATGGCGTGGGCACCTCCATTTTCCTCGAGTTCACCCAGAAACACCGCCGGGCCCGCCTCCTCAAGAGCGCCGACGAGCCGAACGGGGGAGGGGAAATCGGGACTTCAGGCTGACCTGAACCGTGGAGGGGGATCTCGCCGGGACAGGCCGGACGGTGCCCGCCGGGGGGAAATTCCGGTCAAAAACCTGTTGACAGAGGGGGGGCGATTGCGGAGATTGGCTTTCTCTAATCTGCGGGCGTAGCTCAGTTGGTAGAGCACTACCTTGCCAAGGTAGATGTCGAGAGTTCGAATCTCTTCGCCCGCTCCCTGAAAATCCTTCCGCACGGGAGGATTTTTTTATGCACTTCCTTCATTCAAACCTGTTTCCAAGGCTCGCAGTCCGCGTTGCCGCCTTCTTCCTGTTGCCCTTGGTGTTGGGCGGCTGTATGAGCGTTGCGGAAATGGGTGAAACCGCTGAGGAGCAAGACGTCGTGACGATTCGGGTAATGAGCTACAACATTCAGCACGGCCGCGGAATGGACGGTCAGGTTGATATTCGGCGCATCGCGGAGGTCATCGTGCGCGAGGAGCCTGACATTGTGGCGCTCCAGGAGGTCGACCGGGGCGTGGAACGCAGCGGCGGGGTCGATATTCCCGGGAAGCTGGCCGAACTGACCGGAATGAACGTCTTTTTTGATCGCAACATTGAATTCCAGGGAGGCGACTACGGAAACGCCGTACTGACCCGTTTTCCCGTCCTCAAGGAATCCAATTCTCACCTGCGCATGATTCGTGAGGGTGAGCAGCGCGGGGTCATTCACATGGTCCTCGAGATCGGGGGCCGGGAGCTTGTGTTCATGAACACGCACATTGATTACCGGCGCGATGATTCCGAACGCTTGAAAAACATCCGGCAGTTCCGGGAGATTGTCGAAACCTACGAGGGGCTGCCGGTGATCATTTCCGGCGATTTTAACGACTTTCCCGGCAGCCGTACCCACGGTAAAATGAAGGAGGATTTTATCGATACATGGGAAGCGGTGGGAGAGGGCGACGGGTTCACCTTTCGCAGCGACAATCCCGATCGCCGGATTGACTACATCTTTCTGGAAAAAGGGAAAGGCCTCGTTCCCAAAGAAGCCTGGATTCCGGAAACCCAGGCTTCAGATCATCTGCCCCTGGTCGCGGACATCGTCTTCGAGCAGTCTTAGCCGGTTATTTGTCGAAGATGAATTAGGGGCGGGATTGTCCCCGCGCTCCGGTCAAGACTGACTTGTTGTTCCCGCGGGGATGCGGGGCTGTTATCGATCGTGAACGACCGATCTCTAATCCATAAACGCCCAAAGGATACGGCGGCTTTTCGGGTCGAGCGCGTCGGGGTCTTTGATATGATAGAGGTCGCCGGAGATGTCCCGCAGCAGGAGGCTTCCATCCGGCAACGGGCGCGGCCAGTCGTCCAGTTTGGTCTGGAACTGACGGGGGCCGCCTTGCGTCCGGACTTTCCAGACGCGAAGTTCGAAGTCGGGATCGGCCGATTCAATACCGGTGATGGGAAACACGAAACGGGATTCTTCGGTAAGCTTTTCCAATGCCGCCCGGGAATCCGCGTCCAGTTCGTCGGGATCCTTGATCAGGGCGAGTTCGTTCTTGTCTTCGTCGCGCAATGAAAGAAACCGCTGCGGTTCTGTCCATGGAAAACACAGGTGAAGGTGGACACGCGTGGAGGTTCCATTGCGGTCCAGCCATACCGTCCCGGCGCTGTCGCGTCGAAGACGGAACGACAGGCCTTCGGGCTGAAAGGCGGCGTCGGAGTTGTGAGTGGATGCTTGTTGGGACATGGCGTATCAGAGATCGTACTGCAGGGTCGGGGTTGTGCAACCGGGCTGTATTTCCTTATACCGCATACATTTCGTGCAACTCTCGCTGCATATCGTGAAGCTTGCGATAGACCCCGTCCGTCTTTTCCAGAAGCTCGGAATGGGTGCCCTGTTCAACCAGGCGTCCTTCCTTGATGACAAAGAGACGTGAGGCCCGCGTGAGGGTTGAGAGCCGGTGAGCGATCGCAAATACCGTACGGCCTGTCACGAGCCGATCGAGCGCCTCCTGGATTTTGCGTTCGGTTTCAGTATCGACGCTGCTGGTCGCTTCGTCGAGGATAAGGATGCGCGGATTGTGGAGGATCGCACGGGCGATCGAAATACGCTGGCGTTCTCCTCCCGAAAGCGTGTGGCCGCGTTCTCCCACGATCGTGTCGTATCCATGGGAGAGCTTGCAGATAAAGTCGTGAGCATTGGCCGCCTGCGCGGCTTCGACCGCGTTCTCAATCGAAGCGGTCTGCATGCCATAGCGAATGTTCTCCAGGATGCTGCCGTGGAACAGGTAAGGATCCTGTAACACCATGCCGATCTGTTGCCGGTAAGCGCCGGAATCGACCTCGCGCAGATCGTGTCCGTCCACCATAATCCGTCCGCCGGTTGGATCGTAGAAGCGCGCCGCCAAATTGATGATTGTCGTCTTCCCGGACCCCGAAGGCCCCACCAGTCCGACCATTTCCCCGGGTTTGACCCGGAAGGATATGCCCTTGAGTACCGGACGTACGGGATCGTAGGAAAAAGTGACGTTCTCGAAATCGACCTTGCCCTCGATCCGGTCGAGCTGCACCGGCGTCTTGACATCCGTCAGATCGGGTTCGGTGTCGAGGACCTCGAATATCCGGTGGGCAGAACTGATCGAGCGGTTGACCATCCGCGACATCTGTCCGAATACCTCGATGGGCTGGAAGAACATTCCCAGGTAAAGCAGAAACGACACGAAGGTACCCGCCGTCAGTGTCGGATCCGCTCCCACGATCCGCGGCAGGGCGAAGAACCAGACCGCCACGGTCATCGAGTGAACGAAGAGCAGGAGAAAGGGCCAGAACGCGGTCCAGCGATGGTGAATCCGGAAAAATTCGTCCGTCACTGTGGCGTTGCGCCGGCCGAAACGTTCCTTTTCATAGGTTTCCTGGTTGAATGCCTTGACGACACGGATTCCAGGAATGGTATCCGAAAGAACATCGGTCAGGTTCGACCATTTTCTCCAGGCGCGCAGGAACATCCGCTGCATGCCGCGGCCGTTCCGGTAGATCATGTAAAGCATGACCGGAACCGGAAGCGTCATGAGCAACCCAAGCTGCCAATCGAGATAGATCAGCACACAGCCGAGACCGATCAACATAAGCAATGACAGGGAAACTTCCACCACTCCGAACGCAATAAAGTCCCAGATCCGGTCGGTGTCCGAGCTTACGCGGCTGATGATGCTTCCGGTCTGCTTCGAAGAGAAGTAGCTGACGCTGAGTTTGTGCAAATGATCGTAAAGGTCGTTGCGAAGATCGCGGGCGACATGTTCGCCCAGTACCGCCATCTTTCTCAAGCGCACCCAGGTCATCGCTTCCCGTGTTACAAACACGGCGGCAAGGCCGGCAATGATCACCAGGGCCGTCTTGAGCGCCGCTTCTTCGGAGAGTTCGCCGTCCTGGAAAGGGCGAATGACCGTGTCGATGATGTACCCGGTCAGGTAGGGGGGAACCAGTCCGACGACGGTCATCACAGTCGCCGCCAGCATTCCCAGCGCCACCTGAGTCCGGTAGGGCTTCAGGTAGCCCAGCAGGCGCCACACAATCGCCGCGCGGTTCGAGGCGACGCTGGCCTGCGCCTCGCGGATGGGTTTTGCGACGCCTTCCGCGTAAATCCTGTCGGCTCCGTCGTGTTCGGCGGACTTGCCTTCAATTCGCTGGCGAAGAACGTAGAGAAGCGCCCCCACGGCTCGGCTTTGCCGCTGGGAGTAACGGAACTCGGCCAAAGCCGGCTCCCCGGGTTGTCCGCTCAGGATGACCTTGGTACAGGTAAGACCGGGCACCTCCTTCACCTCGCGCACGTTCGCAAGCCGGACAATGGTAAGCCGAGGCTCGCTTCCGGGATTGTTTGACAGCCGGTGGATGGCGAAGTGCTCCGGGCCCAGGGCAACCCAGTCCTGGGAAAGGTTCAGCGTGTGGTCGAGGTCGGCCAGGGCATAGAGCTGTACCGGCCCGCCACCCCAGGCATCTTCGATGCGTCGGCGTACCTCGGGCGGCATCGCCGCGGGTTGTCCGGTGTAGCGCCGGACAATTTCCTGGTTACGTTCAGTGGATGTGGTGTTCACGGGAAGACGTGTGAATGAGTGGGTGGGAACGGTAAAAGCGGCTGTTCCGGAGAAGCTGCTGGCCGATCAAACGCGGAAACCGCCCCGGGACGGGTTCCGTCGCGGGCCTCAGGTGGGGTGGAGTTGTGACGGGGGCTTAGCGTTTCAATGTCGCTTGCCGGAAATAAGAAAACCCTGTGCCACCGGAGACCGCTTCGCCGAGCGAAGAATTTTATACCAGGTAATATTCATCATTGCGTGGTCTCCTCGATTTACAGTTTGCCGGGAAGACAAACGAACAGAAAAAAAACCTCATGGCAAGCCGGGATTCCAGAAATCTTCCCCTTCGCTGTTTTATATGGGTCTGGTTGAACGGGGCTCGGTTAAGGCGCTGGATCGAAGTAGCTTAGGCTTTTGGCCTGAGACAACACGCTCGAAGCGCGTTCAACTCTGAGCTTAACCGAGACAAGCGCCCTTCGAATTAGGTTGGGGCCGAGGTTAGGTCCGGGCCGTCGGCCTTCCTGCCTTTCAGGCGAGACGTCAATGCGGAGAAAACCGGACCCGCACTCGTGCCCGGCCCCGGCTGCGAGCGGCTCGGCCGGACAGGTTGCCACAGGACGCAGCCGCGAAAACAAGCCGATTTTCGGCAAGTACCGCATCCAAACCGTCTGTGAAATGATTGCCGTGATTTCTTCACGACCGTTGTGCCGACCTAATGAATGGCGAAACAAAAAAGTCGTCAAAAACACCTGGACCCTGAACCGCTGGTTCCCGTTGTCTTGGCGTGAGCCCAAAAACCGACCGAAAGGCCCGGATAGGTCTAACCTGCACAAAAAGGGCGAAGCGCCGGATTTGCTTCTGTATCTGCGCCCTATCACAGCTCCACTGTAACCCCCCATGTTGGGAATGCCTTCTGCAAAAAAGTTGATAAATCTTGAACTTCCCGCGGTTTTCAAAACCTCATTTTCAGTTGGTATTGTAAGAACGCTAAACGATACCCGCGCCACTTGCGGTTGCGGTGCTCAGGGTAACCTCTGGGTTGAATGACCGATGTCTTCGGTATCAAAGTATCCACATAATGTTATGTACTGGACAAATCATCAAATAACATTCAATTAGTAATTGGAGCTTGTAACCCATGTGGGGATACTTGAGATAAAAACAAACGATAAGATATGGCTATAAGAACACTAGGAAAGAAATACGAAAGTGAATCCGAAGCGATTCGAGCCCTTCAATCGGAACTGTCCAGGTTGGAAGAACAGAAGCAGGCAAGAGCAGGCACCCTTAAGAGCCTGCCGAAACAGGCGGGACTGGATAGTGTCGATGAATTGATCCGTGAGCTCGCCGAGTACGGAAGCCCTGCGTTGCGCAAGAAAGTATTGGGCAGGGCCGCGGCCAAAAAGAAAACCGGCGCGCGTAAGAAGAAAGCGGCAAGTAAAAAGAAAACCGCGGGCAGGAAGAAGAGAGCAACCAAGAAGAAAACCACGGCCGGAAAAAAGGTCGCCGGCAAGAAGAAGACAGCCGCCCGTAAGGGAAGCGTTAAGACAGCGTCGAAAAAGAAGACTCCCGCCAGGAAACGTCGCTCGCGTGCGGAGCTGACCGAAAGCATGGTCGAGGAGATGAGGAAAGCCTTTGATGCCAAAATGACCGGCAAGGAGGTGGCGGGCAAATTCGGGGTATCCCCTTCCACCGTACACAATGTGAAGAAGCGACTTGGGTTGACGGGGCGCTAGGAGTCTGTCGGGCTTCGTCGACAGACTCGTGAAAGGAATGGCACTCGGTTGAGCGCCTTGCCGTTCGAATCCCAACTGCCGTGGCGACCTGGTTTTCCCCGGTCGTCCGTTTGGGCTCTCCCGGGATAAACCCGGTCGCCACGGATTGGCTTGGTTTTTAGCTCTTGGTTGCGGTGTTGGGGCGGTTTCGACCGCGGAGTCGCGCCTTAACCGTGCCATTCGGCCTGGCTGGGGCTGACTCGAAAAGGTATTTCAGGCGCGGCTTTGTGTATTCAAGCCGGTTCGTCGACACACCCCACCATGCTGGCGCATGTTCGGCCCGCCAACTCGTATAGTGTCCCGCGACCCGGAATATGGGTAATGACCAGCACAAGAGTGGAATGTGTAACGAGTCCCCTCTAAAAAGACCGGTGGGGTGTGTCCGGAAAAAGCGCCACAGCGAGGAGAAGACCCTTTCGAACAACCTCTGGCTGTGGGCATTGACCGGGAAAAGGAAACCCAGGATTCGTATGATCGGGCTTGGCCTGGAATCGCATCAAGCCGGCACTGTAACTTATTTTTCGGCGCGGTGCGTACGAGGCGGATCGGTCATCAAAGCGAGTGAAGGGCCCGCTTGTCCACGGCAAGTGCGGCTTCTTTGACCGATTCTGAAACCGTCGGATGGGCATGGACGGTGCGGGCGATGTCTTCGGCGCTTCCGCCGTACTCCATGTGGGCGACAGCGCCGGCGACAAATTCCGACGCGTTCCTGCCGATAATCTGGACGCCCAGGACCCGGTCGTTCTCGGCCGAGGCGATGACTTTAACCATACCTTCCGTCGCATCCATGGCCAGGGCGCGTCCGTTCGCGGAGAGCGGGAACTTCCCGATAGTGATCTTTATCTTTTTCTCTTTGGCTTCGTCCTCGCCCATTCCCGCACTGACAATTTCGGGATCGGTGTAAATGACGTTGGGTATGACGTCGTAATTAACATGCCCTGGCTTTCCCGCGATGATTTCCGCAGCGGCGACGCCTTCTTCCTCGGCCTTGTGGGCCAGCATCGGACCGGCAATGATGTCTCCGACAGCGTAGATATTCTTAATACTCGTACGCAGGTATTCGTCAGTTTTGATGCGATTCCGCTCGTCGAGTTCGACCCCGACTTCCTCCAGACCGAGCCCTTCGGTGTACGGCCTGCGTCCGACCGCCACCAGCACTTTGTCGGCCTCGAATTGCTTCTCCGTCCCGTCCTTATCAGCCACAACGATCGTCTTCGACTTCTGCTTCTTGAGCCCGGTGACTTTGGTGCCGGTTTCAAACTTGAGCCCCTGCTTCTTGAAAATTCGCTCGGCCGTTCTGGAAATGTCAGTGTCGAATGTTGGTGCGATCCGCGGAAGGAATTCAATAATGGTAACGTCGCTCCCCAGGCGCGCCCACACGGCTCCCAGTTCCAGACCGATCGCCCCGCCCCCGACCACGACGAGTTTCTTCGGAACCGAATCGAAAGCGATGGCATGATCACTGGTGACGATGGTTTTGCCGTCGATCTTCAGCGAAGGAATCTCAATGACGGCCGAACCGGTTGCCAGGATAATATTCTTTGCGGTCAGGGTTGTCTTCTTGTCCCCGTCGACTTCCACAGTATGGGTGTCGTTTAGGCGTCCGGATCCGTTGAAGACGGTGACGCCTTTCTTTGATACGAGGGTGCCCACGCCTTTGACGAGATTGCTGACGACGGCGTCCTTTTTCTTCATGAGTGCGGGAACATCGATTTTGACGGATCCCGTTTTGATGCCGTGCTCGGCGCCTTTCTCCTGCAGAAAATGAAAAATCTCCGTGGAATGAAGCAGGGCCTTGCTGGGGATGCACCCGATATTGAGACACGTGCCGCCAAGGGTTTTGCGCTTCTCCACCAGGGCGGTCTTGAGGCCGAGCTGCGCGGCCCGGATGGCCGAAACGTAGCCTCCCGGGCCGGCTCCTACGACGATTACATCAAATTGGTTTTCGGACATGAGAGATTCCAGGGTTCAGGTTTCGGGTGTCGGTCTTGAGTATTCGGGTTGCAGGGGCCGTGCGGATGGCTTGGTGTTCTGGAGAGTTGGCGAGAATCTCGCCGTGAAAGATTCAATAAAACTGAATCGGTGGCGGCCGCGCGGCCGAAAGACCCACTCCCGATCACTCGAACCCGAAACCTTCATTCCGGTTCGCGCAAGCCAAAACTCGGGGGAGGGTGCGGGCCCGTTGGTCCGGCCTCACACTTCAAGCAGGATCCGGGTCGGTTCCTCAAGGGCTTCCTTGATCTTCCGCAGAAACGTCACCGCTTCCCGTCCGTCGATCAGCCGGTGGTCGTAGGAAAGGGCCAGTTGCATCATCGGACGGATCACGATTTCACCGTTGAGGGCAACCGGGCGGTCCTGGATGGAGTGCATGCCCAGAATCGCGCTTTGGGGAGGATTGATGACCGGCGTCGAGAGCACCGACCCGAAGATGCCGCCGTTGGTGATAGTGAAGACACCGCCTTCCAATTCTTCGAGCTGGATTTTACCTTCCTTCGCCCGTTTGGCAACGTCGGCGATGCGCCGTTCGATCTCCGCATAGCCGATCCGGTCGCAATCCCGTATTACCGGAACGAGCAAACCCTTATCTGTACTGACGGCCACCGAGATGTCGTAGAAATGGTTCTGGACGTGGGTGTCTCCGTCGAGTTGTGCATTGACCGCGGGCACTTCCTTGAGCGCGTGGACCGTCGCCTTGACGAAAAACGACATAAAGCCGAGCTTGATTCCGTGTTTGTCGACAAAGGAATCCTGATGCCGGCCGCGGAGGTTTTTGACTGAAGAAAGGTCGACCTCGTTGAAGGTCGTCAGGGTGGCCGTGTCGCGCTGGGAGGCGACCAGGCGCTCGGCGATTCTTCTTCGCAATGGTGAAAGTTTCTTTCGGGTCGTTCGCCGACCGGCGGGAGCGGGAACCTCCGCGGGCCGGGCGGGGGCTTCCTCCCCGGAGGGCTCGGCGGGACGTTCATCCTCCGGCTTGGAAGCCGATTCCTTTTCGCCGTCCTCACGGCTCTTTGCTGCAGCCTCCACGTCGCCTTTGGTGACGCGTCCGTCCTTGCCGGAACCCTTTATCCGCGAAGTATTGACGTTCAATTCTTCCGCCGCACGGCGGGCGGCCGGCGACAGCGCGTGTTGGGGTTCGTCGTCTTCGGACGAGTCTTCATCGCGGGTTTCCGGCCGACGCGATTCCCTGGGTTGGCTAGCCTCGCGCTCGCGGGAATCTCCGTCGCCGGATTCGACGGAATCATCAATTTCAGCCACAACCTGACCGATTTCAACCTCCTCGCCCTCCTCGGCCTTCAGGGAAATCCGGCCGTTTGACTCGGCAAGCCCTTCGGAGGTGATTTTGTCGGTCTCCAGATCGAAGATCGGTTGGTCGCGTTCAACGTAATCCCCGTCCTTGACCCGCCAGGATGCGAGGATTCCGGAGGTGATGGATTCGCCCACGCTGGGGACTTTAACTTCGACAGCCATTTTTATTTCTATTGGGAAAAAGCGTTCTCCAGGAACTCGCGGAGTTCGTTTTTATGGCGGGCGAGAGAGCCCACCGCGGGACTGGCGCTGGCCTCCCGTCCGGCATATCGGGGTTGCCGGCCCAGCAACTCTTCAATCAACGGCCTCATGTAGAACCAGGGCCCCATATTCCGCGACTCCTCCTGACACCAGACGATCTCCTTCACCCGTTTGTACCGGTCGCCGATCTCCTTCAGCTTTTCCTTGTGGAGCGGGTAGAGTTGTTCGATCCGAACGATCGCCGTGTCCGCGATTTCGTGCCGTTTCCGGTATTCGTCGAGGTCGTAGTACACCTTGCCGGAACAGAGAATGAGCCGTTCCGGCTTTTTCGGGGGATTCGTATCGTCGAGGATCGGCTGGAAGCTGCCCTGGGTGAAGTTCTTGATCGGGGACGCAGCGCCCTTGTGCCGCAGGAGAAGCTTCGGGGTCATGATGACGAGCGGCTTGCGGTAGGGTTGCTTCATCTGCCGCCGCAGGAGGTGGAAGAATTGAGCTGCGTTGGTCGTGTTGCAGACCTGGATGTTTTCTTCGGCTGCGTTTTGGAGAAAGCGTTCGAGGCGCGCGGATGAATGTTCCGGTCCCTGACCCTCGTAGCCGTGAGGCAGGAAGAGAACGATGCCGCTGACGCGTTGCCACTTGGATTCGCTGGTGGTGATGAACTGGTCGATGATCACCTGTGCGCCATTGGCGAAGTCTCCGAATTGCGCTTCCCAGATGCAGAGCATCTGAGGGTAGTCCAGCGAGTACCCGAAATCGAACCCAAGGACGCCGGCCTCCGACAAAGTCGAGTTGTACACGCAGAATTGCGCCTGATTTTTGTCGAGGTTGAGAAGCGGGACGAAGCGTTCGCTGGTTTCGACGTCGTAGAATGCGGCGTGGCGGTGGCTGAACGTCCCTCTTTCCGAATCCTGACCCGAAAGCCGCACGGGAGTCCCTTCGAGGAGCAGGGTGCCGTAGGCGAGGTCCTCGGCGAATCCCCAGTCGATCGGAAGGTCCTCGTCAAAGGCTTTCCGGCGACCCTCAAGCTGGCGCTTGATCTTGGGATTGACTTTGAAATTCTCGGGAACGGTGGAGAGGCCCCGGGCCGCCTTCGCTAATACCTTCATGTCCACTCCTGTTTCGATGGGATCGAAGGAGTAGGGAATCTGAAACACGGCATTCGAGCCTTGAAAGACTTTCGCCTCCGTGGACTTCCGGCTCCGTTTGGACTTTTCCTGGGCTTTGCTGACTCTGTCAAAAGCTTCGTCCAGCGTCTTGCGGTATTCGGATTGGATTTTTTCGGATTCCGCCTCGCTCAGCGTTCCTTCCTGGATGAGCCGTTCGGTGAGTGTCTTGCTGATAGGCGGCTGTTTGGCGATCCCCTGGTACAGGATCGGCTGGGTGAACATCGGCTCGTCGGTTTCGTTGTGGCCGTGTTTACGGTAGCAGTACATATCGATGACCACGTCCCGCTGGAAGGTTTGACGGAATTCCAGTGCGAGCTCCAACACCATCGTAACGGCGAGGGGGTCGTCGCCGTTGACGTGAAAGATCGGTGCTTCGATCATCTTGGCGATGTCGGTGCAGTACCGGCTCGAACGGGATTCGGAGGGTTTGGTGGTGAAGCCGATCTGGTTGTTGATGACCAGGTGGATGGTCCCTCCCGTGCGATAGCCGGGGAGTTGTGAGAAATTAAGGGTTTCCGCCACGACGCCCTGCCCGGAAAACGCGGCGTCACCGTGCAACAGAAGCGGCAGGACCACTTTGCGTTCCGTATCGCCGCGGAGACGCTGACGCGCGCGGGCGTTCCCCTGTACCACGGGATCGACCGCCTCGAGGTGGCTGGGGTTCGAGGCCAGGCGCACTTCCACTTCTTCGCCCGATTCGGTCTGCAGTTTGGATTCGTAGCCGAGGTGGTATTTGACGTCGCCGTCTCCGAAAACCGAGTCCGGAATGTAATTCTCGGTGAATTCTTCGAAGATCAGCTCGTAGGACTTGCGCATGATGTTGGCAAGAACGTTGAGCCGTCCGCGGTGAGCCATTCCCATGACGACCTCTTTCACGCCGAACTCGGGACATTTCTGGATCAGCGAGTCGAGACAGGCGATCGTGGTCTCGGCGCCCTCGAGCGAAAATCGCTTTTGGCCGGAATACCGCGTATGCAGAAAGCGCTCGAAGATCTCGGCTTCATGGATCTTCCGGAGAATCCGGACCTTCTTCCCTTTGGGGAATTTCGGCTGGTTCCGGACCGGTTCCATTTTCCGCTGGAGCCAGCGCCGGATATCCTTGCTCTGGATGTAAATGTATTCCGCACCAATGTGCTCGCAGTACGTTTCTCGCAGGATGCGGATGATTTCGCGAAGCTTCATCATGCCGCCGTCCAGAAGATGGCCGGCGTCAAAGGATTCATCCAGGTCCTCTTTGGACAGACTGAAATTCTCAAGCTCGAGATTCGGGTGGGATTCCGGCCCCGGACGCAAGGGGTCGACATCCGCGATAAGATGTCCCAGACCCCGGTACGCGTAAATCAGGCTGTCGACCCGCGATTGCTTGATCGACTGGCGGCTCGAAACCGGCTCCGCGGTCTTCGTGCCGTCGCCGTTTACTCCGCCATTTCCGTTTGCGAGCTCGAACCCTTCGAAAAAAGCCCGCCATCCGGGCTCCACGGACTCGGGGTTTTGTTTCCAGGAGTCGTAGTATTCGTCGATCAAGTCGGCATTTTCAAGATTGGCAAAGGAAAGACGGCTACTGCCTGAAGCATGCATTTTCGGCTGGCTCACGGTTTGCTTAACACCATGCATCAAAGTGCTATGAGTGACAAGGACGAATCCCGTTTTTTCAATTCTTCTTGTTTCCCGATGCCGCCTTCTGCATAGATTGGGATTTATGAACCTGATGGAAACGATTGCGAATGAATTGCGCACGATGGAGCGTGGAATCGAGCGCGCGGATGACGGCATCGTCGTCTCGTCATTGCGGAAACTGGACGAGATCCTCGCTGCCGATCGGGAACGTTTGCCGACTCAGTTGCTTCACTTTCTCGAGAGAAGGAGCTATCAGAAGGCGTTGGCTTATATCGACGACGAGCTTCGTGTTTCGGGCAAAGGGGAGCATTTGAAAGGTTAGAGTTATGTCCAGGGGCGAACGCATCTCAACGTCCGGCGGAGAAGAGCTGAACCAGAATCTCTTCGGCGCCCTCGGCACCGATTCGTTGGCTTCCGGCACTCCTGGCGGGGAGGATTCGCTGTCGAAGAAGGGGGAAAAGCGCCGTTCCGGCAAGCAGGAGAATGCCGGCGTGGGACGGCGGCGGGTCGACATCAGGCGCGAGAAGTCCGGGCGCGGAGGCAAGACCGTCACCGTTGTGTCGGGCTTGAGTTTTGTGGGCGCAGAGAAGCGGGAGGAGCTGGCGAGGCGTTTGCGCAAAGAGATGGGCGTGGGGGGAGCCGCCAAAGGAACCCATATCGAGTTGCAGGGGGACCAGCGGGATAAGCTGGTCGCCTTCTTTCAAGCGGAAGGTTACCGCCCGGTTCTTGCGGGCGGCTGATTCGCTTCAAAACAGGCTTTGCTGCAGCGGCTTTCCGGAACCCGGATCAAAGCCGATCGCTTCGTAGCCTTTTCCGGTGAGAACCCGTCCCTGGGCTGTCCGCTGAAGGTAGCCTTCCTGGATCAGGAACGGTTCATGGACTTCCTCCAGCGTTTCGGGTTCTTCGCCGACAGCGATGGCGACCGTGGTGAGTCCGACAGGCCCTCCGTTGTAATTGGAGGCGATCACACGCAGGGCGCGTTTGTCCATCTCGTCGAGGCCCCGGGCGTCGATTTCCAGTAGTTCGAGCGCGGCGACCGCCACCTCCCGTGTAATGACCCCGTCCGCTCGTTCCTGGGCAAAGTCGCGGATGAAGTTGATCAGGTTGTTGACGATCCTTGGCGTGCCGCGGGCGCGAGACGCGATTTCCCGGGCGCCGGCTTCGTCGACTTCCACCTCGAGCAATTCACAACTGCGCCGGACGATTTTCAGAAGGTCTTCTTTCCCGTAATAGTCGAGACGGGTTTGCAGGGTGAAGCGGCTGCGCAGGGGGGTGGTCAGAAGGCCGCTGCGGGTGGTCGCTCCGACCAGGGTGAAGTGAGAGAGATTCAGGCGTACACTGCGCGCGTTCGGTCCCTGGTCGATCATGATATCCAGCCGGAAATCCTCCATGGCTGAATACAGGTACTCTTCCACGGTCTTGGGGATGCGGTGAATTTCGTCGATGAAGAGGATATCCCCTTCTTCGAGATTGGTGAGCAGACCGGCGAGGTCGGCGGGTTTCTCGACCACCGGTCCGGATGTGATGCGTACATTCCGTCCCATTTCGTGCCCCAGGATCAGGGCCAGGGTCGTTTTCCCCAATCCGGGCGGTCCGCTGAAGAGAATATGGTTCAGCGGATCGTTGCGGCGCCGGGCGGCGCCGACCATCACGTTGAGCCGTTCGATGGTTTTATGCTGACCGGTGAAATCGGTGAAGCGAGTGGGCCGCAGAACGGCTTCCTCGCTTGAGGGAGGGGCTTCGAGCGCGGTTTTGATGTAGTGGGCGCCTTTATCCGGTTCGCTCATGATTGATGGCGACTCTGATTGCATTTCGTCAAAAGGCAACTCCCGGCAGCGCGAGCCGGTTCTCGTTCCATTGTCTTTCGGAAGCGAACAACCCCCCGGAATCCCGGGCTTCAGCCGTGGGTCCGGGGGGCATTCCTTCTGTTTCCCGTTGGGTTGACGCTGTGTTCCGGGAGTCTGTCGGGCTTCGCCGGCAGGCTGCTAGTCGCCGGGGCGCCACTCTTTCGGCGTCTGTTCCGGCGAAGACGCATCCCACTGGAACTTGGATGAAGGTGAAGATGAAGCGTAATCGGCAGACAAATCCTTGGAGGAGGACGATGAGGCATCGCGTGAGGACGAAGATGAAGAGGGCCTGGGAGTCGGCTCGGAAGGTTCCTCCTCGCGGTTCTGCGAGCGTTGACGTCCCCGGCCGCCACCGCCGCGGGTACGCTTCTGTTTAGGGGGGCCGTCTCTTCCTTCCTGGGAGGCGGACCGTTTTTTCCGGGGCGGCCGTTTCCGGCCGGAGTTGTCCTCTTGCCTGCTTTCATCCTCGGGAGGAGTGACGATCGAACGGATCCAGCGTCCCACACGGGAGAGCAATCCCTTGGGCTGCCGGGCCGGAGCGGCTCTCGACGGCCGCTTGGCTGTGCGGCCGTTGCTGGTGGAGTCGGAGGCCGCGGCTTCGGAAGGTCGCCTCCTGCGGCGGGGCCCCTCCTGCTGGCGCTGGTTCCGCGAGCGCTGGCGGCCGCCTTCGGCTTTTGCCTGCGGTGAGCGGGAGCGCCCTCCGTCTTTCGGGCCGTCGTTTCGGTTCTCACTCTTCTCGCCTTCGTTTCCAGCCGTTTTGCCGCCGCGCCGATTGCGTCCTCCCCGGCGTCTGCGCCGCCGGGGACGCGGTTCTCCTTCGCTTCCTTCCGAGCTCGTCTCCGACGGCTGCCCTTTACTTTCGGCCTCGACAGGCCCGGGGGTGTCGTCGGCGTTTCCCGCCGGCTTCGATGAGGGCAGTGGAGCAGCGCGCTTAGCAGGCTCCTTCGGGGCCTCGGACTTCGCCGGTGAAGGGGGCTGCTTTTCCGGGGGGCGACTCTTCTGAGGGGTCGGGGCTACGTCGCTGCGCGGCGAGGGGCCGTCGTCCTTTTGTTTCATCAGGGAAGCGGGGTAGGGCTTGCTGGCTGGCGTTGTGCCGGTGGTGTCGCTTGTGCCGGCCGATCCCCGGATTTCCGTGCTGCCGGTCCGGCGGGGGCGGCGGCGGCTGGGTGGTCGCTGGTTGGCGGCGTCCTGTGCTTTGGGGTCGTTGCCCTTCTCGAAGGGGGCGCCTGTTTTTGATGTTTCCTGCGAATTTTTCGAATCTTGGTTTGTGGACTCTTCCATGGTCTTTGTGCGGTATACCGTTTGTGTTTCGGTGGATCGGTTCGGGATTCGTGCAATGGCAAAAATCTCCGGTGCCGGATCTCGTCGGGCAAGGTATGCGAACGGATGCCGGTTCCCGGCTCCCTTCCAACATGAGTGGTGGAGGTCTTTCGCTTTTCAGCCTTGCAATCTCAGCTTCAAAGAAAAACCATTTCTCTAGAAAAACAATCATTAAATGGAAATTCCCGATGACAACCCCTGCCGGGAAAGTGTTATCCCCTTAATATTCAGTATCTCAAAGAACGGAAGCTATGGATAAGCTCGAAGAGATTTTCCAATTACAGCAAAAGTTAAACGAACGTATTGGCGTGAAGCTGGACGGGCTTTCCGACGACGAGCAGGTTCGCTGGCTATTGAACTACACCCGTGCGATGCAGCAGGAAATGGCCGAGTTGATCGATTCCGTGCCCTGGAAATGGTGGGCGAAGTATCAGGAGTTCGACAAACAGAATGCGAAGGTGGAAGTGGTTGACCTCTTCCATTTCCTCATTTCCACCGCGCAGGCTCTCGGTATGTCAGCCGATGATGTTTACCAGGCTTACCTGAAAAAGAACGAGGTCAATCATACTCGCCAGGATACCGGTTACACGGAAAAGGACGGGAACGACTCGAAGCATATCTGACCCTCCCGGGCTCAAGCCGCGGAGGGCCTCCTTCGCCTTTTAAGCGTCGCGAGCTTTCGAAAACGGGCGGGGCAAATGGACTGACCTGCCATCCGAAGCCGCGCCTGGCGGGGCGAAGGATGGGGTGGCTGACCGGATTTGAACCGGCGACCCCCGGAACCACAATCCGGTGCTCTGACCAGCTGAGCTACAACCACCATCAGCCAGAAAGGGAATGTTTCGTTTTTTTTACCAGAGCTGTCAACGGTTATTTGAAAAGTTGCTTAAAGCCTGCGGACAACCGAAGTGGCGACGCCCTGAATAATCAATTCCGAAGTCGGATAAATTGAAGGATACGCGACATTTTCGGCCTTCAGGAAGGGCGGTTGCCCGGATTGCTGGACATAGCGCTTCAGGGTGGTTTCCCCGTCGATCAGGGCCGCGACGATATCGCCGTTGCGCGGTGTTCGAACTTCCAGGATGACCGTGTCACCTTCGTGGATGCCGGCGTCGACCATGCTGTCTCCCCGGACCCGCAGGGCGAAATTGGCGCTCTTGCGGTTGAGGCCCGCGGATTCAACATCGATCTGGAGGCTCGCGATGGCGTGCCCGGACTCGACGCCTTCCGGGTAGCCGGCGGCGATGTTGCCGTAGACGGGGATTTCCAGGACGGAGAGGGTGTGATCGGGGGCGGACGGTTTTTTGTCGGACAGGATCCGGTAGGCACGGGCCTGACCCGGAACCCGTGAAATGGCGCCTTTGCGTTCGAGGGCCAGAAGGTGGCCGGCGACGGCGTTCGTGCTCTTAAAGCCGAAGTGCTCCTGAATCTCCCGAATGCTCGGCCAATAGCCGTTTTTCTGTGAAGAGACCCGTATGAAGCCGAGGATTTCCTGTTGGCGCAGTGTGAGTGAGTCCATGGTGAATGAAAACCTATGGACATCCGTTCATTTGTCAAGATGCCGATTCCAGCCAGAGTCCGCGCGAGCCGCGGGCTTTTTCGACGTCGACACAGGCCAGGAGCAGACCGCCGACCACAAAGAAGAAGATAATCGCCAGAATCGCCGGACGGGCCGAATCGAAGAGGATGGCCAGCCCCCCGAAAAGCAGCGGCCCGAGGATTGCCGAGAGCTTGTGGAAGACCGTGAAGAAGCCAAAGAAATTAGCCGAGGATTCCCGCGGGATCATGCTGGCGAACAGCGAACGGCTCAGGGCCTGATTGCCTCCCAGAACCAGTCCGACAATGACCCCGAGCACGAAAAAGCCGAAAATGTCTCCGGCCTGCAGGAAATAGGCGTAGATCACGATGCCGCTCCAGATGACGAGCGAGAGCAGCACGGCATTCTTTGCGCCGATCCTGCCGGCGATCCGCGAGAAGAGCAGGGCGCCGCCGAAGGCGACGAACTGGACGATCAGAAAGGTGATCATGATCGCCTGGGTGCCGAGCTCGAGTTCGTCCTTGCCGTAGGCGGCCGAGACCCCGATGACGGTCTGAATTCCGTCGTTATAGAAAAAGAAGGCGAGTAGGAAGAGCAGCAAGGCCGGAAAACGCGGCAGGCGCCGGGCGATGCTCCAGGTCTGGCCGACCCCTTGCCGGACCGCGGCCGCGGGACTCCTGAAGCTCTGTTCCCGGAATCCCGGCGGCGGGGTTTCCTTGAGGTGGATGAAGGTGTACGCCGAGAATCCAAGCCACCAGAGTCCCGCAGTGAGGAGCGCCAGGCGGATGGCGAGCTCCTGGGAGAGTCCCATCAGATCGTGGCCGGATACGAGACCCAGGGAGAACCCGAACTGCAGAGCCCCGCCGATGTAGCCGTACGCGAAGCCGCGGCCGGAAATGCGGTCCATGTCTTCATCCGAGGCGAGCCCTGGAAGGAAGGCGTTGTAAAAGACATTGCCCGAGGTGTAGCAGACCTGGGCGGCTATGAAGAGGAGGAGCGAGAGCCACACCATGCCGGGGGTCGCAAAAAACAGCAAGGACGCGAACAGGCAGCCGCCCCAGGCGAAGGTCATGAGGAATTTCCGCTTGAGGAGCGTGAGGTCGGCGATCGCCCCGAGGACGGGGGCCATCAGGAATACGATGATCGCGGCGGTGCCGAGACCGACCCCCCACAGGCCTGATGCCGGAATCTCGCGGCCGAAGACCGCGAACCCCTCCGGAACAATGGCCTCGACAAAAAAAACCGGGAAAAGCGCGGAAGCGGTTGTCACCTGGTACCCGTTGGTCGCCCAATCGTACATGCACCAGGCGTGAACGTTTTTCTTCTCAGCTGTGCTCGCTTGTGCCATGGCCTCGAGAGGTGATTCAACAGGCGATTTCCGGACGACTCAAGCACCCGTTTTTTGCAGAGGGGGCCTCGCCCGCCCCGTCGATTCCGCCCGCCACGCCTCTCCAACCACGAATGACAAGTCACGAACTACGAATGACGAATCACGAGTCACGAATCACGGCACGTAAACTTCGGAGCCCTTCTCTTTGAATTCCCTGGATTTTTCCTTCATGCCTTCCTCCAGTGCCTGTTCTTCGGAGAGGCCCTGTTCTTCAGCGTAGCGGCGGACGTCTTCGGTGATTTTCATCGAACAGAACTGCGGGCCGCACATGGAGCAGAAGTGCGCGGTTTTCGCGCCTTCGGCCGGAAGGGTTTCGTCGTGGAACTCGCGGGCGGTTTCCGGATCGAGCGCCAGATTGAACTGGTCCTCCCACCTGAATTCGAACCGGGCCTTGCTCAGGGCGTTGTCCCGGTACTGGGCGCCGGGGTGTCCCTTGGCGAGATCGGCGGCGTGAGCGGCGATCTTGTAGGCGATGACGCCGTCGCGCACGTCCTTCTTGTTGGGAAGGCCGAGGTGTTCCTTGGGCGTGACGTAGCAGAGCATGGCACAGCCGTACCAGCCGATCATGGCCGCGCCGATGCCGGACGTGATGTGATCGTAGCCCGGCGCGATGTCCGTGGTCAGGGGTCCCAGCGTGTAGAACGGGGCCTCGTGGCACCATTCCAACTGCTTCTCCATGTTTTCCCGGATCTGGTGCATGGGAACGTGACCCGGTCCCTCGTTCATCACCTGGACGCCGTGCTTCCAGGCGCGTTCGGTCAGTTCCCCCTGGGTTTTAAGTTCCGCGAACTGGGGCTCGTCGTTGGCGTCGGCCAGGGAGCCGGGACGCAGCCCGTCGCCGATCGAAAAAGACACGTCGTAGGCGGCCATGATTTCGCAGATCTCGTCCCAATAGGTGTACAGGAAGTTCTCCTTGTGATGGGACAGGCACCATTTGGCCAGGATAGAGCCGCCGCGCGAGACGATGCCGGTCATGCGTTTGGCGGTCATCGGAATATACCGCAGAAGCACGCCTGCGTGAATCGTGAAGTAGTCGACACCCTGCTCGCACTGCTCAACAAGGGTGTCGCGGTAAACTTCCCAGCTGAGCTCCTCCGGCTTGCCGCCGACTTTCTCCAGGGCCTGGTAGATCGGCACCGTTCCGATCGGAACCGGGGAATTGCGCAGGATCCATTCCCGGGTCTCGTGAATATTTTTCCCGGTCGAGAGGTCCATGACGGTGTCGGCTCCCCAGCGGACCGCCCAGCGCATTTTTTCGACTTCCTCGTCGATGGAGGAAGTGACCGCGGAATTGCCGAGGTTTGCGTTGATTTTAACCAGGAAATTGCGGCCGATGATCATGGGTTCGCATTCCGGGTGGTTGATGTTGGAGGGAATGATGGCGCGGCCGCGGGCGACTTCGTCACGAACGAATTCCGGGGTGATCTCGTCGGGAATCGCGGCGCCGAAGGACTCTCCGGGGGATTGCTTGAAGAGGCTGTTCCGGTCGGCGTCCGGGCTCATCCGAACCTCCTCGCGGGCGGTTTGGAGTTTGGTGTTCTCGCGAATTGCGATAAACTCCATCTCCGGGGTGATGATGCCGCGGCGGGCATAGGCGAGCTGGGTGACCGGCTCGCCGTTGGAAGCCCGCAAGGGTTGACGCCGCAGGCCCGGAAAACGGAGGAGTTTCCCGTCGGCCTCGGCGGTGCGGGCGTGGGTGTCGGACAGGTACCCGTCGTCGACCGGAGCGAGGTTCCGGCCCTCGTAGGGTTCGACATCGCCGCGCTCGAGGATCCAGTTCCTGCGGACAGCCCGAATCCCCTGGGTCGGGTCGCCGCGGAAGTCCGGGTCGCCCCACGAGCCGGAGGTATCGTAGACGCGCACCGGTTCGTTGTCGACCAGCGCGCCGTCGGGTTGACGGGTGGGGGAAAGGGCGATCTCGCGCATGGGGACGCGAATATCGAACCGGGAGCCCTCGAGGTAGACTCGGCGGGAATTCGGAAGAGGAGGGAAAGCGGAATCGGATTCGGAATCAGTGGATTGTGACATGGTTTTCGGTCTTGGCCGGAGCTTCAGTTTGGGCGGCTGTCTCCGCCGGCGATCGAAAATCCATGTCAAAAAGGCTGGAAATTCCCTCCGGCGGCATGACCCGCATCAGGTTATCAGGGTAGAGGAACCGCTCGCACTCCAATCTCAGCCCGGCGCGCCGGACTCCCCGTTGCTTGATGGTGGAGATTAAAGGGGGAACGGTGAGGATTTCAATGCGGAAAATGTTTTCCGCGCGGGCAGGCAAGGAGCGGTAAGGGCCTGTCTCTTTTCGGGAAATTCGGCTGGCGTCGGACAAGGAAAACGCTTGGATTCGTTGGGTGACTCGAACAGCCAAAAAGATGATCGAGGCAGCGGCGGCCTTGCGGGATGCGGTCGGCGGGCTCGTTTTCAGTCCGCCGGTCACGCACGTCTACAATCCGTTGGATTATGCCTGGCGGGCTCATGCGCTTTACCTCGAGAAACACGCGGCCTCGCCGAAGAAGGTCGTCTTGCTGGGGATGAACCCGGGTCCCTGGGGTATGGCCCAGACGGGCGTGCCCTTCGGAGAGATTTCGCTTGTGCGGGATTGGGTGGGGGTGGAAGCCGCCGTCGGCCGGCCGGCCGTCGAGCATCCGAAACGCCCGATCGAGGGATTCAACTGCAGTCGTTCCGAGGTGAGCGGCAAGCGGCTTTGGGGGCTCTTTGCTGAGCGATTTGGTGAGGCGGAGGCGTTTTTTGCCGATCATTTTGTCGCCAATTACTGCCCGCTCGTGTTCATGGAGGAAGGCGGCCGGAACCGCACTCCGGACAAATTGCCGAAGGCGGAGGCGGAGGCCCTGCGCGAGGTGTGCGACGCGCACTTGCGGGAAGTCGTTCGGATCCTGGATCCGGAATGGTTGATCGGTATTGGCGGTTACGCGGAGAAGCGGCTGCGAGACGTTTTTGAAGCGGAACCGAGGCAGATAGGATCGATCCCGCACCCGAGCCCGGCCAACCCGGCCGCCAACCGCGGCTGGGGGCCCGCGGCGGAATCACGATTTCGGGAACTGGGGGTCTGGGACTGAGAGGGGCCGGCCGCTCCGTTCCAGCACCCACCGGACGATGGCCGCGTCGTTGTCGAGGTGACTCCAGGTCAGGTGCAGGAATTCCGCCGGGTGAATGTCGTGCTCGCGAAAGAATTTCCGGTCGCCGCCGCACACGTACATGAGGTCTTCCGGCAATTCCCCTTTGAGTTTGGATCTGGCTTTGAGGATCAACCGGGGCAGCCAGGAGATTCCCTCGATCTCGTCTTCCCTCGCGGGAAATGCCGCTTCTGAAAGCGTCGTCTGCGAAAACGCTCCCCCCTGGACCTGGAGAAAGTAATCGCGGCGAATCGCCTGAACCAGGAGGACGGTTTCCCAATCGGGCTCGCCGTCACTGTTGAGGTCTTCAGCGTAATCGTAAATTTCCATCGGGGTGGCGCCAATGGCGCGCAGGAATTCGAGCTCGGTCCTGTCGAAAAACATGTTCACATTCCGTTCCCCGCGCCCATACGTGGCCACCGCTTTGTCATAGACGGTCTTGAGCCGCCTCTGGAATTCGTAGTGTTGCATGCCGGGACTGTACTCAGCCGAGGGGGAGTGTCTACCTTCTTCCCCTGTTCCCGAGTCCTCGAACGCTTGCGAATCCCGCCGAACCGGAACATCTTCCCGCGTAGGTACCATGAAGTTTAAGCTTGAATCGGATTACTCACCCACGGGGGATCAGCCCGAGGCGATCCGGCTCCTGGCGGATTCGGTGAACGCCGGCAACCGCTACCAGACGCTCCTCGGGGTGACCGGTTCCGGGAAAACGTTCACTATGGCGAACGTCATCGAGCGCTGCCAGCGGCCCGCGCTCATTATATCCCATAACAAGACCCTGGCCGCCCAATTGTATTCGGAATTCAAGAGCTTTTTCCCCGACAACGCGGTCGAATACTTCGTCAGCTATTACGACTACTACCAGCCCGAAGCCTACGTCCCCCGGACCGACACCTATATCGAAAAAGACTCCTCGATCAACGAGGAGATCGAACGGCTGCGCATTTCCGCGACCAGCAGCCTGATCAGCCGTCGTGACGTGATCGTCGTGGCGAGTGTATCGTGTATCTACGGGTTGGGGTCGCCGGAGGATTTCGAGGAAATGATGATCCCGCTCAGGACCGGCGGCGAATTCAATCGCGACGCGTTTCTCCGCCGCCTGGTCGAAAACCTTTACGAGAGGAACGATTACGAGCTTGCTCGGGGGCGTTTCCGGGTGAGGGGGGACGTGGTCGACGTGATGCCCGCGTATACCGAAGGCGGCCTCAGGGTGGAATTCTTTGGAGACGAAATCGAGAGCCTCGCGGAGATTGATCCGGAAACGGGAGAGACAATCAAACCGGTCGACTCCTTCGACCTGTATCCGGCGAACCAGTTCATAACACCCAGGCGGAAAATGGAATCGGCCATCGGTGTCATCCGGGAGGAACTGGAGCGGCGCGTCGCCGAGTTTGAGAAAAACGGCCAGTTGCTCGAGGCCCAGCGGATACGAATGCGTACCCAGTACGATCTCGAACTGCTGCAGGAAATGGGGTTTTGCAGCGGTATCGAGAATTATTCACGACACCTTTCCGGCCGCGGAGAGGGCGAACGCCCGTGGTGCCTGATCGACTTCTTTCCGGAGGACTTCCTGGTGTTCATTGACGAAAGTCACGCCACGGTTTCCCAGATCGGGGGCATGTACGCGGGCGACCGTTCTCGCAAACAGACGCTGGTGGATCACGGATTCCGGCTCCCCTCGGCGCTGGACAACCGGCCGCTCGCTTACCGGGAATTCGAGGAACTGGCCAGGCAACTCGTGTTCGTCTCCGCGACCCCGGCTAAATACGAGCTGGAAAAGTCGGCCGTCCTGGTCGAGCAGGTGATCCGGCCGACGGGGTTGTTGGACCCTGAGGTCGAGGTGCGTCCGATCCGCGGACAGGTGGAGGACCTGATCGGCGAGGTCCGGAAAGCCACCGGAGAAGGCGAGCGGGTGCTGGTGACAGCCCTGACCAAGCGAACCTCCGAAGACGTTGCCACCTACCTCAGGGATTCGGACATACGCGTGGAGTACCTGCACTCCGACATCGACGCGATCGAGCGGGTGGAAATCCTCAGGAACCTGCGCCGCGGCGAATTCGACGTGCTGGTGGGGGTCAATTTGCTGCGCGAGGGAATCGATCTTCCGGAAGTCGCCCTGGTCGCGATTCTGGATGCCGACAAGGAGGGCTTTCTCCGCAGCGAGACCAGTCTGATCCAGACCGCCGGCCGGGCGGCACGTCATGAAAAGGGCCGTGTCATCTTTTACGCCGACATCATTACCGGGTCGATACAGCGAACGCTCGACGTGGTCAACGCCCGCCGCGAAAAGCAGATCGCCTACAACCGCGAGCACGGAATCACCCCGCGAAGCGTGAAGCGCGGCGATCAGGCGAGCCTGCACCGGTATGACGACGAGGTTAAGGGGGACGCGCTCGCCGTGAGCGAAGGGACCAGCGACCAGGATGTCGCCCGGGTCCTCGCCGAGTTGGAGGAGGAGATGCTCGAGGCGGCGCGAAACCTGGAGTTCGAACGCGCCGCGATTCTCCGCGACCAGATCGATGCCCTCAGGAACCGGAAAGAAGGAGGTTATTCGGCGGGCCGGAAGAAGAAACGGAGTCGGAAGGCGGACAAGAGAAACTGAACTCTCCCTGCCGCGGGTACGACTTTGGCTAGGGGCACCGATCCGGAAAACCCGAACCCCTCACCTTACTCCTCCCGCTCGAAACGGAAAAGGATATCGTCGGGCCTGGCGTAGCCCAGCTTCTGACGGACGACCCGCTCCACAAACTCGGGATTATTGTGGAGGTTCTCGTAATAGTGCTTCTTGTAGGCCAGCTCCTGCTCAGCCTGTTCCACCTGCCGTGTGTATTGTTCCTGGCGGTGTTTGAGAGTGGTGTATTCCCGATAGGTCTTCTGCAGGAATATGCAGAAGAACACACAAAGACCCGCAAATACCGCGAGGTAACTGTAGTAGATGACCTTTCCCAAAAACACGCTTTTCATGCGGACAACCCAAACTCGTATCCACATTCTGAAACAATGGAATCGATTTTGCAAGAATGGAATCGGGCTGCGCTTATTTTGTGTTCTGTTGGAGGCGGAAGGCTTTCACCGTATTCTTCATGAGCATGGCGACGGTCATCGGGCCGACGCCTCCGGGCACCGGCGTGATTTTGGACGCGTGTTCGGCGACGGAATCAAAATCGACGTCTCCCGTGAGCCGGTAGCCTGATTTGCGCGAGGAGTCGGGAATCCGGTTGATGCCGACGTCGACGACGACGGCGCCCGGCTTGATCATGTCCCCGGAGACGAAACCCGGCTTCCCGATTGCGGCGATCAGGACGTCGGCCCGGCGGGTGACCTCGGCGATGTCGGGGGTGCGCGAATGACACACGGTCACCGTGGCGTTGGCCCAGTTCTTTTTCTGGAGCGCGAGAAGAGCGACGGGTTTTCCGACGATCAGGCTGCGGCCCAGCACGACGACATGCTTGCCGGATAGCTTCACCCCGGAGCGTTGAAGCAGCTCCATGATGCCGGCCGGAGTGCAGGCGACGAAGCCCGCCTCATCCTCCTGGCAGAGCATTCCCAGGTTGACCGTATGAAAGCCGTCAACGTCCTTTTCCGGCTTCACACGGCGGAACGCGGCCAGTTCGTCGAGGTGGGAGGGAAGCGGCGACTGGATAAGGATTCCGGATACGCCTGGATCTTCGTTGAAGCCGTCGATGAGCGCGAAAAGCTCGTCCTGGGTGATCGATTCCGGCACCGCGTTGAGCCTGCTGTCGATACCGATCTCTCTGGCGACTTTGTCCTTCTTCTTGACGTAAGAAACCGAGGCCGGATCTTCGCCCACGCGAATGAAAACCACGCAGGGTCTGGCGCCTTCCAACGCCGAAACCTCCTGCTTGAGTTCCGTGATGATCTCAGCCGAAATCTGATTTCCGTCGATGCGTTCCATGGTGAGCGTGATGGCAGAAAGGGGCGCGGGTTTCGAGGATTTTCGACCGCCGACGGAGAAGGTTTCCGGCTTTGAGTTTCAGGGCGGGCTTGCCGGTCCCGGGAGCGGTGCCGTTCAGCCGGGCGCTCCTGAACGCACAAACCCGGTCTTGAAGGCGGTTGTTACGGCCGAAACCTGAATTACCGCCTTCCCTGGACCGGGTCTTCCAGCAGGGCCTTGACATCGGCGGGGCCGAGTACGCGGGCTTTCCCCGGTGCGAGGCCCTTGAGGACGTATCCGCCGATCTGAATGCGTTTGAGTCGTCTGACGCGGCAGCCGACGCACTCGAAGAGGCGCCGGATTTCCCGCTTGCGGCCATGGTGAAGGTGAACTTCGAGCTGGTCGGAGGTTTCCGGCGTTTTTTCCGGGCCGAGCAGGTAGACTTTGTCGGCCCGCAGCAGCTCGCCCTCGTCGCGAACGCCTTTGAGAAGGCGTGGGAGGTCTTTTCTCAGGAACGGGTGCTGCAGGCGCACACGGTAGCGTTTGCTGATCTGCCTCGACGGGTGGAGGAGGCGGTGGGTGAGATCGCCGTCGGTCGTCAGAATCAGGAGCCCCTCGCTTTCCTTGTCCAAACGCCCGGCGCAGAATAGGCGGATTTTGTCGAATTCCGGCGGCAGGAGCTGGAATACGGTTTTGTGGTGGTGCGGATCGCTGTTGCTGCAGAGGTAGCCGCGGGGCTTGTTCATCGCCAGAGTGAGGCTTCGGGCGGGAGGCGGAGGAAGCGGCTTGCCGGAAACGAGGACCCGGTCCTTTCCGGGATCCGCTTTCTGTCCGATCTCCGCGGTTTTCCCGTTCACCTTGACCGCGCCCTCGGCAACGAGCGCCTCGGCCGCGCGGCGGGAACAGATTCCAGCGTCGGCAATCAGTTTTTGCAGGCGCACCTCTTTCTTCGGTTCCGATGAATCCATGACAGTTCGCACCTTCCAAATACAAGCCGAATAACCCTCCCGCGCAAGCGCTCAGCCCCGGACTTTCGAAACTTTATTTTTCGCTTTTGTTGAAGCAAGGTTCTGGTAGGTTGGTTCAAGGTGCGTCTCGAGCGCCCGGGAGCCTCCCCGGGGCGGGCGCAGCTTGTTTTTCGTCAATTAGTGAAAGACTTTTCATGACCAAGGAGACAGAAGCCACTTCCGTTTATTCCAAGAACCATCCTTTTTTGTCGTCGATTGTGGAAAATCGGCCGTTGAATCAGCCGGGTTCGCAGAAGGACACCCGTCACATCGCGCTGGAGATTTCCGGAAGCGGAATCGAGTACGAGGTCGGTGACTCGCTCGGGGTTTTCCCCACTAACGACCCTCGGGCGGTGGAGGAGTTGATCGCGGCCCTCGGAAGCAAAGGGGACGAACCGGTGGCTCTCCCCAGGGAGGAGGAAAGGATCAGTCTCCGGGAAGCTTTGACGCAAAGGCTGAACATTACGATGCAGAGCAAGAAATTTCTCCAGGCATTGCTGGAACGGGCGACCGACCCGGCGGATCAGGAGAGATTGGATGCCCTGCTGAAACCCGAGGCGCGAGCGGCCATGACGGAGTACCTCAAAAACCGCGAGTGTGTCGATTTGCTGGAGGAGTACCCAAGCGTGCGTTTCGAACCGCAGGATTTTGTCGAACAGTTGAAGCGGTTGGTCCCGCGCCTCTACTCGATTGCGTCGTCGCCTCTCCTGTATCCGGAAGCGGTACACCTGACGGTTGCGGTCGTACGCTACCGGACCAACAACCGCGACCGGGTGGGCGTGTGCTCGACCTACCTGGCGGACCGGGTGGAACCGGGAGTGAAGGAGGTGCCCGTCTTTCTGGCCAAGTCGCATTTCCGGCTCCCCGAAGATGCCGATCGCGACATCATCATGGTGGGCCCGGGAACCGGCATTGCGCCGTTTCGCGCCTTTTTGCAGGAACGGGTGGCGCTTGGAAGCAAGGGGCGGAACTGGCTCTTTTTTGGCGACCAGCGCCGCGATTACGATTACCTGTACGGGGAGGAGCTTGAGCAGTACTATTCGGACGGAAAGCTTCACCGTCTGGACCTTGCGTTCTCGCGGGATCAGGAGAAGAAGGTCTACGTGCAGCACCGCATGCTGGAGAAGGCGGAGGTTCTATGGGAATGGATCAATGGCGGGTGCCTGTTTTACGTCTGTGGAGACGCCCACCGAATGGCCAAGGATGTGGACGCCGCGCTCCATCAAATTGCCCGAGAACAAGGGGGGATGAGCGAAGAAGAGGCGGCGAGCTATATTAAGCTGATGCGGAAAGAAAGGCGCTATCAGCGAGACGTGTATTAGGGCCTTTCCCAGCGCTCCCGGACCCGAACGACAGGGGGATGATCAGATCAGAACCGTGACCTCTTCGTCGAGGCGTTTGCGGATGGTCTTCGCCAGGTTGGCCGGATCGAAGGGCTTCTGCATGAAATTGATGCCTTCCCTGAGACAGAGTTCCTTGCCGACAACACCGGCGCTGTAGCCGCTCATATAGAGGACCTTCAAGTCCGGGCGCTCACCCAGGAGTTTCTCGGCCAGTTCCTTTCCGTTCATCCCGTCCGGCATGACCATATCGGTCACGAGGAGTTCGATGTCGTTTTTGTGCTGTTTCCACTGCTCCAGCGCGGCCGGGCCGGATTCCGCTTCGATGATACGGTAACCGAGATCCTCCAGGATGTCCTTGACCAGTTCGCGCAGGACCGGCTCGTCCTCGGTGAGCAGAATGGTCTCCACACCTCCGGCGGCTTCGGGGGTGGCGACCGGTGGCTCCGGTTCGCGGTTCTTGCTCTCGATAAACGGCAGAAAGATGTCGAATACCGTGCCGTGTCCGACCTGGCTGGCAACTTCCGTCCAGCCATTGTGCTGTTTGACGATCCCGTACACGGTCGACAGTCCAAGGCCGGAGCCCTTGCCGACGCCCTTGGTTGTGAAGAAAGGCTCGAATATCTGGGAAAGATTTTCCGGTTTGATACCGCATCCGGTATCCCGGACGGTCAACTTCACAAAACGTCCGGAATAGGCTTCCGGATGACGCTTGCTGCCCGCCCGCCCGATAATCTCAGTGGACGTCTTGACCGTCAGGGTTCCGCCCTCGGGCATCGCGTCACGCGCGTTGACCGTCAGATTGAATATGATCTGCTCCATCATTCCCGAGTCGGCTTTCACCTGCGGGAGCCTCGGCATGCATTCAAGTTCGAGGTGGATGTCCTCGTTCAGGATTCGGGCGAGCATCTTTGTCAGGTTCTGGATGATTTCGTTCAGGTCCAGCGGCTTGGTGTGCATGACCTGCTTGCTGCTGAAAACCAGCAGCTGGCGGGAGAGATTGCTGGCGTGTTCCGTTGCCAGGCAGATCTGTTCGGCTGAGCGCTTCGACGATTCCCGGGGCCGATCTGGTGAAAGGAGCAGGTTGGCGTGACCTTGAATGACGGTCAGGATGTTGTTGAAGTCGTGGGCGATGCCGGCGGCGAGCTGGCCTATGGAATCCAGTTTCTGCGATTGCCGCACCTGTTCTTCAAGCTGCTTGCGGTCGGTGATGTCGCGCCCGACCGCCTGGTGTTCGAACAGGCGGCCGTAATTATCGAAAATCGCCCGGTTTGTCCATTGGTGCCACTTCACCGTTCCGTCGGCCAGGGCCATCTCGTATTCGAATGTCGCGATCGGGTTTTTCGACGAAAGTTCCTTGATGAGCTTATGAATGTTCGAGTTCTGATCCGGGCTAAAGGGAAAGAAAAGCTGGCCGGCAAGGTTTTCCCGCGTATCAGAGACGAAATCACAGTACGCGTTGTTGACGAATGTCAGTTTGCCGTCCGGGAGGTAGCGGCAGACCAGGTCGGTCTGGTCCTCGACGATTGCGCGGTAGCGGGCGTCGACCTTTTGAAGGGATTGCGCCATCTGTTCGATCTGGCGGGCGATGCCGAGAATCTCATTCTGGCCGTCACGGGGGATCTCCAGGCCGCTCGAATTCGACGAGTGCGGCGCTTCCGGTTGCGAAACCTCGATTTGTTGCTTCAAAGTCGTGAGATTGGCAATGGTGCTGCGGTCCCAGACATAACCGCTCAAAACCAGTAGCGTGCACCCGATCAATGCCAGAAGAATGATGTGGGATTGAGTCCCCAGTGCCTTGACGAGAGTTCCTTCAAGCAGCAGAAAGGCGACGCTGATTAGGATCGTGAAGATCAGCGAAAAGATCAGGATGGATTTGAGATGGAAACTCATGATTGGAAAGGAACCCGGGCAACAGTGTGCTCCTGTGCGCGCAACCTGGATTGAAAAGTCATCCGACTCACGGATCCGGCCTCCTGTCGGAGTTCACTGGAAGCGTTCCGGGCCTGTCGCAGGTACTATGGGGTTTCCGGGGCGGTGTAAAGACTGCTTTCTTCCGCAGATCGCAGGTTCGCCTGAATAGGCGGGAGCCCCGGGAATTTTACGAACTTTTGACCAGCGACGGAGGGCTGTGAGCCGCTCCCGGCGGGGCTTCGAGTGCTAGGCGCAGATGGCCTTCCGCACGGCTGAGCTCGATTCCTTGTCCCGCAGGACCTCCAGGAGGTAAAGGCCGAACTCCAGCGCCGTGCCGGCGCCCCGGGAAGTGACGATGTTCAGGTCCTGGACCACAGCCTGATCGGCAATGATGTCCGGCAGCTCGTCTGTGACCGAGAAATGAGCCGTGTACCTTTTGTCATCGAGCAGGCCGGCGTCATTAAGAAGCGTCGGCCCGGCGCAGATGGCGCCGACCAACCTGTCGGCACCGGCGTGGCGCTTCACGTACTCCAGGACGCCGGGATCCTTGCGAAGGTGGCGAATCCCTGGGCCACCGGGGATGACCAGCAGATCGTACTCCCGTTCCGATGCGTCGCGGAACAACTCGTCAGCGACGACCTGGATTCCCGTCTTTCCGGTGACGAATTTGTTGTCGTGATGCGCGGCTACGGTACATTGGATGTCTCCTCTTCGGAGAATGTCGACCGGCGTAAGGGCTTCGATTTCCTCAAACCCTTCAGAGAGAATGATCAGCGCCGTTTTCATGACCGTGAAGTCTAGGTTGTCGCCGCAAAAAACCCAAGAGTAAAATGTGTGTTATGAACCAATCTTTCGTCGCGAAATCCGGCCGCGTTGCCGTCCTGGGGTGCGGGTACGTCGGGGGGAGGGTGGTTCGTCAGGCATTGGCGCGGGGTATGCGGGTGAGCGCCCTGACGAGCAACCGGGTCAAGGCGGATGAACTTGCGAAACAAAAAGGGGTCGATGCGGTCTGCTCCGAACTCGAGAGCGACGACTGGCACGGGGAAATCGATCCGGTGCAGGATCTGGTGCTGAACTGCGTCAGTTCCCGGAGCGGCGGGCTTGAAGGATACCGGCGTTCCTATCTCGAGGGTCAGGAATCGATCAACCGTTGGCTGGCCGGGGGTCGGGCGCGCGTTCTTGTTTATACCGGCAGCATCGGTGTTTACCCTCAGGACGACGGAGGCAGGGTGGATGAAACGGCGCCGGTCGGAGGGCGTTCGGAGTATGCGGATCTCTTGGTTGGCGCCGAGAAAAAGGTACTCGAAGGTCCCGGTACCGCGGAACGAAGGTACGTGTTGAGGCTGGCGGGAATCTACGGTCCCGGGCGTCACTACCTGCTCGACCGGATACTTGCGGGCGACGGCGCGCTTCCGGGGGACCGCGAGGGGATCATGAACGCGATCCATGTTGAGGATGTCTGCCGGGCCGTGTGGAGCGTTTTCGACGGTGCGCGTCCGGGAACAGACGGGGTCTACAACGTCGTCGACGATTGTCCGGAAGAGAGAGGCCGGGTCGCGGAATGGCTGGCGATGCGGTCGGGACGGGAGACCCCGCGCTTCGATCCCGACCTCTCCGGCCCCCGGTCCGGGAAGCGGGGAAGGCGGGCTCGGAAACGCCGTATCGCCAACGATAAGCTGAAACGCACTTTCGAGTGGTCGCCCTTGTACCCGTCGTACCGGGAAGGTTACGAAGCTCTCCTGAAGCGATTGGCTTGACCCGGGAGGGGGTTTGGTGAATCTTCCGGATGAACGGTTCTATCGAGAAAACTTCAAACTTTGGAACAATATGGCGGGTGTCGGCAAGTTGATGAAACAAGCGCAGAAGATGCAGCGGCAGATTGAAACGCTGCAGGCTGAGCTGGCGGAAAAGGAATTCGAGATTACCAGCGGCGGCGGGGCGATCGCGGTCAAAGTCAATGGCGCGGGCGAATTCCGCTCGCTTAAGATCGACGAGGAATTTCTCAAGGAAGACAAGGAGATGGTCGAACAGGCTCTCCTTACCGCGGTCCAGGAGGCTGCCGCCAAAGCCAAGGAATACAACGAGACGGAGATGCAGAAGGTGACCGGCGGCATGAATATGCCCGGCCTCTTTTAGTCCGGACCGGCCGGGCGGCTCATTGTTCCTGTCCGGGGGGATCGGGTCCGGCCCGGGGAGGCCCGGACCGGCCGGGGATGAATCCGTTGGGCGCGGGTTTCCCGATTCCGCTTTTCATGTGGCCTGAAACGTGAATACTTCGAATCCCTCCCGCCAACCCTGATCCCGGAGCAGCGCGCTCCGAACGAATCTTGAGCGTTGAACTTTGAACGTTGAATCCTGAACCCGGCTCCGCCGTCAGTTTTATGTCATCCGCTTTTGAGGATCTTCAAAAGAAGTTGAAGCAGCTTCCCGGGCTTGGCTTTCGTTCGGCCGAACGGTTGGCGCTGCACCTTCTGGTTGAGCGCCCCAACCGGCTGCCGGAGTTGGTCGAGTCCCTTCAACGGGCCGCGTCGCAGGTTCGCCGTTGCACGGTGTGCGGGGGCTTGGCGGAAGCCGAGGTCTGCGGGATCTGTTCCGATCCCGAGCGCGATCCGAGCCTAATCTGCGTGGTTGAACAGGTGTTGGACCAGGCCGCCCTGGAGCGTTCTTCGGCCCACCGCGGGCTTTATCACGTGCTCCACGGGAAGCTGTCGCCGATCAACGGGGTGGGGCCCGAGGAGCTCAACCTGGAATCTCTGGCCGGCCGGCTGGCTTCGGGCAACATCCGGGAACTCGTGCTGGCCCTGCCCAACGATGTCGAAGGGGAGGCCACGTGTCATTTCATCACCGAGAATCTGGTGCCGGAGGGAGTTGCCGTGACCCGTATCGGTTTCGGGCTTCCCAGCGGCGGCGGTGTGTTTTATGCCGACCCGGTGACCCTGAAAAGTGCTCTGGAAAGCCGGCGGAGGTACTCTTAATTTACGCTTTTTTAAAGGTTTCCGTGATTTTTATCATTGCGTCAGGGGCGGGAATACCGGGTACAATCAACGTGGAATTACCAAACCTCCATGTGCCGGCCCCCCCGGCGCTTTGCTCCTAACTGAACCGTAACTGCAATTAAGCTATGAATAAAAAACTGACATCACTGTTGCTTGCGTCGGCCGTGGGCTGCACTGCCTTGCAGGCCGAAGATTATATTATCGTTACGGAGGTCAAGTTCGCCTCCGAATACCTTTTCCGCGGCGTTAAAGAAGCCGGGCCCACAATCATGCCCTCGGTGGAGATCCAGTCCGACGGAGCCGCCGCCGGAGACCTGTACCTTGGCGGCTGGGCCTCGACCCCGGCCCGCGGAACCGGTGCCGAAGCTGCGATGGTTGACGGGGTCCCCGCCTTTCCCTCCGAGAATGAAGTCAATGTTTACGCCGGCTTCGATGCGGAACTCCAGCACGGGCTCTTCGTGGATCTGGGCGCCGTCTACTATCATTTTCCGCAACAGGGAACCCGTGATGATACGGTCGAGCCTTATCTCGGGCTTCGTTACGAGCAGATAGCCGACTCATTGTTCACCGCCGGAACGTACTTTTATTACGATATCGACAAGAGCTTTACCATCGAGGGTTTGCTCGAATACAGCATGCCGTTCGGAGGTGAAGTCCCCGCAACGCTGGACTTGGGGGGCTTTGGCGGATATGTTGACGAGGACCGGCTTTTTGAAGAGAATCACCTTTATTACGGCTTATACGCCGAAATTCCGTATCGCCTGAGCGAGGTTGCGACTTTTACTGCCGGTCTTCGGTATGAAGGGCGTGCCAATCTGGAAGTGTCCGACGATTTCGAGGAAGAGCGCGATTTCCTGTTCTGGACTGCGGCCTTCACCATGGCATTCTGAGCCGGAATGCATCGGCCTCTTTTCGGGAAGACCCGCATCGTTATGTTGCGGGTCTTCCTATTTTAGAAAATCCTTCTTATCGACCTGCAGATCATGGCAGGCGTGGACGAACCCCGCTGCGGACCAGGCCTGGTAGGCTTTGCCCATCGGGATTCCGGTTTTGCCGTGGGCCCATTCGTTGAACTCCCATTCGTGGGATTTCCCCAGCTTGTTCAGTTCCGCCAATCGAACCAGTTCCTGGTAGGCGATGTCACGGAGACCGAGACGATTGATGAAGCGCACCCATTGACCGCCGATAAACGGCCAGATGCCCCCGTTGTGGTAATGGTCGGGAAGATTCAGCAGATTGACCGTATAATAGCTTTTCCAGTCCGGGTCGCCGCCGGTGACTTTCGGATACAGATTGGCGACCGGCGACGGATGATTGACTCCGACCCCCCACATGAAGCGGAAAGCGATCTTGGCCCGCTCCAGATCCAGCACGTTGTAGAGGAAAGCCAGGATGTTCCCGTACACATCACAACGCCAACTGAAACTGAACGGGGTGACTTCAGCCAGCAGGTAGCTGGTGTCGCCCAGCGAAAATTGCTGGTCGGCGAAGGATTTGCTCGCAACATCGTAACCATTGGTCGAAGGCCAGAACTTTCGCAGAATGGCGGCCTTGATGGTTTGCGACCACCGGAGGTAGTCGCCGGCGCGCTCCGGCTCCCCCCGCCATTCCAGCATCAACCCGAAGCAGACATTGGCCCGGTACCAGAGGACTTCATCGTAAAGGACATTGTAGCTCCGGCCGAACAGGTCAGTCCAGTCGCCCGCCTCCGGAATTTCAAGCAGGGCGTCGTTGTTGCCGTCGTGCGCGCTCAGCCAGTTCATCGCTCTTTGAAGAGGCTCGAAGTAAATTTCCAGAAACTCGTGATCCTTGGTCACGCGAAGGTATTCGTAGGTTGCGATGATCACCCAGAGCCCGCTGTCCACCGCGCAGATGCCCCCGATCCCCGAGTAATCCGGCGTGTCGTCTTGAACACGGACGTTTGCCGGGATCTGTCCATTCGGCGAAATATGACGGAGGAGCGTCGCCAGTGTTGCGCGCTGGCAACGACGAATATCAGGGTCTTTCAATGACAGCGTGCCGATGATGGTGATCGCCCCGTCCCGCCCCCAGACACTGTGATAATTAACGTCGGTGCCGCGCACCTCATTGTCCTCCATCGAGCAAGCGGAAAAGCCCAGGGGCGTGATGTTCTTGCGGATGCCCTCGATCGCTTTCTGGTAGGCATGGCCGATAAAATCGCGCTGCTCGACGTTAAGTTCCTGGATTTCGCAGGGATCGAAGAGATGGATGATCTCAGGTTCAAAATTCTGCTCGGTGAGGATCTGGTAACCGACAGTTTCAGGTTTCTCGATTACACCGAAATGTTTCAGCCCGTCCAGCACTCCATCCGCATTGAAACCTTGAGCGAGATAAACATTGAGGTCGACCGTCGCTTCGTAAAGCTCCGGTTGGGCGTTTTCCACGATGATACCGTTGCTTCCTTTGATTTGGAACATTGAACTGTCATTACCCCCGTCTCCGGCAACCAGGGTCTCGCTCGGCTTGACCTTTAGGTGGCGGATCAGCCATTTCAGTGCTTTCCCTTTACTCGCTGATCGAGGGAGAATCGTTACCTCGCGGGCGTTCGAGTAGATCAAAGTGACGTCAAGGCCGGCTTCCGACAGCTCCTGGCGAAGACGGTCGATCTGTTCCTGCGAAGCGTCGTGAAAATACCAGCATGATCGGAACGGATTCTGGTAGGGGTCCGGCAGTGTCTCCAGTTGGTATGTCTGGGTCAGTATTCGCTCGATTTTCTTCCGGTCCCAGTCCGGCAGCAGGGTGTGCTCGAATCCCTCAAGGAAACAGTTCGAGGTGTAATCGTAGATGGAGGTGCCGAGCCCGCAGATCAGGTAATCCGGCTTGGGCAGATTCGCTTTCGGGATAAGCCCCAGGGCGTCTTTGGGAACCCGTCCCGTGTTGTACACGAGAAAGGGCCGCTTTTCGCGGGGAAGTTTGTCCCAGGTGCACTTGAAAATCACCGTGGCGTCAGGCTTGCCCAAAAGCGTGCCGTCAAGGTCTGATGAGAAAAGTCGTATTGCCATGTCTCCTACACGTCCTCCGACCAGAGGTCCCGGTATGAACGCCGGGTGACATTGAAACTCGCCGAGTCGCGGCCTTCGACCGCCTTCAGCAACTGCTGCGCGATTCCGGTCCAAGTAAACAGGCTCCGGACGCGATGGGAACCGTTTCGGCTCAATCGCGAGCGGAGCGCCGGGTAACGGATGGGTTTGAGCAGCGTGATTCCGAAATCCTCCTTGTCGAATGAGTCCGCGTACAGTGCGTGCTCGCCGTACGCAATCGCCCGATACAGGCCGCCGTGGACCGTGAGGACCGTTGGGGTGCCGCAGGCCATTGCCTCGACGGCGGTCATGCCAAAGGGCTCGTAGCGGCTGGGCAGGGCGAAGACGTCGGCGGCGCGGTAAAAGTCGGGAAGATCCTCGTCGGAGATCGATCCCGTGATCGTCACCCGCTCTCCCAATTTGTAGTCTTTCACCTTCTGTTTGAGCTCTTTCAACAACTGCGGAGGCTGGTCCGGATTTTCCACTCCGACCGCCAGTCGCAGGTGGGCTTCCTCGTTCCGTTCCGCCACGACGGCAAACGCGTCGACCAAAAGGTCGAAACCCTTGTTCTCGGCCAGCCGCCCCACGCAGGCAATAGTTTTTCCCTTGAATCCAAGGCGCTCCATCGCGGCCTTGCGGGAGGGCTCGCTCATGGGAAAAAAGCGATTGTCGTCGTAGCCGGGCGGAATCATGCGGATGTCCTCGGCCGGTACGTGATAATCGGTGGTGATGAAGTCGTATTGCGGCGGAGTCGTCGCGATAATCAGGTCGGCCTCCTTGTAAAGCGTGTTTTCATGGTGGATACGCCGGGAAAAGTTATACTTCTCTTCAAAGGTGTGCTGGTCTTCAGGATGGTCGGCCTCCATTTCCTTTTTCTTCCAGCTCCCGAGCGAATGGGGAGTGTGCACGTGGGGAACGTCGAGCACTTCGGCCAGGTGCTGGGATGCCAGCCCCGCGTCCCAGTAATGGCTGTTGATGAACTGGTATTCGAGCTTGTGCTTCTTGATGTACCGCAGGGCGTTCTCCGTCCATTCAGGCAGTTTGCGGTAAAGGTACTCCTTGGGAATGAACTCCTTTCCCCCGCACGGGGCGCGAATCACGCGGACGTCTTCGTTGATCGTATCGATTTCGGGCTGGTCTTCGAAGCGACGGGTCCAGATATCGACTTTGTAACCCAGTTGGGCGAGTTTTTTGGACAGCTCGATGACGTACACCACCTGACCCCCGGTATCCGGCGCACCGAGTGGCGGATTGGCCGCTACGTAGCCGTGGGTGGAGACCATGGCTATACGCTGTTTGATGGTTTTTGTTCTTCGACGTTTTTTCTCGGACATAACAGGTCCCGTGGTTGGAAGTCGGTTTGAGGAATTTCAGGGAATGGGGCCGCTTCCTTGCGAATCAGCCCCGGAGGACTCCGGGTCGAAGGGCGGCGCCGGCTCGTCCGTTCGCTTCAGACTTTCACGGAGGTCTTCGGTTCCTTTTCCCCGGGTTCGGCGCAAAATGCGCTGGAAAAAGAGGTTATTGGGAATCTGGAGGACGCCTGAGAGCCCCATAACGACTGCCACAATGATCCCCGCGTAGATGAATTGTAACAGAAATTCGTTCATAACCCCCGAAGTATCACGGTGCGAGGGTGTTTTTGCAATTTCGAAATCCCTGCC
>PWMU01000178.1 GCA_003558065.1 Opitutia bacterium | reverse complement strand
TACCGTGAATCCGAGGATTCGGTTCGTCCTACACTTGATCACGATTACGACAAAGATCGGCATTTTTACTTCAGGGTTCGAAGCGAAGTGGATGAACACGGAAATGTGATTCGAGCGAATTACGGGAAGTTTTATGGCGACATTAAATTCTATCCACAGACAGACGGGGGATCGATCGTTAGTTTTGAATATTATTTTAATTCCGAACCCAACAATCGAAGTTTGGAGTTTCACCCAAGGAGAAATCTGCTAGATATTTCTCGGTCGGCGTTGCGTCCTCATGGACCCTAAGGGGAGCTGTTTCGCGGTGGACACTTGGTCAGATTACTGTCGCAAGAAAAAATAATCAGATGTTATGAAAACTACTATGCGCGCTTTTACTTGTTGCGTTATCGCAATGCTATGGATTCCGTCCCTTCATGCCCAGGGGACGATAGTCGATGAAAACCTGCCGGATCGTCCCGCTGTGAAAGCCTCTGTGGAGGCGATCTTTGATCTACCCGACGACGCGTCGGGATTTGATTCGGTGACGATCACCAATCCGGGATCCTTGTCCCATCTCTATCTGGCCAGTTTCGGGAGCGACGTCATACTTATGGCCGTGGTGTACGCACACCGGGATGACGAGGTGCAACCCGATCGGCAGGAATGGGAGGAATTTGACGAGGCCCCCGAGCATGTGGAAGGGGATACGGCCGTTGCGCTGGATGAAAATGAAGAGGCGCAATGGAAACAGGCGGTGGCACAGCATGGATTCAGCTACGAAGAGGAGTACCTTGTAAACTACAATTCGAATGACGAGGTCGCAGAGTACCAGAAGACACTTCGTGCCGTATTGAGTAAATCTGCGGAAAACCCGTCGGGAGTCGACTTGGTTATGGATATCCTTGATAACGTATATGGATTCGATTGGAATGAAGCCAGCACAAAGAAAACGGTGGAATGACAGATGGGATTTCAATTGTTGGAAAGAAGAGGGGGCGATAGGATGATACGATCGACAAAGGTTTTTTTAACAAATTTGGCCCTCCTTGGTGCACTGATCGGGTTTTCCGCCTGCCAACCCGGAGAGGAAGTTGAGGAACCGGGGCGAGACGAAGTGCAGATAGAAGGCGATGCGGATACACTTCGGGCGGAGGCGGTCGCCTACTGGGGTGATCGGGGACGGGTAGGGGAGTGGCGTACCGCCGACGGGGAGATATTGTTTGGTGAGCTGAAGGAGGTTCGGGAGACGGGAGATAGCGAAACCGTGGTTTTGGGGCTTGAAGAAGACCGGGTCGAAGAGGTGCCGATGGAGGCTCTTGCATTGGAATATCGGCATAAGGCATGGATGTGGCAACTGGAGCTGGATATCCTGCGCCCTGTCGCATGGGTGTATGTTCCCGTTTTTTCACCAGGAAGGGTTCCGGTTGACAAAGCGTTGGAGTCTTGGTGGCGCAGTGTGGCCGAAGCTCGTCCTGAACTCGAGGAATCGCCAGTCAACGTAACCGTCGTTGGCTCGGGTGAAATTCCTCAAGTACATGCCGAACACTGGCATGGAATGCGAGCAGTTCAGATCCTCGATATGCTGGGAAATATGGTCCTTGCACGTGGCGAATTTGATTGGGCGTATTTACCGGAATCTCATGAGGTGATTTTTGGACCTATCGAGGTATTGGCGGACGTGGCCGAATATAATGAAAAAGAGAGAATTCTCGGGCATCATCGGGAACGCGTTGCTCATCTCGAAGCTGAACTTGGTTTGAGCCGGGAGGCGGAAGTGATTATTACGCGGCCCGAATAACAATGACCGCCAAAGGCATTGTTTTTGGCAATTTGTTGGGTACGATTTTATTCGGTCGAGTCGCTGATTGGCGAGCGAACGTAATCTTCGTTGGCTTCGGATGGGCACTTTACCAGCTTTCGCTTTTGCGTCTGCACCGCCACAGTGTTCCGGCTTATATTGACCGGATGCCGTGGGAGGTCCTTCTCCTTTCACTTTGCGGAATTCTGTTCTTGGTCTTTGGGTTCCGACTGATTCTGTTGTTTGTCTGTTCGATTGCGGCTGCTTTTCAGTTGCGAACTGTAATGTTGGCTTCACATCCGCGACTGAATCAGGTGGCCGAGGAGTATCTCCTCTATTTTATAGTTCCGTTCGTAGGTTTGATAATTGCCTCGATTTTTATTTTCGAACGATTGTTTAAGGGGCGAGGCTTGGATGAGCCGGATAGCCGTCGGGAACTGGGAGACAGAATTTGTGACGGATGTAAAGTGATCTTGGTGACAACACTTGGCTTTGTTACCTTGGCGAAGATAAACACCGATTTTTTTAATCCAGAGACATCTTGCATGATGTTGAGCGAAACACTCAAGGCGTGGTGGAGTTTGCCGGATTTTGTGGAACCGCTGATGGAAGGGATGACGCCGCGATTGTTTGTTTTCTTGGAAGGAATGATCATCCTGCTCCTGTATCTTTGGGCGCCCGTTGGAATTATTTTTACAGTGATGTTTACCCAAGGATTGGCCAATATCGGCCCTACGGCTTTTAATGCAACGATTGTATGTTTGACGTTGAGTTTTTTGCAATACAGTGATCGCGATCATATTATCAAAGGAATAAAAGAATCGTGGAAGGTGTTGGTGTTGATAGTTGCAGTACTGATTCCGATTTCATACGGAATCTACGATGGCTCTCGGCCATGGCATCAATTTGGGATCTACCATATCGTGAGTTTGGTAATTGTTTTTTGCAGTGTTCTATTGATTATTGCGCGTTTGGAGATACGAATCCCGGATGTTACTAAATCGAATCGAGGGCAGAAACGAGCTGTTGCCATGGGACATGCAGGCGTCCGGCGATCGAAAATACACGTGGTGTTTTTGGGTGTGTTGATTGCCGGGCTTTTGCTGAACGGATTTTCTCCATATCTGGGACTGAAACATCGTTTGAGTTTTGCGATGTTGAGCAATTTACGCGTAGACAATAACCGGTGGAATCACTTTTTTATTCCAGAGGAAGTTTATTTGTTTCAGTACGATCCCTATATTCGTGTACACGAAATTAGGTCGGGTCCCGCAATGGATCGTCCGCACGGCGACGGAAGAATTAGTCGGGTAATGTATTCGCCGAGGGAGTTTAAACGTAGGATTGAAATGTATATGAAGGAAGAGGTGGGATTTTCTATTTCCTTTGAATATAAAGGAAGGCTGTATTCGTTCGAGGACGCGGAATTGGATGCCACATTTTTGGCGTTTGTGAACGAGTTATGCGAAAACCGATGGTTTCAGCGGTGGCTTTATATGGACGGTCCGCAGCATTGTGTTCATTGAATAGGCGGAACAATGAAGCGGACTGTGAGGGCCGACAAAACCTCTTGGGGCGGGCAAATGGGGTCGGGCCGAAAGCGCCGATTAAGATCGGCGGAGAGTAGAGAATGAAAGAGTCTTACAGTAAAGGCGTAGCGAGCCATGCTGGCTCCGAGTCATGCCTCGACGACCCGCGAGGGCGTGGGGAAGCGTTGACAGGAGGAAGCGCAGGCGGGCTATTGAGCTCCGAAATCACCTTAATCCGGGAGCCGAACCAGTGGCCTGGGAGTGAAGGCAACAGGGACAGCCGCGTTATGATGCGCGAGCGGCAGTCCGCCCGGCGGAGTCAGAGAACCTGGCATGCGTGGACACTCTCCGTACGAGAATCGGGATACCTCGGAAAGGAGCCTGCATGGGCATAGATGAAGCAGCCCGTGCAGGGGCGGCAGGGAAGGTCAGTAGCCGTAATCCTGCCGTTGGTTCCGCCGAGGAGTCGGACGGCAACATGGTACCGAAGAAGTCGGCGAACAACGGGACGGCGGTCCCCGCGGAGTCGATGGAGGGAAAGACGCCGGCCGAGAGGAACTCGGACCATAAAGCCGCGAACCGGGTGCAAAACCGGATCTTCGCGTCGCCCGGACTGGACCGAGTGCGTCAAAGAGCCGAAGCGGACAAGACGTTTCGCTTCTGCAATCTCTTCCATATCCTGAAGGTCGATCTATTGCGAGCGAGCTTTTATCAGCTCAATCGCGACGCGGCCCCGGGGCTGGACGGGAAAACATGGCATGACTATGAGCAAACGCTGGGGGAACGCCTGCCGGAACTGGAGCGCGAGCTTCACATCGGCAGTTATCGCGCGACCCCTGCTTTGCGCACGTATATCGAAAAAGACGACGGGCGGCAACGTCCGTTGGGCATGCAAGCAATCGAAGACAAGGTGGTTCAACAAGCCTGTGTGAACATCCTCAACGAAGTGTTCGAGCCAAGCTTCTGCGGCTTCAGCTACGGGTATCGCCCCGGCAGGTCGCAGCACGACGCGCTGGACGCTCTCCACGAAGGGATCATGCGGCGAAAGATAAGCTGGGTCATCGACTGCGATATCGAAGGCTTCTTCGATCATCTCGATCACGACCTCCTGATGAGCTTCATTGAAGAGCGTGTATCGGATAAGAGGATGCTCCGTCTCCTGCGCAAATGGCTGCGTGTAGGCTGGTGGGAAGACGGAAAGCGACATCCGGGAACTGTCGGAACCCCGCAAGGATCGGTGATATCGCCCGTGTTGGCGAACATCTTCCTCAACGAGGTAATGGACAAATGGTTCACGCGGTGGCGTAAAGGTGAAGCGAGGGGCGACACAATCACGGTGCGCTATGCGGACGATTCGGTGTTCGGGTTTCAAATCCGACACGGAAAAGTTCCTGAAAGCGCTCCGGGAAAGGTTGCAAGTCCACAAGCTGAACCTGCATCCGAAGAAGACCCGTTTGATCGAATTCGGACGTTTCGCGGCGGCCAATCGTCGCGAGCGAAAACAAGGCAAACCCGAAACCTTTGATTTCCTGGGATTCACTCACATCTGCGGGAAAACGCGACGGGGCAAGTATTGCATCCGGCGCCAGACCTCGCGGAAGCGACTCCGCCGGAAACTACAGGAAATCAAAGCCAAGCTGATCAAACGGATGCACGAGCCCTTGACGAGCGTTGGGGCATGGCTGGCCAGCGTGGTGCGCGGCTTTACGCAATATCACGCTGTGCCGGGAAACATGAAAGCGCCGCGCGAGTTCTACACCCAAATCGGCCGATTGTGGTTATGGGTGATTCGTCGGCGCAGCCAAAAAGCGCGCAAGCGCTGGACGTGGGAACGCTTCTATCGCCTGCAAGGCCAATGGCTACCCCGTCCCCGTGTTGTCCATCCCTATCCCAATGTTCGCTTTGACGCCAAACACTCGAGGTAGGAGCCGTATGAGGTAATACCTCACGTACGGATCTGAGCGGGGGGCACCCGGCAACGGGTGTCCCTACCGCAACTTGAATTTTAACATCTGGAGCAAAGGGGGTCGCGGGACGACAGGAAAGGTTGACATAAAAATGGATTTCCCGTAAAAATGTCTCAATGAAGACGACCATTTCCATTCGGGATGATCTATTGCGACGGTTGAAAGCGCGCGCGGCTCTGCGGGGGCAATCGTTGAGCCGATATATGGAGGAGACCTTGGCGCGTTCGCTTCGCGAGGATGACGAGCATGACCAGTCGGTCGCAGGCTGGGTGGAGGATCTTCCCCCGGTCTCGCCGGAAGCGATCAAGGAATTTGAGTCGGCTCTCGTTTCGGACGATTTTCGTCCGATTGATCCGGAAATGTGGCAATGATTCTCGATACGAATGCGCTGTCGGCCCTCGCAGCGAAGGATCGGAGTCTGATCGCGAAGATTCGCTCGGCACCGCTTCTCTGTACGACGTTGATCAATCTGGGTGAATACAAATACGGGCTCCTGGGATCCCGGAAACGGGAGGAACTCGAACGTTGGCTTGAGGCGTTCCTGGAGAAGGCGGAGACATTGGCGCCGGACATGGGGACGCTCGAAGATTACGCGGCGATTCGCAGGGAATTGAAGCAGACCGGCACTTCCATCCCGGCCAACGATTGTTGGATCGCGGCATTGGCGCGGCAGCATGGGATGCCGGTCGTCAGCAGCGATACTCACTTCGATCATGTACGCGGATTGCGGAGGCTTCACTGGTAGAATGGGTGCTGTCCCGACAAGCAAGCTGGAGAGCACGCGGATTGACACCGAGGTGAGCATCCGCCTCCTGCAGGAAGTCCACGGCCGGACGCACCCGGGATACTCCAAGTCGGAGCGTAAGGGATCGTTCAAGGCATAAAAAAGCGGCTCAAATGACGATAGTAATTGGGAAATGACGGCGACCAATATCATCACCGAGATCGAAGTGCTTCCTCTCGGCGAAAAGGAGAACGTGTTCG
>PWMU01000195.1 GCA_003558065.1 Opitutia bacterium | reverse complement strand
GTTTGACAAGGGCTACCTGAGCCCGTATTTCTGCACCAACACCGAGACCATGGAGGTTTCTCTGGAAGATGCTTACATTCTCATTCATGAGAAGAAAATCAGCAACCTCCAGGATATCCTGCCACTGCTCCAGAACGTGGCCAAAGCCGGCAAGCCGTTGCTCGTGATCGCCGAAGACATCGAAGGCGAAGCTCTCGCAGCTCTGGTCGTTAACAAACTACGGGGCACGCTCAACGTCTGTGCGGTCAAGGCGCCCGGATTCGGGGATCGCCGCAAGGCCATGCTTGAGGACATCGCGATTCTTACCGGCGGCCGGTTCATCAGCGAAGACCTTGGCATCAAGCTCGAAAACATCCAGATCAGCGATCTCGGCCGGGCGAAGCGCATCTCCGTGGACAAGGAGAACACGACGATCGTGGAGGGCGCCGGTTCGACGTCCGATATCCAGGGTCGCGTCAAGCAGCTCCGTCGTCAGATCGACGAGACGACTTCCGACTATGACCGCGAGAAACTGCAGGAGCGTCTGGCCAAACTGGCCGGCGGTGTTGCGGTGATCAATGTCGGAGCCTCCACCGAGCCGGAAATGAAGGAGAAGAAGGCCCGCGTGGAAGACGCTCTTCATGCCACCCGTGCGGCGGTGGAAGAGGGTATCGTTGCCGGCGGCAGTGTTTCTCTGCTGCGTGTGGCCAAGGCCATCGAAAGCCTGGAGCTCGAAGGCGACGAAAAGAACGGCGCCAAGATTGTGCGCCGGGCCATCGAGTCTCCGCTGCGTCAGCTCTGTGAGAACGCGGGTGTCGAGGGTTCGCTCATCGTTCAGGAGGTCTTCAAGCTCAAGGGCAACAAGGGCTACAATGTGGCGACCGGCGAGTACGAGGATCTCGTCCAGGCCGGCGTCGTCGACCCGACCAAAGTCACCCGCACGGCGCTGCAGAATGCGGCATCCGTTGCCGGCCTGCTCCTGACTACCGAATGCATGATCACCGATGCTCCCGAGAAGCACGGCAGCAGCTCCGGCGGCGGCGGCGGCGGCGACATGGGCGGCATGGGCGGCATGGGCGGCATGGGCGGCATGATGTAACGCCCCCGGCCTTCCTGACCACGACGCAGGATTAACAACTCAATCAGGCGCCTCTTCTTCGGAAGGGGCGCCTTTTTTTGTGACGTTCCTTGCATTCATCCCGCCGTATGACGGGATGAGCGCGGGTCGTTCGAAGCGGTGCCGCCCGTATGCGCTGATTTTAACCGCTGCCCCGGGGCCGATGCTAATAAACGAATTTTGCCACTGGCAAGGGCCGGCGGTATGGTGGCTTAAATCATCCGCTGCTCTCCTCGACCGACGGGCAGGTACAGACCAGGTTGCGGTCGCCGTACACATTGTCCACCCGGCCGACGGGCGGCCAGAACTTGTGTTCCCGGGTCCATGGGGCCGGGTAGGCGGCCTGTTCCCGGGAGTACGGATGCTTCCAGTCGGCTTTGGCGAGCAGGGACGCGGTGTGCGGCGCGTTCTTGAGGACGTTGTCGTTCCGGTCCATCTCACCGTCCTCGACCGCCTTCATTTCGTCATGGATGGCAATCATGGCGTCGCAGAAACGGTCGAGTTCCGCCCTGGATTCGCTTTCGGTGGGCTCGATCATCATGGTGCCGGGCACCGGCCAGGACATGGTCGGTGCGTGGAAGCCGTAATCCATCAGGCGTTTCGCGCCGTCTTCCACCTCGATGCCGGCCCGTGTTTTCCATTCGCGGAAATCGATGATACATTCGTGCGCAACGAGGCCCTGATTGCCGCGGTAGAGGACCGGGTAGTACGGTTCCAGCCGCTTGGCGATGTAATTGGCATTGAGGATGGCGACCCTGGTGGCCCGGGTCAGCCCGGGTCCGCCCATCATCCGGATGTACGCCCACGAGATCACCAGGATTCCGGCGCTTCCCCAGGGAGCCGCGGCGACGGGTCCCATGCTCCGGGCGCCGGGGATTGGGACGACCGGGTGGCCGGGTAGGTGCGGCGCCAGGTGTTCGGCCGCGGCGATCGGGCCGACGCCGGGTCCGCCGCCGCCGTGGGGGATGCAGAAGGTCTTGTGCAGGTTGAGGTGACAGACGTCCGCCCCGATGGCGGCCGGGGTGCTGAGTCCGACCATGGCGTTGAGATTCGCGCCGTCCAGATAGACCTGGCCGCCGTGTTCGTGAATGATCGAGCAGACCTGTCGTATCCCTTTCTCGAATACGCCGTGGGTGGACGGATAGGTGACCATCAGCGCGGCCAGGTGGTCCGCGTGGGTTTCCGCTTTCGACCGCAGGTCGTCCAGGTCGATATTGCCCCGGTCGTCGCACTGGACGGCGACCACTTTCATGCCCGAGAGGATGGCGCTGGCCGGGTTGGTGCCGTGGGCGGAAACAGGAATGAGGCAGATATTCCGGTGGCTTTCGCCGCGCTCCTCATGGTAGTTGCGGATCGCCTGAAGGCCGGCGAATTCGCCTTGCGATCCCGCGTTGGGCTGGAGTGAGACCGCCTCGAATCCGGTGATCTTAGCGAGCCATTCCTGAAGCTGCTTGAAGAGAATCTGGTAGCCCTCGGCCTGGCTGACGGGGGCGAAGGGATGAAGCTTCCCGAACTCCGGCCAGGTGACCGGTATCATTTCGGCGGTGGCGTTGAGCTTCATCGTGCACGAGCCCAGGGGAGTCATGGATTCCGTGAGCGAATGCTCTTTGGCCTCCAGCCGCCGCATGTAACGGAGCATTTCGGTTTCGGTGTGGTAGCTGTTGAAAACCGGATGCCGCAGGAAATCCGAAGTTCTCACGATGGGGGCGGGGTAGCCGAGGGAAACCTTTTCGGCGGTTTCCGCTACATTAAAGGAGGAAGAGGTTTTGGCGTCGGCGAAAACGGCGATGAGGTTGAGGATGTCCTGTTCCCGGGTCGTTTCATCCAGGGAGATCCCGATCGTTTCCGGATCGAGGGACCTCAGGAGCATGCCTCTCTTTTGTGCCGATTTCAGCAGATCCTCGCTGTTGGACTCCTTCAGTTTCACCCGCAGCGTGTCGAAGACCGGGTCGGAGCCGGTATCGTAGCCGAGTTGCTGCAGCGCTTCGCGCAGAACGAGCGTAAACATGCGGATCCGCCGGGCGATGGTTCTGAGCCCGTCCGGACCGTGATAAACCGCGTACATGGAGGCCATGACCGCGAGTAAAACCTGGGCGGTGCAGATATTGCTGGTCGCCTTGTCGCGGCGGATGTGCTGTTCGCGGGTCTGCAGCGAAAGCCGGAGTCCCCGATTGCCTTCGGAGTCGTGCGAAACCCCGATCAGGCGCCCGGGCATACGGCGTTTATGTTTGTCGAGCGTGGCGAAATAGGCGGCGTGCGGTCCGCCGTAACCGAGAGGAACCCCGAAGCGCTGAGTGTTGCCGACGGCGATGTCGGCGCCGAACTCGCCGGGAGGCCGAAGCAGCGTGAGGGAGAGCAGGTCGGCGGCGACCACGGCGAGGCCTCCGGCTTCATGGGTTCGACGGATGAAATCTTCGTAATCCAGGACCGCGCCGTCGCCGGTGGGATACTGTAACAGGACTCCGAATACCGACTCGTCCGGTTCGAACGAGTCGTGATCGCCCTCCCGGATCTCGATACCGAGCGCGCGGGCCCGGGTCTGGACGACCCCGATGGTCTGGGGGTGGCAGCGTTCCGAGACGAAAAAGACGTTCCGGTCCGGCTTGCCTTTGATTCCCCAGGCCATCGTCATGGCTTCGGCGGCGGCGGAACCCTCGTCGAGGAGGGAGGCGTTTGCTATTTCCATGGCCGTCAGTTCGATGACCAGGGTCTGGAAATTCAGGAGTGCCTCGAGCCGGCCCTGGGCGAGTTCGGGCTGGTAGGGCGTGTATTGGGTGTACCAGCCCGGATTTTCCAGAATGTTGCGTTGGATCACGGGCGGAGTGACACAGTCGGAATACCCCATGCCGATAAAGCTACGGTGAATCTCGTTACGGGAGGCGATTGCCTTGATTTCCTCGAGCATTTCCTGTTCGCCGATGCCATCGCCCAGGTCCATGGGCCCGGACAAACGGATGTCGGACGGAACCGCTGTGTCGATCAACTCGTCAAGGGAGGCGTATCCCAGACAATCGAGCATCCGCCGGACGTCGGCATCCCCCGGGCCGATGTGCCGGCGGGGGAAAGAATCGGTGGGAGCCAGCAAATCCGCAGGGCTTTCCTGCCCGGAATTGGCGCCCTGCCCGGACCTTTTTTCCTTATCGAACTCTTCGACTTTTAGCATCCTGCGACTATAATGGGAAAGGTGGGGGGATCAACTGTTTTTGCTGATGGTTGCTTCCGCGTTCGGCCCGGAACGGGCGCCGGCCGGCTTATGCGGGCCGTTTCAGTGGGATTAAGCTTGGCTTTTGGGCCCGGGTTTTCAGAGATTGCTCTGCCATGACCAAACAGGAACGCGCCGACTACATTCTTCGCAAACTCGAAGAGCTCTATCCGTCGGCACCCGTTCCCCTGAAACACTCCGATCCCTATACGCTGTTGATCGCCGTGCTGCTGTCCGCCCAGTGCACCGACGAGCGGGTGAACCGAACCACGCCCGCCCTGTTCGAGCGCGCACGCACGCCGGAGGCCATGACCGGACTTTCCGTCGGCGAAATCGAGTCGATCATTCGGCCCTGCGGTTTGGCGCCGGCGAAAGCCCGGGCGATTCACCGACTTTCCGAATTGCTCCTGGAGAAGCACGGGGGGCGTGTGCCGGATACCTTCGAAGAATTGGAGTCCCTCCCGGGAGTCGGTCACAAGACGGCCTCGGTTGTCATGGTACAGGCTTTCGGCAAGCCGGCTTTTCCGGTGGACACCCACATTCACCGGCTGGCGCAACGCTGGAAACTGACCTCCGGCCGCAATGTCGCGGAGACGGAACGGGATTTGAAACGGCTTTTCCCCCGCGAGAGTTGGAGCAACCTCCACCTCCGGATCATATTTTACGGACGCCAGCATTGCACCGCGCGGGGATGTGACGGAACCGTCTGCGAGATCTGCAGGACCTGTTTTCCTGAACGGAAACGAGCGGTGAAGACCCGCAAATAGGGGGATCCGAAGTTCAGCGGACACCACTCCCCGGGTTCCGGCAGTGTAAAAGACCCTCCCAGGGCAATTTAACGCAAAAATTTCGCGGCAAGATGCGGTAATTTGCCGTATCTTAAAAAAACTCCATCAGCAGCCTGTCGGACGAAGCCGGTAGGCCAAGTCCGACAGGTTGCCGGGATGTCTTGACTTGCGTTGGCCGGAGGAGTTGTTTGGGGTGAATCAGGCTATGAGGTCGCTTAGCTCAGTTGGTTAGAGCGCTACCTTCACACGGTAGAAGTCACTGGTTCGAGTCCAGTAGCGACCACACCTCCCCGGATTGGCTTCTTTCGAACCCCTACAGCGGGCGGCTCAGGCGGCCCCGGTACTTCTCGGCCATCTCGAGATTGAACTCCATTCCACCCTCAAGGTTCTGGCTGCGCAGGATGGGGAGCGGGAGTTTGTTGTCGTTTAGGTACTGGACGGTTTCGAGCACCAGGAGGTTCATGAGGAGGGCCCCCGAGAAGGTCGAGGTCGGACCCACCGTCAGCTCGGTACCGGGGACCGGAATCCTGGCGTCGCCCATGACGCCCCCGTTGTCGAGGACGTAATCGGCGATCTCGTAGAGCCGCTTGCCGCCTTCATGGGCGACCGCTGATTGCCCGGACATTTCCAGCGAGGTGACCGCGATGACGGAAAGCCCGCGTTTCCTGGCCTCCAGGGCGACTTCGATCGGCGAATGGTTTTTGCCTGAATTCGAGACCACCACAAGGTACTCGCCCTCGTTCATCCCGAAGACGCGGGCGTAACGCTCGAGCAACCGGGTACCGTAACCGGGGAGCGTTTCCATTCTTCCCTCGGCGGGGTCCTGGATGCCGCTGACCGGAACAAGGCCTCCCGCCCGCCCGATGATTTCGAGCGCGACCATGGCGGAGTGACCGCTGCCGAAGAGATGGAGGATGCCATCGTTGGCGATCGATCGGCCGATTTTCGGGCCGAGCTGCTTGAGTTGTTCGAAGTTCTTGCGGAAAACACTGTCCAGCAACTTCTGATTTTCGGCATGAAAGGATTCGGAGAGTCGGGTCATCGGTGGCCTCTGGGTTAATGGTGCGGAAGGGGCATACTGGAGATGAATTCGGGGAGGTTCCAATCTAAAAAACGCGGAAATCCGCCGGTTTTCGGATTGCCTGCAGGGGCGGTGGCTCTTGAGATGGAAGCGCGAAGGCAGGGGAATCCCTGTTTTCAGTGCAATTTGAAGGCAACCTTGAATTTCGGGATTGGTATGAAGGCTTTAGGGAAGATCAGGCAGGCGGGAAAAAAGGGTGATCTGCTCGAATCGACGGTGAAAAATCTGGAAGCCTGGCTGGAAGGCGGGTTTCTGCCGGAATGGGCGGAGGCCTCCATTGGCGAGCTGGTGGACCGGGAAGCGTGGTCCGAACTGGACGACCGGTTTTACCAGTATATGGCGTTCGGTACCGGCGGGATGCGGGGACGCACCATCGGCGGCGTGGTGACGGCTGCCGAGCAGGGAACCGCCGCTGCCGGCGAAACCCCGGAACACCCGGCGGTGGGGCCGAACGTTCTCAACGACCTTAATGTCATCCGCGCCACGGTGGGTGTTTTTCGCTACACCGAAAGTTATCTTGCCCGGAAGGGCCGTTTCGACATTCCCACGCTCGTGATCGCCCACGATGTCCGCCATTTCTCCCGGCATTTGTGTGAGCTCTCGGCGTCGACCTGGGCGCGTCTCGGCGGCAGGGCGTTCATTTTCCCCGGTCCGCGTTCGACACCCCAGCTCAGCTTCTCGGTGCGCTATCTCGGGGCCACAGCGGGGATCGTGGTGACAGCGAGCCACAATCCCCCTCACGACAACGGCTACAAAATTTATTTCGAGGACGGGGGGCAGGTTGTGGAGCCGCATGCGGGCGGCATCATCGAGGAGGTCAACCGGGTCGAATTGAAGGAACTGTCGGCGTTCCTTGAAAAACAGCAATCCGGCGTGGTGATTTTGCCCGAGAGTGTCGACCAGGCCTACATCGAATCGGTCGCGCGCACGGTGCTCGATCCGGACCTGCTTTACAGGAGCGACCTCAAGGTGGTCTTCAGCCCGATTCACGGAACGGCGGCTGCGGCGACGGTTCCGTTGCTGGAGCGGTTCAACGTAGATTTCGAAACCGTTCCGGAGCAGATGGAGCAGGATCCAGCGTTTTCCACCGTCAAATCCCCCAACCCCGAAAACGCGGAAGCGTTGTCGATGGCCATCCGGCTGGCCGAAGAGACGGACGCCGACATCGTGGTCGCCACCGATCCGGACGCTGACCGGATGGGGGTTGCGGTGCGTGATTCAAGCGGCTCCATGGAGTTGCTCACCGGCAATCAGATCGGATCTCTACTGGCGGAATACCGGATTCTGCGTTACAAGGATCTGGAAGTCCTCCCGGAACAGGGAAGCGACCGGGCCGCCCTGATAAAGACCTTTGTGACGACCCCGATGCAGGGGGCGATCGCCCGGGCTCACGGATTGAAGGTTATCAATACGCTGACCGGATTCAAGTGGATCGGCGCCAAAATCCACGGTTATGAGAAGATGCTCAGGCAGCGGATGCTCGAGGCCGAGCAGCTCGCGATCGACTACGACGCCACGCCGTTCCGCAAGCGCGCGGAGTTGCTGATGGAGTACAGCACGTTCTATGTCTTCGGCGGCGAAGAGAGCTACGGGTACCTGGCCGGCGACGACGTCCGGGACAAGGACGGCAACTCCGCGGTCATTATGTTTTGTGAACTCGCGGCGCAGGCGAAAGCTCAAGGCAAGACCCTGACGGGACTGATGGATGACCTTTACCTCAAGTACGGATTCTATTATGAGGCCCTGGGCCAGGTTGTTTACGAAGGCGCCGCCGGTTCGGCCCGGATCAAGAAGATCCTCGATTCCTATCATTCCAATCCTCCCGCGGAAATGAACGGGGTTGCCGTGGGCCGCGTAACGGACTTCGGCAAAGACGAGATTCAGGACGCGGACGGCGCGCCGATACCGCCCCAGGGCTTTTACTTTCTGGAGCTGGCCAACGGCTATTCCTACGCCGTCCGCGGCAGCGGCACCGAGCCCAAGATCAAGTTTTACTTCTTCGCCAGCGACAAAGTCGCGGAGAAGAAGGACCTCGCCCAGGTCAAGGCGGCGACGGTGGAACACGTCAGCCGACTGCGCCGGGCCGTGGAAGAAGACGCCGCACGTCGCTCGGAGTGAGCGGCGGGTGGAAAGCAGAAAAGCTCCGGACTGTTAGACAGCGAGTACAGGGGCCGCCCGCTGATTTCCGATTGACTTGCAGCGGAAACCCTCCTGTTTTATCGCGATGCAATTACACCCCTTCGATTGGGTACTCATTGCCGGTTATTTTGTGGTTTGCGTCTGGATCGGTTTGGCGGTCAGGCGACGTGCGGGCAGGAACTCGACGGAGTTTTTTCTGGCCGGCCGGAATATGCCGTGGTGGCTGCTCGGGGTATCGATGGTGGCGACGACGTTTTCGGCGGACACCCCGAACCTTGTATCCGATATCGTTCGGACTCATGGGGTGGCGGGCAACTGGGTGTGGTGGGCCTTTCTGCTGACCGGGATGCTGACCGCCTTTATTTACGCCCGAATGTGGCGCCGTTCGGGAGTATTTACCGACATTGAGTTTTACGAGCTGCGCTACAGCGGCAAGCCGGCCGCCTTCCTGCGCGGTTTTCGGGCCTTGTACCTGGGGCTGATGTTCAACGTTCTGGTGATGGCCAGCGTGACCCTGGCGGCGATGAAGATCGCCGGTGTCATTTTGGGGTGGGAGCCGTGGCAGACCGGACTGATCGCCGGTACCGTGACGGTCATCTACAGTGCGGCCGGAGGACTCCGGGGCGTGCTGCTGACCGACCTGCTGCTTTTTATCGGGGCCATGACCGGTTCCATCCTGGCCGCGTGGTGGCTGGTGGGGATTCCCGAGATCGGGGGCCTGGGGCCTCTGCTCGAACATGAAAACGTTCGCGACCGGCTCTCGATTCTTCCGGACTTCGATAACTGGGAATTGGTGCTGACCGTTCTGATCATACCCCTGGCGGTGCAGTGGTGGAGTGTCTGGTATCCGGGGGCGGAACCGGGGGGCGGAAGTTACCAGGCCCAGCGGATGCTGGCGGCGCGGGATGAGAAGGGGGCCGCCGCTGCCTCGGTTCTCTTCAATGTCGCCCACTACGCCCTGCGTCCCTGGCCGTGGATTATAGTCGCTCTCTGTTCGCTGGTGGTCTTTCCCGACCTGGATTCACTGAAAGATGCCTTTCCCGATCTGCCCATCGGCATCGTCGGAGAGGATCTTGGATACTCGGCGATGCTGACCTATCTTCCGCCGGGATTGTTGGGGCTGGCGATGGCGTCTCTGATTGCCGCCTACATGTCAACCGCCTCCACTCATATCAATCTCGGGGCCTCGTACCTGGTGAACGATTTTTACAAGCGCTTTGTTCGAACCGAAGCCGGCGAGAAGGAGTTGGTTTTCGTGGGCCGTGTGTCGACGGTGGTAATCCTGCTTCTGGCTATCCTTTTCGCGCTGAGCCTGCGCCACGCGCTGGAGGCATTTTCGATCATTCTACAGATCGGAGCCGGTACCGGGTTGATCTTTATTCTGCGCTGGTTCTGGTGGAGGATCACGGCGATCGCCGAAATCACGGCGATGGTGGTGTCCTTTGCCGTCGCCCTTTACTTTCATTTTCTTTTGCCGGAGACCGCCTCGTGGCAGCGGTTGCTGATCGGAGTGGCTATCACGACGGTTTCCTGGGTGACCGTGACGCTGATCACGCCGCCCGCTTCAAAAGAGACCTTGTACTCCTTTTATCGAAAAGTCCGGCCGGGCGGCCCGGGCTGGCGAAAGGTTCGCGACCAGGCTGCCCGCGAAGGGATCTCGCTGGAACCGGAAGGCGAGGGATGGCACGTGCCCTCCGGGATCCTGTGCATGTTCCTCGGGTGCGTGTCGATTTACGGAGCGCTTTTTGCCACCGGGTTCTGGATTTACGGTGAAATTCTTCAGGCCATCCTGCTGACGGTCGTTTCGATCGTCGGAATCGTGTTCCTGAATCGGGCCTGGCGGCGGCTGACGTGGTAGGACACGGGCGGGCGGCCCGCCGCTCACTTCAATTTCTCATAAGTCTCGGTGAAAGTCTTCCGCATCTCGTCCCAGTGCGCGTCCAGGTCGGAGCGGATTTCCTCCCAGGCATCATCGCCGGTCTGTTTCATTTCTCGCAGCCGGGCAAAGCCGGTTCGCCGCATCGTTTCAAGCGTTCCAATCCGGTCCATGCAGAACCGCTTCACCTCATCCGGGGCCTCTTCGGCCCGTTCCTTGAGTTTTTCGATGTCGGCGCCCCATTCCTTCAGACGGATTTCCATCTTTTGTTCGTACGTTGGATTGTCTGGATTCATAGGATTTCCTCGCTGGCTTCACGAATCAGGCCGGCGCCCGGCCGAACCCGTTTTTCCACTATACCGAATACCGGTCATTTGACAACCCGGACAGCGGGAAAGAGACCCGAATTTTCGTTGGCGAATCAAGGGCTTTAGCTTGACGAATGAAAGAAAAGATTCCACCTTGACGGAAGGAACTTATCCCCCCACGCAAACCAGCAAAATAGCATTTCTTGAAAACCCTATCCTGTTCCCGCGCCACTCGCGCCCCCGCCTTTACCCTGATCGAGCTGTTGACCGTAATAGCTATCATCGGAATTCTAGCCGCTATCCTGATTCCGACAGTCAGCGCCGTCCGGGATTCCGCCCGCGCTTCTCAGTGCGTCAGCAACCTCAGACAGATCGGCAACGCCATTCATCTGTTTGCGGAGGATAATAATGATCTCATTCCTCCCAATGTAGGGGGCGTATCCGGCGGCGGTCCCGGCATCGAGTCGGAGGTCGGAAGCCTGGTCCGGGACCGGGGCCTGGGCTTTTTGCTTTCCGAACAGCGCGGAGGGATTCCCGAGAACAATGCCAACCGGAGGATTGCCCGGGTCAGCAACGTCGATTATCTGGATGACGCGAATATCCTGATCTGTCCCAGCCTGGATCCGGCGGTTTTCGATGACCCTGAGTATAAGCAGCCGGGCCCCTTCAGTTCCAGCCGGCAGATTGAGCGGAGCGGTTACATCTGGCTCTACGTTGTCGGCGACGGACCGCGGGGCTGGGCGACCGGTCCGACCTCCTACCGGGCCAACGAACGAGTGACCGAAGATCCGAACAACCCCCTGCTTTTCGATTTCGGATGGCAGGGCAATATCTTCCGCGAGGAGTACACGCTGCCTTCGCACAACGCGATCAATGTCCTTCACCTGGGCGGGCAGGTCAGCCAGGTGCCCCTCGATCGCGCCAATGCGGTTTCGGGAATGAACTTTTTGGAGTTTTATGACTTTCTCGCCTACGGCGTCGACCGCCGCACCGGCGGCGGAGGGCGGCGGTAAGGGAATCAGTTCTTTACTCCCCCGGCCGCGAGTCCCCGCATGAACGCGCGCATGCAGAAAAGGATCACCACGAGCATCGGCAGCGCGGAAATGATGTAGCCGGCGAACATCGTACCGTAATTGGCTCCATACTCGGTGGCAAACTCCAGAATTCCGTTGGTGATGACCTTCAAGTCGGTCCGGCTTGTCGTGACCAGGGGCCACAGGAAATTATTCCATACCGCGATCGCGGTGATGATGGAGATGGTCCCCAGGATGGGCTTGCAGAGGGGGAGGGCGATGAAGCGCAGCATTTGAAACGTGGTGGCGCCGTCGATCTTGGCAGCACTGAAAAAATCCTCAGGGATGGCTTCGAAAAAATTGCGGAGCAGGAAGATGGCGAGGACCTGACCCCCGGAAATATAAAACAGCAGCATCACCCAGTACGTGTCGATCAGCTCCAGCCGGTCGGCCAGAATGAACGAGGGGATCAGCATCAGCACCGCCGGAACCATCATCATGGCGAGAATCGCGTGGAAGAATACCTGTTTTCCCGGAAAGTCGAACCGCGCGAACGCGAACCCGGTGAGGCAGCCCATGACCAGCACGCCGACCGTGGCGAGAACGGTAATCACGATGCTGTTCGCCATAAAGGGTGCGATGGCCTCCCAGGCATCGGCGTAGTTGACCCATTCCGGAGACCCGCTGAACCACCACGGGTTCATCCAGAACTCCGGTGTCGTCTTGAGGGAATTCATCAGCAGAAAAAGAAACGGGTAAAAGGTCAGCACCATGAGGATGCCGAGGAGGGCGAGTTGGAGGATACGGCCTGTCGAAAGGTTTCTCATTGCGGGAAAACGGTTCAGTCGTGTTTCTCTTTATCGGAAAAGTAACGGTTTACCATAAGGGACAAGCTCAGCACGATGAGGAAGAGAAAGAGTCCCACCGCGCACGCGTAGCCGAACTCGCGGAACGCCATGGCCGAGCGGTACATGTAGAGGCCGGGCAGCATGGTCTGCCAGCCGGGTCCGCCCTGATCGGTCATCACCAGCACGTTTTCGAAGGCTTGAACCCCGGTAATGATGGACAGGATAAGCAAGAGTTTGAACTGGCGCGCGAGCAGGGGAATGTCGATGTACAGGAACCGCGCGAAGGGGGTGGCCCCGTCGAGCTTTGCGGCTTCCCATACCGATTCGGAAATATTGCTCAGCCCCGCATAGTAGATGAGAAGGTTGACTCCGTGGACGAACGGAAAACCGACCAGCATAACCGCGAACAGGGCGGTTTGCGGGCGGCTGAGCAGGCCCTCCAGCGCGTCGCCGAAGCCGAGTGCGTGACCCAGGAGCGGCACGAGACCGGTGTCCGAGTAGAAGTACTCCCAGATCAGGAAAATGATCACCATCGGCACAACGATCGGCAGCAGGAACACTGCCCGGCAGTAATACCGCGCGCGTTCGGTTTTCAGGTGTACGATCAGCTCCGCGACAATCAACGGGACTGTCAGGGTGACCGCAGTCTGGAAACCGACAAAAAGGAGCATGTTGAACATGCTCTTCCAGAACACCGGGTCTTCAGTAAAGAGGCGGACAAAATTTTCCAGGCCCACCCATTCGGGAGTTCCCCCGACTTCGTATTCACTGAAGGAAAGGAATACGATCATTCCGGCCGGGATATAATTAAAGACCCCCAGCATCACCAGCGTGGGGAGGATAAAGTAGTACGCGGTCCGATTGGCCGCCACACGCTCCAGAAAGCGCCCGCCCGCCCGCCACCCGCTCATCCGGGCCAATCGGTCCGCGGCAAACCAGGCAATATGGGCGCCGACAATCGTGATGAAGGGAATGAAAACCGCCAGTTGAACCAGGTTGCCCGGCTGCAGGTTGAACGCCGCCGCAATCAGCAGCAGAAAGGAAACCAGAATGAGGCTGTTGGCGATCACCCGGTAAGCGCGGTGGCCGGGTCCGCCTTCGGCTTCGTAAGCCAGGGCACCTGCCCTGGCGAATCCCCACCGGAGGACCAGAATGGCGATAAAGGCCAGGAACGCCCAGGCCAGGAACGTGCCGGCGTGCCCGACGAATATGTAGGCCTCCCAGTAGGCCCGGGCCTGTTCGACAACCCCCATGAGTGCCCGGAGGATTTCCTTGATCAGACGTACGATAAAGATATTCGACCAGAAATCCATGGATGAGAAAGCGGAAACGTATTACTGCCAGTGGGGTTCTTCGAAAGTCCAGCCTTCCCGATCCGCAATGCGGCGGGCGGTGTCCCGGTTATTCTCATCCATAAGTGTCATGAATTCGTCCAGGGAAAGCGCATCTCCAAGAAAGAGTTCGATCAGGCGACGATTCCGGTCCAGCCATCGGCGGTCCAGCGTGTCCCTCCATTTGGTTGTGGTGTAACGTTTGTCGATGATTTCCAGGAAGGGCTCCAGTTCCGGGGCGAGTTCCGCGCCGGCGAAGTTCGGAACGAACAGGCTGGCTTCGTTGACGACCGGCACGGCGTTTTTCGGGAGAGTCATAAACTGGAGAAAATCAATCACCTGCTCCAGGTGCCCGGGATCCTGTTCGTCGCGCTGTTTCGCGGTCCGTGTGACCGAGTACTGCATTCCTGATCCTCCGATGACGGCGGGGTCGACGCCGGAGGCCTGGGGGGATGTTTCTTTGGTGATCGGCGGCAGGTAAAAGACTCCCCATTCGAAATCCACCAGGGGATCGTACATCAGGCGGCGGACGAACCCCGAAGTGCTCCAAACCATCGGGGTGCGCTGCAAAAGGAACATACGGTCCAGGTTGCTCCTGACGATGTCGCGCGGCCAATAGTCGCGCCATTCGCGCATGACCCGCCACATCTCGCGGTAGCGCGGTTCCTCCGCCGAAATGGTTTCATTGAGAATTCCCCAGCACAGTTCATCGGTAAAGAGGTAACCCTGGTAGTAGTCGGCCAGTTCCGGGGCCATTTCCCGCAGGTCGAGCCGGTCGATGATCGGGTAAAAAAACTGGTCGAAAAAAAAATCCTGGCTCCAGTCGACCGCGTGATCCACGGTCATCCCGATCGGAATCATGCCCGCGTCTTTGACCTTTCTTTGAATCTCAATGAATTCCGCCCATGTAGTCGGGGGGGAGAGGTCGAGGCGGCGGAAAATGTCCCGGTTGTAGTAGATAGCGGTTTCGACGATGTCGTAGGTCAGGGTATAAAGCCTGCCGTCGGGCGCCTGCTTGGCGCGGGTAAGAAGTTTGTTGGCGAATACATCCATCCAGGCCTCGGATCCCGGTCCTCCGTCCTCCGCGTAGGCGTTCGGTTCGTTCAGGTAGGTGTCGAACGGAACCCACCATCCCTTGTCGACATCCTGCCAGACCACTTCGGCATTGATCTGCACGATATCCGGTGCGATGCCGCCCATGATCTGGGTGGCGATATACTCGCCTTCGGTCAAATCGGCGCCGCCGACCTGCTGCATGACGACGCGGACGTCGGGATTGAGCCGTTCGTACTCGTCGACGAGTTTCTCCAGCTCCCGGAGACGTTCGCCGACGCCCTGGGGCCGCCGTCCCGGCATGTACTCTCCCGGAATCATGCGGATGACCCGTTTGCCCTCGCGGACAAGGGCTTCCGGATCCTTGTCCTGGTCCTCCGTTTCGGCGGGCGGCGGGGCTTCGAGTCCATCGGCCCGGTCCTCCACCTCGTCCGGAGAGGGGGCGCAGGCGCTTAACAGCAGCCAGAAAGCGAGAGTTACCACGCCTCCAGGGCCGGGTGAAAAGAATGAACAAAACCGGCCGTCGCCGAAGGCGCCTGAGTGGGACACGTGCTTTTTAAAGCCAAACATAGCGGGCGAGACTCTGGCGGGTTTGTACAAAAACGTTGGCGAAGACTGTGAATCCGGACAAGCAGAAAGTGATCCGTGTTCATTTCAACGGATCCGGACGGGTGGCGTCTTCGGGATCGGCCCAGCGTTCGTTCGGGACGAGCGGCGCCCATCCGGGCCTGCCGGGATCCTGGTCGTACGGGTAGCCTCCCAGCTCCCGGAAAAGTTCCGCATACCGGTTGAGCTTATCCCGGTCCAGGCGGACCCCCAGGCCCGGCCCCTGAGGCACCGCGATCCGGCCGGCGTTGTAGGTGAACGGACCGCCTTCGATGACGTCGTCGAGCAGGTGGTGATAGTGAGCGTCCGCCGCAAAAGTCAGATTCGGCAGGACCGAGCCCAGATGCAGCATGGTGGCCAGCTGGATTCCCAGTTCCCCGCTGGAATGAACGGCGATTCCCAGATTGAAGGTCTCGCACAACCCTGCGGCTTTGATGCACGGGCGAATGCCGCCCCAGAAGGTGGTGTCGAGCAGGACGATGTCGACCGGCGGCGCGCCGGTCGCCCCCATCTGAAGAATGTTCTGGGCCAGTTGTTCGAAGTTGATTACCACGGTATTCGTGGCGAGAGGAACCCGCACCATCCCCCGAACCCGTGCCATGGCGGCCAGGCCAAAGGACGGATCCTCAAGGTAGTCATTGTACAGGTCTTCGATAGCCTGGCCGAAGCGGATACCTTCTTCGACGCTCAGGACCCCGTTGGGATCGTAGCGAACGCGGTCATCGGGAAAGCGTTCCGCGAGACTCCGGTAACAGGCCAGCTCGTAGTCCGGGGGAAACACGCCTCCTTTGAGTTTGTGGGCGGTGAATCCGTACCGCTCTTTCAGGCGGTCGGCCTCGGCCAACAGCTGATCAGGGGTCCTCACTTCGAAAACACCGTCGAGATTCGGATACCGGTAGAAGAGATACGAGGCAAACCCGACCTGTTCTCGTACCCGTCCGCCGAGCAGTTCCGATACCGGCAGCCCCAGGTGTTGCCCCATGAGATCCAGGCAGGCAAACTCGAGAGCGGCGTGGAGCTGGGTGCGGTTGTTGTAGAGGGAGGCGGTTGGATTGCAGATCCGGAAACGCATTTCCTCGAGGCGAAACGGATCGGTTCCGGCCAGGTAGGGCTTCAACGCCCGGAACGCGGCTTCGGCGGATTCGCCGCCGCCGCCCATTTCGCCGAGGCCGATCAATCCGTTGTCCGCCTCCACTTCGACGACCGTGCGGACAAAACGCCCCCAGTGGCAGCCGTTGGCGTGCCTCAGGGGGGCTTCGAGGGGAACAGTGACTGTGGTCGCGCGAATGTCCTGGATCTTCATGGTTTTTGCGGGTGGATAAGGGAGTCGTGAACCGGTGGATCGTGCGGGGAGTCCGTCTCTGCGGGCCGGGAAGGGAGCGGTTCCAACCCCTCGCTCAGATGGGAGTCCCTGCACGGAACCAATCGGTGCCGCGTGAACGGCGGAGCGTGCTTCCCTGCGCGGAATGCCGCCTCGCGAATTGAACCAGCCCCCACGCAGGAAGTGAAGGGGAAATCGTCCTGAAAAGACGACAAAAAAAAGCTCGATGCCCGCGGCCCTTTATTGCAGCCTTTGCTCACCCTGATGATCCGGAACGGCTCTACCCGCGGGACGACGTCCCAGAAAACGTTCCGGCGTGCTATGTCCGGCGGGCGGTCGGCGATTGATCCGGGCGGGGTTTTCTTACTTTCCTTCATCAAGTTTTAGGAAAACACACCCCACCATGCTTGCGCATGGCCCCCCCCAGCTCTCAAGAGGGGACTGGTCTTGCACTTGAAGGGGAAAAGAATTCGAAAACCTGATGACGCGCGGTGTAATTTCAGGCTGGCGGGATCGCTTGAGCTGTGATGAGTTTAAGCTTTCCGAAAACGAGAATTTAAGGAGAGCGATATGCAAGTTGAACGGATTGACTGGACTTTGCGGCTGCGTTTGCTAATGGCGGCGGTAGCGGCTTGTGGCGTACTCGGATGTGCGACAGCCGGTGGCGACCGGCCGGATTCCGAGCGAGGCGGGCACAACCGGCTGGAAGCCGACCAGCGACGGCAGGTGCTGACCGGGCTGGATGTGCTCGAGCGCGACGGGTTCGACCGGTTGACCGCGGGACGCGTTGCCCTGATCGGCAATCATTCGTCCATCAACCGCCGGGGCCGACACCTGCTCGATCTGATCCGGGAGAACCCGGACGTCGAATTGGCGGCTCTGTTTTCGCCGGAACACGGCTTCCGAGGGACCAAAGACGAAGCGGTTGAAGACGGTGTTCACGAGGAGACCGGTCTTCCTATCTACAGTCTTTACGGTCAAACTCGGGTTCCGACTGATGATATGCTGGAGGGGATCGATGTGGCCGTCTTTGATATGCAGGATATCGGCGCCCGTTTTTATACCTACATTTCGACCATGGGTGAATTCATGAGCAAGGCTGAAGAGCACGGGATCCGGTTTATCGTCCTCGATCGTCCCAATCCGATTCAAGGCAACTGGTTCGACGGGCCCATTCAGGATGACGACCTGGTCGGCCGCTTCACCTCATTCGTGCGCATGCCGGTCGCGCACGGGATGACAGTGGGGGAGATTGCAAAGCTGTACCACGAATTTCATGACATCCGCCCCGATCTGGAAGTGGTTCCCATGGAGGGGTGGGAACGGGACAGGTACTTTGACGAAACCGGGCTTCCCTGGGTGAATCCCTCGCCGAATATGCGTTCGGTCGACGAGGAGTTGCTTTACACGATGGTCGCGCTCACCGAGGGAAATCACGACCTTTCGGTCGGCCGCGGCACCGACCGTCCGTTTGAATACCTGGGGGCGCCCTGGGTCGACGGGAGAGCGCTTGCCGACAATCTCAACGCGCGCGAATTGCCCGGACTCTGGTTCATGTATTCGACGTTTATTCCTTCCGCCACGGATATCTCCGGCCGGCGGAATCCCGGCTACCCTCACGTCGGCGAAGTCTGTCACGGATTCCGGGTCGTGATCACGGACCGCCATTCGGTCAGCCCCGTGGCGGCCGGGATTCATATGCTGGATGCGTTGCTGGAGGTCCATCCGGATGAGTTCAGCACCGAACGGATCCGCGGATCCATCGGGGCGGGCTGGGTGCTCGACGCGCTTAACGATCGTGAAGCGCCTGAGAAAATCATCGCTCGCTGGCGGGCCTCGGACGGGTTCCGCGACTTCGCCGATCGACGGCGACGGGTCCTGATGTATTGACCAGGAGACCGGAGAAGTCTTTTGAGACGATGGCATTCATTTGGCGGTCTGTTCTTGCGCGGGACGATTCCCGGGGTAGGTTGACGTGCATATGACGCCTTTTTCAGCGAAGTCCTCCGGCGGCCATCCCGACGAACTCCTGGACATTGTTGACGGCGAGGACCGGGTCATTGGCCGGGCTTCGCGCCGAGAGGTTCACGCGGACGGCAGCCTCCACCGGGCGGTGCACCTTTTCATGGTCAATGACCGGAATCAGATTCTCCTGCAGCGACGTTCGCAGTGGAAGGCGGATTGGCCCGGTCGTTGGGATTCGTCGGTCTCCGGGCACGTGACCGCCGGCTGCGGCTATGACGAAACGGTGTTTCGTGAAGCGGAGGAGGAAATCGGTTACCGTTGTTCCGACCCCGCGCCGGTCTTGTTGATTGAAGCGAACGAAATGACCGAACAGGAGTGGGTCCAGATCTATGTGGAAAAGCTCACCCGGCGACCCCGGCTGCAACCGGATCCGCTGGAGGTTTCGGACCTGCGTTGGTGGGGATTCGACGAGTTGGTGGAGGCACTGGTAAACGAGCCGGATTCCTTTGCCCTGGCGTTTCGGACTCTTTTTTTTCTCTGGCGACAAACCGAGTTCGTCATGCCCGAGAAGGACCGGAGCGGCTGGTACCGGCTTTACTCCGAAGTTCCCGATCGCCTTCAGGTTTTACGAAGCTTCCTGGAAAGCACGGGCTTTGATGCGAGCATTGAGCGGGATCAGCATTGGCTGGGCCATGCCGGACACGGGATGTTCGGCCAGCGGAATCCGATGGAGAGCGATCTGTGTGTTCCGCGCGAACACTTGAGCGAATGCATCGCGCTCCTGTACCTGAGTGAGGTTCAGGAGGAATGAAGTGAAGTGAACTGAACCTGAACGGGCCCCGGGATTCCGAAAGGATCTTGAAAATAAGAAGGCCGGCGCTTCCACGCCGGCCTTCTCTTCTCAATTTACGTGTTGTGTGTCAGTGTTTACCTTGTACCTGAGTACCTGAACGGCACAACTATTTCATTTCCTGAGGCAGCAACCGTTACTCAGGGCTGCTGCTGTGGTGCCTGTTGCGGAGCCTGCTGCGGAGCCTGCTGCTGCATCAACTGTTGCTGAAGTCCGGCAAACTGGTTCTGCAGCTCTTCGTACTGGTCGAGCAATTCGTCGGTGGCCTCGTCGATCTCGTTCATGGCGCTCATGAGCGTTTCGTTAAACTCGTCACGGGCTTCGAGCAGTTCCTCGTCCTGGGAGATCTGCTGTTCCACCGGGGCCAACTGCTGCTGGAGCTGCTGGTATTCGCCTTCCAGCTCCTGGATTTCGGCAGCGTCCTCCCGGCGGTCGAGTTCATCGATCTCTTCGCCGAGCTCGCGCTGGCGCTCGATTTCCTCTTCCATTTCAGGGGCCTCGGCCAGCATTTTGTCGCTGATCATATCCTGGAACTCCTCCCGGGCTTCGGCAATGTCATCCTGTTCCAGAGCCTGTTCCTGAATGGCGATGAGTCTTTGGGTGACTTCCTGGAGCTGACCCTGAATCTCCTGAAGCTCGGCCTGAATGTCGTCGCCGGGCGGTTCAGGTGCCTGCTGCTGAGGCGGCTGTTCGGGTTGCGGAGGCGGTTCGGCCTCGGGTTGCTGGGGCTGGGCGAACAGCCCGGTCCCAATCAAACTGAGCGAGAGCCCGGTCACTGTGATCAGTTTCCAGGGTGTGCGTGATATATTGAGTTGCAGTTTCATGACCCACTGTAAAAGCAAGTCGTATGCCAGAAGGTGGCGGCGGGGTGGGGATCGTGCTGACGGATTTCGTAAGCCACATATATATAGTTAATAATAAAATCTAACTTGAAGTCTCAGATCGGACTCGAGGGCGCACAGGAGTGCAGAAATCTTCGATTTCCCTGTGCGGAATCCGCACATGTACCGAAAGGCCAGGGGTCACTCGGAGGCTTCGCCGTCGGGCAGATCGAGTTTCTTCAGGTACTCGTAAAGCGTGCGCCGGCCGATTCCAAGAAGTGCCGCCGCGCGACGCTTATTCCCGTGGCATTGATCCAGGACATGGCGGACATAGCGCAGCTTCAATTCTTCCAGGGGGGCGATGCGCTGGTCGTCGACGAGGGGGACGGGCAGGGATCGCGAGACGTCATCCGGGGCGGCGGGGATCGCGGAACCTCCGCGAATACGTTCGGGCAGGTCTTCGGCGCGGACGGAACTGTCCTCGCAGAAGGTCGCGGCGCGTTTGATGGCATTTTGCAGCTCCCGCACGTTGCCGGGGAATGCATAGTTGCGCAGCAGATCCAGCGCTTCCGAAGAGAACCCGCGTACATTCTTCCCGAGTTCCCGGCTGTATTGCGAGAGGAATCGGACGGCCAGCAATTCCAGATCGTCCTTGCGCTTTCTCAAGGGAGGAATGGTGAGCATGAATGTTTCGAGGCGGAAATAAAGATCCTCGCGAAAGCTGCCGGCCGAAACCGCCTTTTGCAGGTCGCGGTGAGTGGCGACCACCACCCGGACATCCACCGTTTTTTCCTGATTGGAACCAACCGGCCGGATCCTGCCATCCTGGAGGACGCGCAGCAGTTTGGCCTGCAGGGATTGAGGGAGCTCGGCCACTTCGTCAAGAAAGAGCACGCCCTTATGTGCCTCTTCAAAAAGCCCCTTCTTGGCTTTCTGGGCGCCTGTGAAGGCGCCGGCGGCGTGACCGAAGAATTCGCTTTCGAGGAGGTTCTCCGGGATACCCGCGCAGTTGACGGGGACGAACTGGCCGTCTCTGCGGTCGCTCTCGCGATGGATGGCTTCGGCGACCAGTTCCTTGCCGCTGCCGCTTTCCCCGTAGATCATAACCGGCCCGCTCGCCTTCGCGATCTGCTGGATCTGGTAGAAGAGTTTCTGCATCGGCTTGCTGGCACCGACGATGTCGTGAAACCGGGGGGTGCGCTGCGAACTGCGGAAATGTTCGACCTCGAGGCGCAGCCGGCGGACTTCCAGGGCCCGCTCGAGGCAAAGGAGCAGGTGATCGAAGTCCAGCGGCTTGGTCAGGAAATTGTCCGCGCCCGACTTGAGGGCTTCGACCGCCTCGGGAATGGTCCCGAAAGCCGTGATGACCAGGAAGCACGGCGGCTGAGCTCGGGTACGGACCTCCTTTAACAGCGAAAAGCCGTCGTTCCCGGGAAGCCTCAGGTCACTGATCACAAGGTCCGGATGCCATTGGCCGACAGCCGGGAGAGCCTCCTCGGCGGAAGCCACGGCGTGAACCCGGTAGCCGGCTTCCTGGACTTCCTGAGTCAGCATTTTACGAAGCTGTTCATCGTCTTCGACGACCAGAATGCGTTCCGCTGCCGTGCCCGCGCCGCTGGAATGGTCCGTTTCGGTCTCGTTCATGCTTTCGGTCTCCAGTCTGGCCATGATTCTATTCCGGGTTCACTGTTACGAGGGTTTTCTCCGGGCGGGACAAGGGAAAATACAGGTGGAAGCAGGCGCCGCCCGACAGCGATTCAGTGACATTGACCCGGCCGTGGTGTTCGGTCACCACCTGTTGAACGATCGCCAGTCCGAGGCCGCGGCCGCGCTGGCTTTCTTTGGTCGTGAAGAAGGGGGTGAAGATCTTTTCCCTCATTTCCGGCGGGATCCCGGGACCGTTGTCGGAGACCGTGAACGTGATTCCCTCTTCGCCATTCTGTTTCCAGGTGACATGAACCACGCCGTCCGCCGAGGCCTGCAAGGCGTTCTGAAAGAGGTTCTTCAAGGCGAGCTCGATGCGTATCGGATCACCGACCAATTGAGGCCCGGGGATCGGTCCGGTCAATTGCAGCAGGCAGCCTTTGCGTTCCACGGTCTGTTCGGCGTTCCTGCGTGCACGTTCGGCCGCCTGGTCGGCCCGGATCCGGTGATAACGGCCGTTGGACTGGCGTCCGAATTCGAGGAGCTGGCGAACGATATTCTCCATCGCGCGCACATCTTCGCGAATTTCATTGAGGTAGCCCTGGATTTCCTCCGGTTTCCGGGAGGGGCGCATCGCCCGCTGGGCTTTTCCGTCCAGAACACTGAGAGGGGTCCCCAGTTCATGGGCGACGCCGGCTGCCATCTCGCCGAGGGCCGCCAGCTTCTGAGACGACTTTAACTTTTCAGTCAGGTCGGCCTGGGCGACGCGGCCTTCCTCGATCTTCCGTTCGGCCGCGACGATGGAATCCAGCATCCGGTTGAGCGATTTCGCAAGTTCCGAAATTTCCCGGGGGCCGTCGCCGGAAGCGCGGTGATTCCGGTCGCCTTCGCGCACCCGGCTCATTGATTTGCGGAGCTTTCCGAGAGACCGGCCCATGGCTCCATGGTAGCCGAAGAGAATAATCCCCGACATCAGCCCGGTGCCGACCAGCAGGTAAAAAACCGTGATGCCGCGGACTTCGTTCAGGTATTCCTGGATTTCGCTTTGACGGCGGGCGATCTGAAGCAGACCGATGACCTGCCCGTTCGAACCTTTCAAGGGGACGAAGTAGGAGTAGACCTCGCGGCCGTCCACCTGCCCGTACTCGCCCGTGCGCCTTTCGGTTTCCACCACCCGCGTAATCCGGTCTTCCAATTGCCTGTTGGTGGATACGGTTCCCGCCGCAGCCATCACTTCACCCCGTTCACTGTAAAGGTAGGCGCCGTAGATGCGGCCGATGTCGAAGACCGAATCCAGTGTTTCCTGGACCGTTCCCCCACGCTCCCGTTCGAGGGACCGGCTCAAAGGACCCTGCACCGCCCGGGCAACCAACTCGACATCCTTTTGCATTTGGGACTCGACCTGGTTTTCCAATCGTGCAAGCGCCAGGTACCCGAGGCCGAGCAGGGACAGAAGCAGGGGCAGCACCATGAACAGCAGAAGCCGCACGGGAAGGCTGGTATTGGCGGTGATTTTTTTCCTCAACACGATGTCAGCATAAAATGTTATTCTTTCCCGTAAAAGGCGAAACGGGGTTTTCTTTTCTTCCGTCCGGTATGCCGGGCGCGGAACCTTCTAACTACAAACACGATCCGGGCGCCAATGTTCCTTGCCCTCGGGATCCCGGATCTGCAGTCCGGAGCCCCGACCGGCCTTGATGTTCCACTATTTGGCTGAGGAGCTGCCCGGCCGTCGGCGTCCTGCCGGGATTCGGGGTGGGCGGGCGCGCTCCGGTCCGGAAAGCCACCACCGTGACAGAAACGCGCTCCCTGGATTGTGCGAGGGACATTCTGACTCACTTCGTTTCTTTGCTCACGGGAGAAGTGGATCCGGATAATCTTCTTAATAGTTTGGTGAAAAGTTACTTGCAAAATGATGAGTCTTCTGCCGTCGAGGGTTTCGAAAGGGAACGCTTCCTGCAGAAGAATCGCGTAAAGAAAACGAAGCTCTACAGGAGAAAGGATTTTTTATGGATTCGAACAAACTTACTGAAAACGCCCAGAAATCGATCATGGACGCGCAGCAGCAGGCGCGCCGTCGCAACCATAACGAAGTGGACACGCTGCACCTGTTGGCGGCCCTTCTGGAGCAGGATAACGGCATCGTTCCGAGCCTGCTCAAGAAGATGGATGTGACCCCGAACGCCCTTGAACTGGCGCTCGGCCGGGAGCTCGACAGGCTTCCCAAAGTGACCGGGAGCGTCGATACCTCGAAGATTTACGTCACGCAAGCCTTCAATGATGTGCTGACCCGGGCGGAAAAGGAGGCAGCGAGCCTCAAGGACGAATTTGTAAGTGCCGAACATTTATTTCTCGGGCTTCTGGAGGCGGCTAAACCGGCCGCTTTGAAGAAGCTCCTGGAAAGTTTCGCTCTCGACCGGAAGAAAGTGCTCAAGACCCTCACCGAGGTGCGGGGGAGCCAGCGCGTGACGAGCCGCAATCCCGAAGCGACCTACGAGGCGCTCGAAAAATACGGGGTCGATCTGGTGCAGATGGTGAAGAAGGGGAAGATCGATCCGGTCATCGGACGCGATTCCGAAATCCGCCGGGTCATTCGAATCCTCTCGCGCAAGACCAAGAACAACCCGGTCCTGATCGGCGAACCCGGGGTGGGGAAGACCGCGATCGTCGAGGGGCTCGCTCAACGCGTGGTTCGGGGCGACGTGCCCGAAGGGTTGAAAGACAAGACGATCTTCGCACTCGACATGGGATCCCTGCTGGCCGGCGCCAAGTACCGCGGGGAATTTGAGGAGCGGCTCAAAGCCGTTCTTCAGGAAATCAAAAACAGCGAGGGACGCATACTGCTCTTTATCGATGAATTACACACTATCGTGGGGGCCGGCAAGGCCGAGGGCGCGATCGATGCGGGCAATATGCTCAAACCGATGCTGGCCCGGGGAGAACTCCATTGTATCGGCGCGACGACACTCGACGAGTATCGCAAGAATATCGAAAAAGACGCCGCTCTCGAGCGCCGGTTCCAGACTGTTACGGTCGATCAGCCCACCGTCGAGGATACCGTTTCCATCCTCCGCGGCCTGCGCGAACGCTTCGAGCTTCATCACGGAGTTCGCATCCAGGACAACGCCCTGGTGAACGCCGCCGTCCTTTCCAACCGTTACATCACCGACCGCTTCCTTCCGGACAAGGCCATCGACCTGGTCGACGAGGCCTGCGCCATGATCCGGACCGAAATGGACAGCATGCCGACGGAGCTCGACGAATTGACCCGCAAGGTCATGCAGCTCGAGATTGAGGAAGCCGCGCTGAAACAGGAGAAGGACGAGGCCAGCAAGCAGCGTCTCGAGACCTTGAAAAAGGAACTGGCCGAGGCCCGCGAGAAAGCGGATACGTTGCGGCGGCAATGGGAAGAGGAGAAGGAGGAGGTCCAGAAGGTCCAGAAGATCCGCGGTGAAATTGACGAGGTGAAGCTGGAAATGGAGCGCGCCGAGCGCAATTACGACCTGAATAAACTGGCCGAGTTGCGGCACGGAAAGCTTCCCCAGCTCGAAGAGCAACTGAAACGCAGCGAGGAGACGCAGAAGGAAAAGGTGCTCCTCAAGGAAGAGGTTTCCCAGGAGGAGATTGCCGAAATCATCTCCAAGTGGACCGGCATTCCGGTGACCCGGCTCCTCGAAGGCGAGAAGGAAAAACTGCTTCGCCTGGAAGAGGTGCTGCACGAGCGGGTGGTGGGCCAGGACGAGCCCGTCGCCGCTGTCTCGGAAGCCATCCTGCGCGCCCGCTCCGGCATCAAGGATCCCCGTCGCCCGATCGGCAGCTTCATTTTCCTGGGTCCCACCGGGGTGGGGAAGACCGAGCTGGCCAAAACGTTGGCCCGTACCCTTTTTGATTCGGAGAACAACATGATCCGGATCGATATGTCCGAGTACATGGAAAAACACTCGGTGGCCCGCATGATCGGGGCGCCGCCCGGGTATGTCGGCTACGAAGAGGGCGGGCAGCTTTCCGAGGCGGTCCGCAGAAAGCCGTACTCCGTCATTCTTTTCGACGAGATCGAGAAGGCCCACAATGATGTATTCAACGTCCTGTTACAGGTGCTGGACGACGGACGGATCACCGACTCGCACGGGCGCACGATCGATTTCAAGAACACGGTCATTATCATGACCTCCAATGTCGGCAGTCGCTTCCTCACCGAAGGCGTGACCGGCCACAGCATCCCGGAATCGGTGCGCGAGCAGGTATTCGCCGAGCTCAGGGCCGGATTCCGTCCCGAGTTTCTCAACAGGGTCGACGACATGATTCTCTTCAAACCGCTGTCGCTCGAGGAAATCAGCTTGATCGTCAATCTGCTCCTGGTCGACCTCAACGAGCGCCTGGCCGACCGGCGCATCGAGGTGGAACTCGACGAGCACGCGCGCCGGTGGGTGGGCGAAAAGGGCTACGATCCGGTCTACGGCGCCCGTCCGCTCAAGCGATTCCTCCAGAAGCAGGTCGAAAACAAACTCGCCCGCGGGCTTATCGGCGGCGAGATTGCCGAAGGCTGCAAAGTGCGGTTCGAGGTTGAGAATGACCAGCTCCTGATGAAACCGGAACCGCCCGCGGATTGATTTTTTGACTCTCACCAACCAGCTGATTCCACTCTTCGCCAGGGGACCGGGAGCCGGGCGCCTCCGGGAGCACGTCATAGCCATCGATCCTGAGCAAGGTCCCTGCGTTCACCTCACCGCCGTTGGAAAAGGGGGCTTGTCACTCCTGCGGGACTGAGATTCCGCCTTCCAGCTGAGCCGTGAGCCGTCCTGTCCGGCAGGCTCGGGATTGCCCGGACGGCGGTGTACCGTGAGTCGCTGTGGGATCCAACCGCTCCCTCAGGCGAGTCCTTCCCCGCCTGTCTTGCGATACTCACGCTCCGTCCACGATTCCCCCCTTCGAATCCGCATTATCTTGAGTAAATCACCTTAGGTACTAAAAAAACACTTGCGGGAGCGGGAAAGGTGAGTTTACGTTTTCTGTAATTATGATTTCGGAAAGCCAAGCACCTGAAAAAAAGCCCTCGAAGGTCGAGGAAATAAAGGCGGCGAGCCGCAACCTGCGTGGCACGCTCCTGGAGAGTCTTGCCGACGAAAGTACCGGCGCGATCGCGTCCGATGACACGCAGGTGTCCAAGTTTCACGGACTTTACCAGCAGGACGACCGGGACAAACGGATGGAGCGTCGCAAGGCGAAGCTGGAACGGGCTTTCAGTTTCATGATGCGTATCCGGGCGGTGGGCGGCATCGTGACACCCGGGCAATACCTCACAGTGGACGAACTTGCCGACAAACACGGCAATGGCACCATTCGGCTGACCACCCGCCAGGCGTTTCAGCTTCACGGGGTGCTCAAGGGCAATCTGAAGCCGACCATTCAGACGCTCTACGCGGCCGGAATGGATACCATTTCGGCTTGCGGGGACGTCAACCGCAACGTGATGTGCCACCCGAATCCCTTCGCTTCCTCCGTTCATGAAGAGGTTCAGCGGGTCGCGCAGAAGATAAGTGATCACCTGACTCCGAAGAGCCGCGCCTATTTTGAAATCTGGCTCGACGAAGAAAAGGTGGCCGAGGAGAAAGAGGAAGTGGAGCCGATTTACGGCAAGACTTACCTGCCGCGCAAGTTCAAGATCGGGATGGCCATTCCGCCGAGCAACGACATTGATATCTTTTCGCAGGATCTCGGTTTTGTTGCGATCGTCAACGAGGGGAAACTGGCCGGTTTCAACGTTCTCGCCGGCGGCGGGATGGGAATGACCCACGGGAAAAAGGACACCTATCCCCTGCTGGCGCGGCCCATCGGTTTTTGCCCGGTGGACAAAGCGGTGGAGGTGGCGGAGGCGGTGGTCACGACCCAGCGCGATTTCGGCAACCGCAGCGACCGCAAGCGGGCGCGTCTCAAATACACGATTGAAGAGGGCGGGCTCGACTGGTTTATCGGCGAGGTTAACAGCCGTCTCGGCTGGGAGCTTGAGGAGTCGCGTCCGTATTCATTCGACTCCTACGCGGACCAGTACGGATGGTTTCAGGGGACCGACGGAAAATGGGTTTTCAATTCCTTTATCCTGTCCGGTCGTATCAAGGACGCCGACGGCCTGAACTGGAAAAGCGCGTTGCGCGACATTGCGAAGATCCACGACGGCGATTTCCGCCTGACGCCCAACCAGAACATGATGATCACCGGGGTGTCCGACGAGCGGAAGGGCGAGATCGAGGCGATCCTGAAGCGGCACGCTGTTGATCAGTCCATCGAGCAGACCGGCCTCAGGCTCAATGCCATGTCCTGCCCGGCGCTGCCGACCTGCGGATTGGCGCTGGCGGAAAGTGAGCGCATACTGCACGAGGTGGTCGCCACATTGGAGGACGAGTTGGAGAAGGCGGGTTTACGCGATGACGCGGTCAGTATACGGATTACCGGCTGCCCGAACGGTTGCGCGCGGCCGTACCTCGGCGAAATCGGCATTGTCGGAAAGGCGCCGGGCAAATACAATCTCTACCTGGGTGCCCGCCACGACGGGACGCGCCTGGGGACAGAGGTCGCGGCCAACATCACCTTGGACGACATTTACGAACGGCTGCGTCCGATGATCCGCGACTACGCCCGCGAACGGGAAAACGGCGAACGCTTCGGCGATTTCTGCATGCGCAAGGAACTGGCCGTAGCGGCGGGTTAGGCTCTAGTGGGAATGCGGCTCGGATAAGGGTAACCGAGCACCATTCGCTCTAGCGGCGGAGGAACGCCGCGTCTTGATTCATTTCCTTCGGAATCTCCGGTCGAGAGCCAGGGTGCCGGAACCCGCGTAGATCAGGTACAGGCTGCTCAGAAGGAGGATGCCGTCGAGGCGCATGGCGTGCAGGCCCTGGATGAAGCCGTCGTCGGCGAAGTTGGAGAGCTTTGTAAGAAAGATCGCGAAGACCATGGTGATGGCCAGGGGGAGGGCGGAAAGACGGGTGTAAAGTCCGAGCAGAACCCCGAGGCCGCCCAGCAATTCACACAGCCCGACAAAGGGGCCGAGAAATCCAGGCGCCGGCAGTCCCATTTCCGCGAACCGGCCGGCGCCCATTTCGGCGGGTTCCAGAAACTTGCGGATTCCGGCCAGAATGAAAATAAGACCGACTGCAACACGTAGAAAGATCATTCCCCGGAATGTCCGGTCCGGCAGGGTTTTGTTGAATACGGTTGCTTTCATTCCGGAAGTCCAGCAAATGCGGGCTTTCCGGGCAATCACGAAAGGCCTCGGAAATCGCCTGGCGCCGGGGAATCAGCTTTGTTACCGCGATTCCTCGTGGTTGTCGCGGACGTATTGCGAAACCGAAGCGAACAGCTGGCGGCCGAAGACGCCGATAGTAAGCAGGATGTTCTGAAGCTCGGTATCGGAGAAACGGATTCTTTCCCCTTCGCTGAAGACTTTCCTGGAAGTTTCCAGGTCGTCCGGGCGCCGCCAGAGGTCGCCCCCGCTGGTTCCGGCTTTGGCGACCTTGAGTTCCAGGATCAATTGGCCGTCATCGTCAAGTTGGGCTTCCCTGACGAGACCTTTCTGCTGGTTCAAGGCCTGCAGGGCAAACCCCATTGAAACGAGGGAATCCTCCAGCTCGCACATAATACCGAAACGCTCTTCGAGCCGATTGAACTTTTGATCGAGCGGCACCTTCAGAAACTCCTGTTGCGCCTCCTGAGCTCCGCGTTGAGCATCCTGATGCAAGGCGCCGTGTTCCCGCTTCGCCTTAACGAGAGTGAGGAAAAGGTGGGCGTTGTTCATGCAATGAACGGCGAGGTTGAGGGCGTCGCTGAGGAGCTGTCGCGACAACAGGTCTCCGGCGTAAGCCTGCATCTGTTCGAAGTTGTGGTGCAGGGAGGCGGCGGGCATGATTTGTGGGACGCGGACGCGATGGGCGTACGCCTCCTCGGTCACGCATTCGCGGGAAGCAAGGTTGAATGCGAGCATATCGAAATGACGCTGCAGGCCGATCGCGAATTGCTCGGCCATCTTCTTCAGATTGAGCTCCCGGGAACTGCCGGGGTTGGGTTGGTCGCCTTGATTTGTCATAAAACAGTGTTTCGCCGGTGAATCGTAATGCAGCACCGATTCTAGAATCGGTGCCAGGGGTTGCGACCTTTTTCTCGCTGATTTCGGTAACGGTTTTGGCTGGAGTCTTTGCCTTCTTTCACCAATGCTTCAGGGGTGAATCAACAAAAGATCAAGATTCTGGCCGTACTTTCCGATCTGGAGTGGGCCGATTTTTTACCTGGCGAGAGCGGGGAGTGGCTGTCCTCTTTGCCTGGCTTTCGACGCGTCGATTCGGCGTCCGTGGATCCGGGGGAGTGGGAAGCTTTTCTCGCCTCGGAACGGCCTGATGTTCTGGTTTCGGCTTGGTCGACACCGCCACTTCCGGCCAGTCTGGCCGATACCGGGGAGATGTATCCCCGGTACGTTTGCCACCTGACGGGAACCGTGAAACGTATGGTTCCCAGGGTGCTGCTGGAGAAAGGGCTCCTGGTGACCAACTGGGGCGACTCCATAAGCCGGACGGTGGCCGAGGCGGCACTGATGTTGATTCTCTCCTGTCTTCGGCGCACGGTTTACTGGACTCACGCCATGCACAACGAAGGGGCCTGGAAGTCGAAGGACAGCAAGGTGTACAGTCTCTTTCGCCGTTCCGTCGGGCTGCATGGCTTCGGAGCGATATCCCGGCAGCTCGTGCCGCTCCTGCGGCCGTTCGAGGTTGAGATCAGCACCTATTCCCCACGGGTGCCCGACGACGTTTTGGAGTCCCTGGGCGTGCGTCGTGCAAACAGCCTGGACGAGCTTTTTTCCTCGTCCCAGGTCCTGGTGGAGCTCGCCCCGAAGACTCCGGCCAACCATCACATCGTCGACGAGAAATTGCTCCGGCTTTTGCCCGAAGACGGTGTATTTGTGAATGTGGGACGGGGTGCGGTCGTGGACGAGGCCGCATTGGCCCGGCTGGCCGCCGAAGGTCGGCTGCACGTCGGGTTGGATGTCTTCGAGAAGGAACCCCTGCCGGCTGACTCGCCCTTGCGAGGCTTGCGGAATGTCATGCTTTGCCCCCACCAAGGCGGCCCGACCCAGGACCGGCGGCGCGACGCGGGGACCTTTGCGATGGAGAACCTGAAAGCCTACCTGGAGGACGGGTCTTTGAAATCAGTGATCACGCCGGAGGTTTACGACAGGAGCACGTAGGAAGGAGATTAGTCTCTTGAAGACCGGGGAATGACTGTTTTACTCCCGGGCGCGGCCCCGGGATTTTTCCCTCTGTCAATCGAGATAGCCGAACGGGTAGGGGGCACGGTCCAGACCGCTCACCTGAGTGTGATCGAGAGGGTACGCGTTCTGATCCATAGCATCGACGTGACCGTCCATAAACACCATATGAGTCCTTCCACTGTGAACGAACACCTGTTTCAGACGTTCGGGATTTCCCTGAAAGGCCCAGGGCATCGAGGCGCGATTGCGGTGGGAGTTGTCCTGAAAGACCATGACCCGCGACGGGAGCTCGATATCGGTCAGCCTGCGGGGTTCCCCGTAAAGCCAGTCGGAATACCACGGCCCCGAAAGCAAATAATTGATCCCGTAATGGGATTCCCACCACCACCAGTTATCGGTGTCGTCCATGCGTGAAGGACATTGAAAATGCTCTTCGCCACCGCCGGTGTTTCTCAAGTCCCGCACACCGAGGTACGGGGCGACGGCTTCGGTCCAGGTTCCCCGTCCGGATGCATCGACGGGAAAGCGATCGTGGTTGTCGTTTGCATACAGAAGGAACCCGGTATGGAGCTGCCGCAGCTGGTTCCGGCAGGAGGCCGCGCGCGCCTGTTCGCGCGCGGCACCGACAACGGGAATCAGTATGGCCGCCAGGATGCCGATGATGGCGATAACTGTCAGCAGCTCGATCAGGGTGAAGCCGGTTGTTCCGGTTTTCCCGGACAGCTGAGGATTCGTCTTCATTGGTTTTAGAAAAGCACCTGTTGGGCGGGAAGCACAAGCGTAAATCACTCCGGATACCACATTTCCTGCGGAGGATCCTCTTCGGCGTCCCTGCGTGCGACATAGACGGCTCCCCCGGCAAGAACGGCGACTCCCTTGCCCGCGTGGCGGTAGTTGAGCACGCGGTTGTCATGTCCCGGGATGAAGTTCCAGCTGTCGTTTCCGTCGCCGAATACGATCGTGTTGGGTTTGATCCGCTCAATGGGAGTGAACCCCGGGCGGTTGGCGCCTGAGTTCCATTGAACGCCCGAAATCCCCGTGTTGTAGGCGTAGCTCACGTAGGTGTCGCCGTATCCGTGGTCGTGCGTATCGGAGGGACAGGTACCTGTGGTGTCGCTGCGGCCGTCCAGCCAATAAGAATTACCCCCCATACCCTGGAAATCGTAACCCTGATAAATGCCGAAAGAAATGACCCAGGTCGTGCTGTTGGAAGTTGCCGATTCGTAGTATTGGGCCGGCGGGACCCTGCCGTCGTTGTCGTTGGCGTAAAGAATCCAAGAGTGATGCCACTGGCGCAGGTTGCTCTGGCAGACGCTTTGCCGCGCCGCTTCACGGACCGAGCCGAGTACGGGAATCAGTATGGCCGCCAGGATGCCGATGATCGCTATGACCGTCAGCAACTCGATCAGAGTGAAACCCGGGCGGGGCTTTCCGGAGAAATTCGTTCCCGGGAATTTCCTTTTTCTCGTGACGAAGGATTCGGTGATGGCACCGGTCATGCGGAACCTCGGTTCTTTATTCTCTCATCCTATCGGACAGTTTACCAGTCGAATAAGGGGAAAAGAATGTCGCCAGAAGCTTTTAATTTAACAAAACCGATTATTTATGAGGCGTCGTCCCGGCGAATGGGTGTGTTCGCCGAACGTGCCCGGCATGGGAGACACCCGTTGGCAACCCATGCCACTCTTCAAAAATGGCTCGATTTTTCTGCTTCAGGGCAGAAGCCTGTGGGGATTGCGTCGGAGGGTTCGACGTGGAACCGTGATTATGCCGGAAGAGGACGAAATTTTCTATTATGACCGGTACGGGGGCCGGACCGAGACGGAAAAGGTTTACGGCGAGCGCTGGCTTCGGTGGACCTACGAAACACTGCCCGGCCGGCTCTTGCTGGCGACGCTTATCAGGCGCGGCTTTTTCTCCCGGTTTTACGGTTGGCGAATGGACCGGCCCTCCAGTCGAGGGAAGATCGGGCCGTTTATTCGGCGGTACGGCGTGGATGAAAACGAGTTCGCGGAGCCGGCAAGGAGCTTCAGGAGTTTCAACGCGTTTTTCTGCAGAAAATTGAAACCGGAGAGCAGGCCTGTGGCGGAAGGCGAGGGAATCGCCGTCTTTCCGGCGGATGGGCGGCATTTGGTTTTTCCCGATCTTGATCGTGTGGATCGCGTTTACGCCAAGGGCCAGGGATTTTCCCTCGATGGGTTATTGGGGGATCGCGAGTTGGCGAAGGGCTACGCGGGCGGGGCCATGAGCATTTCCCGTCTGTGTCCGGTCGACTACCACCGGTTTCATTTTCCCTGCGCGGGGCGCCCCGGGCCGGCTTCGGAGATTCCGGGTGATCTTTATTCGGTGAATCCGCTGGCCCTTCGCAGGCGCCTCTCCATCCTCTGGCGAAACCGTCGTTTCCTGACGCGGCTCGAGACGGTCGCGTGGGGTACGGTCCTGTGCCTGGAGATCGGTGCGACCTGTGTCGGCAGCGTGGTGCAGACGTATTCACCGGACCGGCAGGTGCTCAAGGGCGAGGAGAAAGGGTTCTTCCGATTCGGAGGATCCTGCGTGATTCTGCTGTTCCAAAGGGACCGGATCGAATTCGACGAGGATCTTGTGAGTCACACCCAGGAAGGCATGGAGACCTACGCCCGGATGGGCGACCGTTTGGGGACTGCCTCCGGGGCCGAACGCGGGCAACGTTGACCCTGAAAGCCGTGGCGGCAAACGACTCGATTCAGGAACGCGCGCGAAAGAGCCGGGCTGCGCCCGGAGTGAGTACAACGGGTTCCGGGGAGTGTGATTCCGCCGCGGTAACCAGGTCAAGAAGGCCGTTCCGGGCCGCCCCGCCGAATGCTTCGACCGGGACGGCTACTTCTTCGGTACCGAAGTTCGCCAGTAAAAAGTAGGTGGCGCCGTCGGTGCCGGCGATCCTCACGGCGCGGATTTCCCCGGGTGCGGGAAGGCGCTTGCCCGGGTCTCCTTCGAAAAACGAAACGGGGTCGACCGGCGTGGACTGCGAGCGTACGAGCCAGCCGGTATCGAGGAACACCTCGCCCGTGTCCAGGGAACGCGCTCCCACTTCGCATCCGTAGCAGAGCTCGTCGACGTAAAGGGAGCGAAAAGCGCCGCCCCGGCGGACCGGGGACCGGTGGACGGCAAGGCTTTCCGCCCCGTAAAGCCCCGCGATCGCGATTCGTTCTTCGACGAGAGCCCTGGCCGAGTCGAGGACGACAACTTCGTCGGTCTCCGGCGGGCTTTTCAGGATTCGTTCTTCCGCGGGCAATACAAGACGACGGGAGAATCCGTTAAACAGGTCGTTGGGCAGATTGAAGCGCAGGCCCTTGATTTCGCCGACGTAGGACCGTCGCGGATCATTCCGGCAGAACTGGAGTCCGACCACGGTTTGCCCGTCCGGGAGCGCCGCAAAGACCAATTGGTGCTCCGCGCTGCGTTCCGCGCGCCAGCCCTCACCAAGGACCAGGTTCCGGCCTTCCTCGATCGCCCCCCAGGTCAGGAATCCGTTCCTGGCGCCCAGTTCACGGACCCGCGCGCGCAGAAGCTGTCGTCCCCGGGAGGTTTTCGGATAAGGAGGGCGGTTGCCCAGGAAGACGATGCCGCCGCCCAGATTCTGGGTCCACTCGGCGAGGTCTCCGTCGTCCGGCGGCTGACACATTCCCTGGGCGAGGTCGTAGGACCGCCACGCAAAGGAGGCGAGCCGGGAGGGCGAGCGATGCATTGCCGCCGCGTGGTCGTGTTCGCACCACAAGCCCGCGACGGACTCTTCGAACGGGCCTTCGGGGGCCGGAATCGTGTTACTGGTAAGAGGAGCGTAGGCTAGGACCATGCCGAGGGCGCAGGCCCGGTCCGATTCGAGCCGCGTGTAATACACCGGATCATTCCGCTTCAAGTAGTCGAGACGCCGGGAGAAGAAGCTGCCGTCGCAGTTGAACGTTGCTTCCGTTTCGATGTTGGCGAGCTGTTTGCCGAGCAGTTCCGGCGCGTGGGGGTCGCCGAGATGATCGATGGCGAAGAGGAGGCTGGGCAAGAGGTATTCCTGGCAGTACGCGTAGCGCACTCTGCTGTCGCCCCCGATCCGGGAGAGCCGCCCGTCGGCGAAGATCATTCGCCGAACCGTGTTCCAGAGTTCGCCACAGTGGAGGTAGAGGGAGTCGGGCGGGGTGCGGCCCTCGTTCTTCAGATCGAAGTGGAGAAACGCAATATTGCTCAGGCAGATGATCATGTACCCGACATTCAGGTAGCCGTGATGATCGAGGGCGTAATTGGGGAAAAAGTTCGGCCCGATGTGCCGTTCCTTTACGGGCTTGCCTCCAAGAGACTCGTCCGAAACAGCGTCCGAAGGAACACTGATTCCATTGACGAAGAACGCATGGGCCCGCTCGCGCCAGTCGCCGGCATGGGGGTGGTCCGGGTGGCGTTCGGCGGCGCGCCAGAGCAGAGCCCCGTTCCAGATGTTGGATTCCGGGTGATTGTCGCCGTCCCGTCCCCAGAGGCCCGCCCGAATGCCCGCATGTTGACCCCGTACATGTTCGTAACAGATCCAATCGGCTTCGCTTGCCAGGAGGCGGGAGAAGTTTTCCCGGTCCTCGTCCGTGAACTCCGGCTCGAGCGTCCGCACCCCGTGCATCATCCGCTCGATACCCAGGGAACTGATCCAGGTGTGTCCCCACTGGGTGCCGTCCGTGCAGGCGCCCGGGCCGGAGAGGTGACTCCACCAGCTGAACCGGAGTGCGGCCAAAGCCCGTTCTGTCGCCCGTTCGGCCCGCTCCCCCTGACTGGTCGCGCCCAGCATGGCCATCGCCGAAAGGTACTTCTGGTTGGTTTGAACGCCCCAGGCATTGTAGCCGCTCCCGTAACACCCGCGTGAGCCGGGGCCGGAGATGGAGTACCAATGGCTCTCGGATGAGTCATGCCACGCTGAGAGGAGATTCCTGCAGGTTCGTGTCTTGTCCACGCGTACAGGAAAGGTGTTCTCCCGCCATAAGCAAATCAAAAGTGCCTGCCAGGAGAGTCGCCGGACTCGCCCTTCTCGATGAAGCGCTCAACAGAATTGGCGGCTATCTGAAGCGAGCTCTTTCTCCCGCGGGACAGGTCGAGGCCGGTTCCCGCTTTCAGTTTGCCCGTAGATCAGACAACCCGTCGTTGTGATTTCCCATTCGAGGGAATCCAGCCACTGTGATCGCTTTCTGAAATCGCTCTGATGACGCACGACAATGTTTTTCGGGAAGGGCAGGTCCCTCAGGCTGCTGTAAGCCTTGAGTGACTTGTGGTACGTGCTCTCCTGGTCATCGGGAACAATGACGCAGAGGTTGATATCCCGCCGGCTCCCCGCGTCCGGTTCATTCGGGTTGTCGTCAAAGCGGTAGATCGCAATCGGCCACAAGGCGGTTCTGAGTTGCCTGACAACTTCGTCTATCGTTATCTGGTCCATGGCTTTTAAACTCCGTTTGGGTTGGACTGAATGAGACAGGACTCGTCGGTGACTATCCTGTAGTTGGTTAGGTGGAACACTAACCCGTATTCACGCATCAGGGAATCGGTGAAATGCTTTATATGGCATCGGGGAAACTCCTATTCTATTTTGAGAGAAAACCTTTACGTTCAACTGGGTTGTGGTTGACTGGGGGCGATGAAAGAGACCGCCATCATTGTACCCGCCCGGTTGGAGTCCACTCGATTTCCGAGAAAGCTGCTTTACGAAATCGCCGGCAAACCCCTGCTGCTTCATGTCGCCGACCGAATCGCCGGACAGGTTCCACGGCTACCCCTCTATTTCGCGGTCGACCATCCGGAACTGGCCTCCGTGCTGCGGGAGGCCGGGTATTCGTTCGTGATGACCTCGCCCGATCACCCGAGCGGTTCGGACCGGATCGCTGAGGCCAACGCCAGGCTCCGGGCACGTTACGTGATCAATGTCCAGGCGGACGAGCCCCTGGTAACCGGAGCACAGATCCGTTCGATGGCGGCCGCTGTCCGCGGTAAAGCCCCGATGGCAACCTTGGCCATTCGATTCGAACGAAAAGAGGATTTCCTGGATCCCAACCAGGTCAAGGTGGTCATCGATCAACACCTGCGGGCCCTGTACTTTTCGAGAGCGCCGATTCCTTATCCACGCGATGAAGCTGAAACGATCGATTCGGAGTGGTTCCGGCGGCACGCCTCTTACCGTCATCTGGGCCTTTACGCGTATCAGGGGGATTTCCTGAAAATCCTGACCCATCTGCCGCCGGGAAAACTGGAACGTATCGAGCGCCTGGAGCAATTGCGGGTGCTTGAAAACGGTCACCCGATTGCCGTGGTTGTGACCGATCAGGCGACCATCGGTATCGACACTCCGGAAGACGCACGAAGGTTTGAGGAGTACCTGGCGACTGTGAAGGAGTGAAGGGCAGGAGGGACTTTTCCGCACCCTCCGGGACCGCCCGACCCTACAACCGCCCCTGGAGACTGCCCGCGTACCCCGTCATTTCGACGAAAGCGGTGCCCACCTTTTCGCCGTCCCGATCGAGAACATCGCAAGCGCCTTCCCAATAGGCCAGGCCGCCCCGACCCACAAATTCCTGTTCCTTGACCAGAGGTTTCAGCGTCAGGCGGGTCTCGGCGCCGTCAAGCTCGGGGTCCGGTGCGACCACGACGATGCCCAGCGGATACCGGGCGCCGGTCTCGGGACTTTCCCATTCCTCGCCCAACTCCCAGTGGAATTCTCCCGCGCCATAATGCCGGAGTTCTCCGTTCCGGTCGACCCACCCAAGGTAGGAAAACGGGTCGATTGCGCCGTCTTTCCGGCGCAGTTGGAAGGTCATGATCTCTCTTCCGTCATCCAACTGGATGCCGGCCCAATCCCACCCGATCTGTTCGTCTGTCAGTTGGCCGCTGCTGATTTCGTGATCCATCCAGGCCCGGCCGGAAACGCCGTGGCGTTCGCCCTGCCAGGAAAGGGAGCCTTCGGCTCGCAGGCGGGGAAAGCTGATATAGTAACTGCGGGAGGTCGGCTCTTCACCTTTCAGGGACAGGCCGTGTTCGCCGAAGAAAACCCTGGGCTTCTCCGGTTCCAACTCGAGGGTGAACTCATTCCCGGCGCCGGCAGTGCCGCGCAATTCCAATGTTTCGCGGGTTTCATCGGTCATTCTCAGGGACCAGTTTCCATTCCGGATGTCCAGACCGCCTTCCTTTGCCACGGCGTCCCAGCCTTCCCGGTTGATTCGTTCCCGATGTGCATGCTCGCCGCTTTCCGTATCCAGAATAGCCATATGGGCGAGATGAATCAGGCCGGCACCAAAATCCCTGTTGGAAATCAGGTTCCGTCGTTCTTCCGGAGGATCCGCGTACCGGAAGAATGTGGCCTGAAAGGCGAACCTCCGCTCGGTTTCGGTGTAGAGGTGACCGGTGAGGTACCACCACTCAAGGCGAAAATCGGGATGGCTGCCGTGTGCTTGCGGGAACTCCAGCGCATCCGGGTTTGACGGAATGCGGTAGCCCTCTCCGTTGAAATCGCCGTTCAACTTTCCAAGGACCGCCCCGGGGCCGCCGAGGGCCAGGCAAATGACGGTGAGGGTACGTATCAGGATTTCGGATTGTTGTGATTTCATTTGTTTTTTGTAACAGGATCAGTCCCGCTTTTCCGAGGGGAGTCTCACGGACCATCGGCCGGTCATTCCCGAGACGACGGCGCCGGTCACCAGCAGGGCCAGGGCGAACAGGGCCAGCGGGCCCCAGGGAATTTCGCAGGCGAGAGTCCAGCCGAAGGATTGCCGGTTAACCACATAGATCAACAGCGCGCCCAGCACAAACCCGAGGCTGATTCCGCCGGCAATCCCGGCGAGAACGATCCCTAGGCCTTCCACCAGGGCGGACGCAGCGACGGTGCTTCTGGCAAACCCGATGGACCGCAGGCCGAAATCCTCGTCCCTTCGCTCCAGCGCGGCTCCGGCGAGCGCAAACGCGATCCCGCCGATTGCCACCAGGACTCCCAGACCCTGCAAGGCGTAGGTGATGGCAAAGGTCTGGCGGAATATCCGGAAAACCGCTTCCCGCAGCTCGGCATTGTTCCTGAAAACGAGCCCCCCGTACCGGGAGCTCCATTCCTGCTGCACTGCGGTCGCAGGTGTCTCCGGCTTGAGGTAGACCGACAGATTCCTGACGCGCTCTTCCTTGTACCATTCGGTCAGGATGGAGTAATCGACCAGGATCTGTCCGTGTTCGTTGCCGTAATCGGCGAATACGCCTTCGATCTGTATCATCTGCTGACCCGAGGGGGTGAAAATCTCCAGGCGATTTCCGCGCCACGCTCCAAACCGACGCGCAAAGCTTTCCGTTACAAGGGCGGGAGCTCCGGTCGGTTCCTTCTGTGTGAGGCGCGAAGGGCCGGGTCTCTGAAGCCAGATCAGGTCGGTCCGTTCCAGCCTCAACTCAAGGTCCGCTCCGGCCAGCCTGGTGGGGTTCCCCTCATCGAGGCGGAGGGAATAGCTCTGGAACCGGTCCACTGCGTCGACCCCGGGGTGAGCGGCAAGTTCTTCGACCGTGTCCGGCCCGATCCGGCCGGCTGCGGTGGCATTGTCACCCCCGCGGGTGCTGACGAAAATATCAGCCTGCAGATTCCCTTCAACCCAACTCTGAACGGAACGGTCGAAACTGTGGATCAAGAGAGTCATGGCCGCGGCCATGCCGGCCGCCAGGACCAGGCCTCCAATGGCGAGCCCGTGCCGTGTGGTCGGTCGGCGGAATCGGGCCAGGGCCACCCACAAAGGGGGGGTTCCCCGAATCGCCTCCCCCTGGAGGCGCGCGAGGGCAGGCAGCAGGAGGGGGGCGACACGGGCCATCGCCAGAATGCATGCAAACGCCGCCAGATATCCCGGAAGCGGGAGGCGGGCTCCGCCGTCCAAAGTCAGGGGAGGCAGAACTGCGAAAACCGCTGCCAGTCCAGCCCAGAGCGCACCCTGGCCGGCGGCCCGGCGCGGAGAGAGCCATTGCACGCGATTGCCTTCATGCATCGACTGGGCGGGTGGGATACGGGCCGCATCCCGGGCCGGCTTCCACCCTGCGGCCACCGCCGCCGCCACGGCCAGAGCCAGTCCGCCCCAGGCCTCTCCTGTGTACAGGCGCGCTCCCTCGACAGCGGTAGCGTGGTAGAGCGTGTCGATCGTCTGTCCGACAATCCGTACGCTCCACTGCGCCCCGATCCAGCCCAAGAGAATCCCCACGCCTCCCCCCAGCAGGCCGATTACGAGTGACTCCAGTATCCACATTCTCCGGACCATGGCCGCGGTGACGCCCAGGGACCTCAGGACGGCGATCTCCTGCCGGCGGCGCACCACCGCCGCGTCGAGGGCCTGCAGGATGAGAAACCAGCCCACCAGCAGAGCGATCAGGGAAAGGACCGTGAGGTTCTGCCGGAAGGCACGGGTCATGATTTCCCCGCTGCGCCGTCTCGATTCCTCGGTTTCCAATACCCAGCGGCCGTGCGAGGTGGCCGAGAGGATTTCCCGCACGCGTTCGCGCCGCTCGTCAAGGTTCGGTCCCGGTTTCACGCGGAACTCCACACGGTCGAGTTGTCCCTCCCGGCCGCTCCAGTGCTGCACGCTTGCGATATCCGCGACCAGGATGTTTCCGGCCGCCGGCAGGCGGGGAGAGGACCGGCTCTCAGCGTCGAGCCGCCCCTTGAGTCGAAGGCTGACGGGCCGGTCCGCGATCCAGAATGTTCTTTCCTCGCCTTTTCGCCAATCCAGCTTCTCCGCCAGAGCGGCTCCGGCGACCACGCCTTGAGTGGACCCGGTCAGCTCCGGTACCGCTCCCGCTTCGTCCCGTTCCCGAAAAAAATCGTAGTTTTCCGGGGCGGGAAAATTGAGAATCCCCACCGTGTCGAGACCGACGAGCCTAGCGCGATTTTTTTCCCTCCCGGCCGGTTCGAAGTCCTCTTCCGGGGCCGGCACGGCGGTCGTTTCAAGGACCGGGCCGATCCAGACCTCCTGCTCCGACAGGGCCTCACGAATCTCCGGAAGGACATCGGTCGAAAGGTGTCCCGAAGGAGCGGAAATAACCCAGTCGGTCTCTCCGGCAAGGGACTCGGTAAACAACGCGAAACTTTCCGAAGCCGCCCGGCTCGCCAGCCTGATGGACAGGGCCGACGCTACCCCGAGGGCCAGCAGAAAAAGGATCAGCAGACTGTGAGCCCAATGCCTGCGGGCATTGCGCCAGGAAAACCACCGCAGGAGTAACGCGGTCTCGCGCCAACGATTTTCCGAGTATTCGTGTCTCATAATAACGAAAATCCGGGGCGGGCGCCGGCTATCGATACGGTGATGTCATGAAATCGAATCCACACCAGGGTGATCGCGGATAACGCGGCCGTCGTGCAGGTCGAGAACGCGGTGGCAGATCGCCGCGGCGGCCCGGCTGTGGGTAACAAGAACGAGAGCGGTAGCCGACCGGTCTGTAAGATCACGCAGGAGGTCGAGCACCGTCTGACCGGAACGGTCGTCCAGATTCCCCGTGGGTTCGTCGGCAAGGAGCAGGGCGGGGCGGGCGGCCAGAGCCCGTGCGAGGGCCACTCTCTGGCGCTCCCCTCCTGACAGGGTATCCGGGTAGGCCGACCGGCGGTTTTCCAATCGGACGGCGGCAAGAAGCTCGTCTACCCGCCGCCGGCGCGCGTCCGGCTTCCAGTGCAGCAGTTGAAGGGGGAGAGCGATGTTTTCGTCCGCGGTGAGCGTCGGCAGCAGGTGAAAGAACTGGAAGACGTGACCGATTGATTCGCGGCGCAGCCGCGCCAGACCGGCTTCATCGAGTCCGTTGAGGGTGACTCCCTGAATTTCAATCCGTCCCGAATCCGCCCGGTCGATTCCCCCCAGGCAGTTCAGAAAGGTGCTCTTGCCGCTTCCGGAAGGACCGAGCACGGCGACCCGTTCACCGGCATCAAGTTTGAGACTGACGCCGCGCAGAACCCTCACGGTCCCATAGGACTTCTGTACATCATCGGCGCGAAGGATCACGTCTTGCGGCTTCGGCGAGAAAAGCGGGTGTAAGTTTATCTCTGTTTGATGGTTGGCTGTTGGGGGTCACTCCATTTCCTTGCGGCTCGGCCCCGGTTGCCCCTCTTTGCCGCGGTCGGCAAGAACACGGAACAAATCGACCGGCATCGGGAAGACGATGGTCGAGTTCTTTTCGCTGGCGATTTCGGTGAGGGTCTGCATGTACCGCAGGTTGATGGCATTTTCCTGGCGGGCGAGGATTTCCGCGGCACTGGCGAGTTTCTCGGAGGCCTGGAGTTCCCCTTCGGCATGAATGACCTTCGCCCTTCGCGCGCGCTCGGCCTCGGCCTGTTGGGCGATCGCGCGCACCATGGATTCGTCGAGGTCCACGTGTTTGATCTCCACGTTCGAGACCTTGATTCCCCACGCATCGGTTTGGGAATCCAGAATCTCCTGGATATCGGCGTTTAATTTGTCGCGTTCGGCCAGCATCTCGTCGAGGTCGTGCTTTCCGAGCACCGAACGCAGCGTCGTTTGGGCCAACTGGCTCGTGGCCTCGTAAAACCGTTCGACGTTGATGATGGCCCTTTGGGGATCGACAACGCGGAAATAAACGACGGCGTTGACCTTTACCGAGACATTGTCCCGGGAAATCACGTCCTGACCGGGAACATCCATGACAATGATGCGCAGGTCGACCCGCACCAGTTGTTGGATGACCGGGATCACGATGACCAGCCCGGGACCTTTGACTTTCCAAAAACGCCCGAGTTGAAAGACGACGCCACGCTCGTACTCGCGAAGCACGTAAATCGCCGAAGCGACGAGCAAAACCAGCAGGGCGAGGATGATTCCGATGGTGTAGGTTGTGGTCATGGTGCGTCTCCTTTTTCTGATGTGGTTGACTCGGGTTCGACAGTAAGGACCAGATTGTCGACGGCGGTGATTCTTACCGGTTGGCCTTTGCGTACGGGCGTAGCCGCTTTTGCCTGCCAGGACTCCCCGAACACGGATACACGGCCCTCGCGATCGAAATCCTCGATGGCCGTGGCCAGGCTTCCCACCAGGCTCTCCCGGCCGCTGACAACCGGGCGCCGCCAGGCCTTGAGGGCCATTGCCATAACGAAGATAAAGATCACCGCGCTTATTCCGGCGAAGGCGGCAATGAGCGGACGGTACAATTCGAAGCCGGGAATGTCGGTGTCAATGAGCATTATGGAACCGGCAATAAAGGCGATGACACCCCCGATTCCCAGGGCTCCGAAACTCGGAGCGAACGCTTCGGCGATCATCAGCGCAACACCGAGAAAAATGAGGGCGAGACCGGCGTAATTGATGGGCAGCAACTGCAGGGCGAAGAGACCCAGCAGGAGACAGATCGCGCCCGTCACACCGGGCACCAGGGCTCCGGGATTGGCGAATTCGAGGATCAGCCCGTAAATGCCCAGCAGCATCAGGATGTAGGCTACATTGGGATTGGTGATGATCGAGAGCAGGCGCGTGCGCCAGTCGGGTTCGATGGTTCGGTATTCGAGAGAGGGGATAGAGAGCACCCGCTCCTCGCCCCGCACGCTCACGGTCATCCCGTCCATCTCTTCAAGCAGCGAGGGGACGTCGGAAACGAGTAAATCAATCACGTTCTCCTCGAGAGCCTCTCTCGAGGTCAGGCTGACTCCTTCGCGGACGGCCCTTTCCGCCCATTCGGCGTTACGGCCACGGAGTTCGGCGAGCCCCTTGATGAAGGCCGCGGCATCGCTGACCATCTTGCGTTCGGCGGCGCTTCCGCGGTCGGGCGCCGGTTCATCTTCGTTCTCTCCGGCGTCTTCGCCAGGTGCCATGCCTCCGCCGAGTTGTACCGGTGTCGCCGCACCGACATGCGTTCCCGGAGCCATCGCCGCCACGTGGGCGGAATACAGGATGTACGTGCCCGCGCTCGTGGCGCGGGCTCCTTCCGGCGCGACATAGACCGCGACCGGAACCCGCGAGTCGAGGATTTTTCGTACCAAAGTTCGCATCGAACTCTCCAGGCCCCCGGGTGTATCCATGCGGATGATCACGACGGGCGCGTTCGCCTCTTCGGCCTTTTCCATCGAACGTTCGAGAAAAAGGTCGGTTGCCGGGCCGATCGGCCCCTCCACTTCCACGAGGAAAGCAGGGGAAGCGTCAGGGGATTCTCTTTTTTCAGAGGAAGCGGCCAGCGTCAGGATTCCCGCCGCCGCCGCCAACACAAGCAACCACACCGTCGATCCGGCTGAAACCAACCGAAGAACGGAGGCGTTCCCTGCGGGTGTTCGTCTCATTTGCCCGCAGTCATAGTACGCTGTCCCGACGCTTCTTACAACCAAAATTATAAATCCGTCCTGCTCGAATCCCCCCTTTCCCTCATTGGACGGGTCCCGGGAGGACACCGTTTTTTCCGGGCAGGACTATTTGCTTTTCAGGACCGGTTTTTCGGGCGATAATCGTGGGGTGAGGAACGGCACGGTGGAAGGCAGGGGAAATCGCGGAAGAGGAATGCCGGCAGGGAGTTCCCGCCAACGGCCCTTCGGGAAAGTCCGGAACGGTTTCATTCTCGGAGCGGCCCTCTTGTCGACGGGTTTCCCCCACATTCTCCAGGCCGCTCAGGAACCGCTTCAACAGTTTGACGAGCACCGCCTTCCGGTGCATTCCGCGGTGTTCTCGCCCGATGGAGATAAAGTCCTTACAGGCAGTTTTGACGGAACCGCGCGGCTCTGGAGCGCCGAAACCGGCGAGGCGTTGCGGGTATTCGAGCACGGGAGCGACTGGGTCTGGTCGGTTGCGTTTTCTCCCGACGGGAGCCGGGTCGTGACTTCCGGCACGGATCGTACCGCCAAACTCTGGGATGTCGAAACCGGGGCATTGTCAGGTGAATTGGAGGGCCACGACGACACCGTGTATTCGGCTGTATTCTCGCCGGACGGGACCCGGATTCTGACCGGGAGCGGCGATGCCATCGCCAGGTTGTGGGACGTGGAATCCGGCGCCCTGATCCGGCGTTTCGAGGGCCACGGCGGCTGGGTGCGCTCGGTGGCGTTCGCGCCCGACGGGGCGACGATCGTCACAGGCAGTTCGGATCAGACCGCGAAATTGTGGGATGCGGGGACGGGGGAGGTCCTGAGGACGTTCTCCGGACACACCCGTTCGGTGCGTTCGGTGGCTTTTTCGCCGAACGGGAGAGTTGTGGTGAGCGGGAGTTTTGACGGCACGGTCCGGTTCTGGCAGATCGAAACGGGAGACGAGATCCGCAGGCTTGAAGAACCTTCCGTTCATTCCGTCAAATTCGCGCCCGGTGACTGGAAAGTGCTGACCGGAAATCAGGAGGGGCGGGTTCGGCTCTGGGACATCCTGTCGGGCCAAGTGATGCGAACGTATGCCGAACAAGGCACCGCCGTCACCTCGGTGGCGTTCTCTCCGGACGGACTCCGGGTGTTGACCGGCAACGGCGACGGCAACGCCCGTCTCTGGCGAACGTATACGGCAGCCCTGGCGATGAGGACCCTGGGGGACCTGGAATTCGGACCCGTCGTGGCCGGCGAAACACCGGAACTGACTTTTACGGTAACGAACCGGATCAGCGTTCCCTTTACGGTGGATTCGATCGATGTGCCGGATGGATTTTCCGTTGGCCCAAATGACGGCGCTCCCCTGATTCCGGGCAGGCCCAGGGAGTTCGTCGTCAGGTTCTCACCTTTGCGTGAGGAAACTTTCGACGGGGAAATCATTCTCCGTTCCGACGTGACGGACGGGGAGACAGCCATTCCGCTCTCGGGACGAGGAGTGTTTTTCGACTCGATGCTGACCTTTTCCAACGCGGACGATTCGATCAGTTCGGCGGCTCTTTCTCCCGACGGTCGAAAACTTGTGACCGGCGGGAGTGCCGGCACCGCCAGGCTCTGGGATCTGAAGAGCGGCGCCCTTCTCCGCGTATTCGAAGAAGGGGACGATCCCGTCATCAGGGTTGCCTTCTCTCCGGACGGCCGGATTCTGGCGGGCGCTGTTGATCGAACGGTCAACCTTTGGGATACGCGGACCGGTGAGCTCTTGAACAGCTTCGAGGAACATGGCAGGCGGCTTGTCGGCATTGCCTTTTCCGCGGACGGATCCCGGGTGCTGTCGGCCGACGGTTTACACGCAATGGCCAAACTCTGGGATCCGGAAAGCCTGGAGGTCTATCAACGTTTCGAACAGCCCGGCGAGTGGTACAGTGCGGCTGCAATATCTCCCGATGGCACCAGGATCCTGACCGGGAGCACCAACGGTACGGCACGTATTTGGGATGCGGCTACAGGGGAGGCGCTGGAGAGTTTCAATGTCCACGGCAGCCGGATTCTGGCCGCGAGGTTTTCCGCCGATGGCGAAAGCGTCCTGACCGGAGGCATGGATTCGACCGTACACCTTTGGAACGTGGAGACAGGAGTTACGCTGGGAACGTTTGAAGGGGGGTTGGGTCCGGTTTCGTCTGTGGCGTTTTCCCCTGACGAGAAACGGATCCTCATCGGAAGCCTCGGCGCCGATTCGCAGATCCGGAATACGCGTACGGGCGAATTGCTGCGGACGTTCGCAGCCGAAGCCGGGGGAGCCCGGTTTGCGGGCTTTCTTCCGGACGGAGCGAAGGCCGTGACGGCAAGCTTCCATGGAACCGTTCGACTTTGGGACGTCGTTATCAACCCCCCGACCACCTACGATGATTGGGCAAGCGTACTTGAAGAACCCGGCAAACGGGCACCTGAGGCGGATACCCTGGGAGACGGGGTTCCGAATCTTCTGAGATATGCTCTGGGTATCGATGCCGACCAGCGAATGCAGAATGTGCCGTTGCACCCCGGATTCGACGGGCAGGGAGGTTTTACGGCGGTGTTTGAGAGGCACACCAGGCGCGACGATGTTGTTATCGAACTCGAAGCGTCAGAGGACCTGCGGTCCTGGACGACCGTGGCCCGAGCACTGGGGTCGGCGCCTTTTCATGAGACCGGAAACAGTTCAATCGAAGTGATACGGGATGTGGCGACCCGGACCGTGACGTTGGTCCATGAACCCGGGGAGGACGAATCCACCCCGCTCTTTCTGCGGATGCGGGTGACCCCGCGGGATCCCTGATCCGGGTGATCCGCCGGCATTACCCTTCCGTCACCACATCGTAACCCGGAGCCGGAGGAAACCGGCGGCACCCGACGCCACAGGCTCGGGTTTGCGCACCCGGACAGTGCGTGTGGCCGCGTCCTCGTCGACCGTTTTCACCACTCCATCGAGGGAATTCCATTCACTCAGATCCTCCGAGACCTCCACCCGAAGAACCGCATCGGTCGCCGCTTTTTTCTCGGTGTATTCTATATATAAATACGTTTCTCCTTCTTCGTGCATTACTCCGGCGCGAGGCAGCTTGTCGCTTTCGGGATGTCGGGAATCGAGTGCCAGGGCATAGCGGATAAGGTTGGGAATGCCAAAATCGCCGGGATCGGCGCCCGGGCCCGAGATAGCCGGGTCGTTCCGTTCGTCTTCCGTAAAGACGTTCTTTGCCCAGTCCTCATAGAGGAGTTCCTCGATGAACAGACTCGCTGAGATCACGTAGTCGATCCGGCCCGTATCCCAGTTGTTGACACCGATCCACCACGTGCCCGGCTCGGGGTCCGCGAACCCGCACAACTCATCCTGCGTGCCGCCGAGCACGGGACGACAATCATACTCGTCGAGGGTGGGTTTCTCGCCGTGGCGCACGTACAGGTCCGCATCTCCTGTAAGCGAATCCAGGAGAAACGCGACTTCTCCCGAAGTCATATGGGGAACATCGAAGCGGTAGTATTTCCAGTCCGCCTGTCGCTCACGGCCGGTGATGAAACCGGCACGGGGCTCGGCCTCATTCAGGGTAACCGGCGGCACGCCTTCTTGATTGACGGCGAGGCGGGTGCGGCCGCCGATCGTGATTTCGGCGCTGCGGGGGACGGCGCTTCCTCCATGGTTTCCCACGCTGTAGATCACTTCCGCATCCCCGGTGCCGCTCCTGGGGGTCAGGAAGAGCAACCAGTCCTCGCTGCTTTCAAGAGTCCACTCGCAGGTGTCGGAGGAGCTCTCCAACCGGGCGGAAAAATAGCCGCCGGAGGAGGACACCTCGACGGAATCGGGCTCCAGGGAAAAATGGCAATCCGGTTCGACTTCAAAGGCTTCCTCGATCACCACGGCTTCCTCACCCGGAGAATGAACCTCCAGATCCCACGTGCCGGCCGTGGCGCCGTAAAGATCGAACCGGGCGCTCACCCGTTCCGGCATCGCCTCGATACCGAATGCTTTAATCGGATCCTCTCCGGAGCGCGTAAGACGAAGGTCGGTGCCCAGGAGGAAGTCCGTTCCGGAAAGGTCCATGATCGTTGAACCGCTGTTGGCGGCGCTCGCCGGACTGATGCCGGATACTGACGGTGCTTCCGCAAGCGGGGAGGGGGCGTCGCCACCGCTTGCGATGAGCGAGAAAATCTGCTCCCCGCCGAACAAGGCGCCTTCATAATCGACAGCCAGCGAATAGGTTCCGGAGGAGGCAGGGGAGGGGATGTCGACGCGCAGCACATTGTCGACCTCGTTGATTCCCGTCGTCGCCGGGGACGCCGGGACTTCCGGGTTGAGGCGGTACGGGTAATAAGTGGTCTCCTGCTCGGGCGCGATGACCCTCAGGTTCAGATTGTTGACCAGCGTCGGCGTTCGGTCGTCGGATTCCTCCACCGGCTGTTCGGCGGGGGGATCGGTCCAGGCAAGCGTCACCTGGAGCGGTTGCTCCCCATTGGATTCAATTTGATAGGTTACTGTATTCCGGTCGCTGGAAACAAAGTCTTCGACCACCAGGTTCGAGCGGGGTGATTCCACATGGTCGGTGAGAAGCTCAACCGCCGCCCGGGCGTTGATCAGCCCCCAGCCGTAGCGCGAATCGGGTCCGGGGTTGCCGAGGTTGTCGGCGGTGTGCACCAAAAGGGCTTTCAGGGTGCTCGCGCGAAGCGCATGTCCCGGAAAGCGGTTTCCGTAGTGTTCGGTCAGGAGGGACAGCGACCCCGTGACTGCCGGAGCCGACATGCTGGTTCCGCTGGCACGCCCGTACCAGCCGTCGAGGGCGACGGGTGAGAAGACCGAGACTCCGTGTGTTACCAGGTCGGGTTTGACGCGACCGTCGTCGGTGGGCCCCCAGGAACTGAAGGGCGTCATTCTGGCTTCGTTGAGATCCGTTGAGCGTCCGTCGGCGGTAGAGAAATTAACCGCGCCGATAGTGAGGACATTTTTGGCGATCTGAAACGAGTTTATCGTATCGAATCCCCGTTTATACTCGGCATCTCCCGGCGGATGGATTTCCGGGTCATAAGCGACCGGATTGTCATTCACCAGCACCGGATCGCCCGGCTGCGGATCGCCGCTCCGGTGATTGCCCGCAGCCCAGACCGAAAGCTGGTAAGGCGCCGCGTGGGCGACCAGGTCGGTCAGGTAAGCGAACTGGTCGTACCGCCCGAAACGCTCGAAGCCGGTAAAAACAAACGCATCCCGGTCGGGACGGAAGAACCAGCCGGCGACGAGCCCGTAGGAATGATTGGCGAGCGGGACCGTTCCGGGTTCGTCCGGGTAGAGAGGGGCGCGTTCCGTCATTTCGGCCAGGGCCTGGTTCCAGTTGTAGGCCTCAACCCGGGTGCGGGGTGCCATTCCCCTCGCATTCCGGCTCGTTCCCCGCGCTGCGATCGTGCCCGTCACATGCGTCGAATGATGCGAGTAGAAGGGCTGCTCCTGTTGATTGGTGACCTGTCCGAGCTCAAACTCACGGTGAAAATCAAGGACCCGGGCCTCGTCCCACACCCCGACCGTCACTCCCTTGCCCGACAGCTCGTAATCGGGGTCGCCCCGGCCCGGTTCCAGCAGCGGATAAACGCGGGCGGCGGCGGCCGCCGTGGCGTTGAAGGTGGTCCGGTAAACCGGTTTTCCGTCCCTGACCGCCACCAGCTCCAGCGGCCGGCCCTCGGCGTCCCGGATGTGAACCGGGTAACCGAGCTGCCGGGCTTTTTCGCGGGCCTCCTGCTGCAGCGAATCGAGGTAGGAACGCACTTCACCTGAGAGCTTCTGGCGCTCCGCCTCGTTGGCGGGTGCCGACAGGCGCCGGACGGGCAGGGAAGGCCGTTCGAGAGCGGGGGCGGACGGGAGGGTCGGGCGGGCCGTTTCCTCGCCGGCCAAAGGGGGGGGGGCACCTCTCCGCGGGCGAGGCGCTTGCCCTTCTTCGGGGGCGGGGGGGTGCTCAAATCCCGGTCCCCGTTCTACGATGGGTGGAACCTCGGGCAAACCCGGACTCTCCCGACCGGAATGGCCGGGCGCTTCCGGAGTGCCGCTCTGGCGTTCAAATCCGGAATCGTTCCGTCCCGGTTCCGGATCACTGAAAAGAAACCAGGCGGCAACCGCCAGCAGGGCCATCAAGGGAACAAGAACGACTGTGCGGGAACTGCGGGTCATCTGTGGTGTTTTTCCGTGCGAGTCACCGCCGTTGTGACCGCTCCACCCGCCCGGGAAACCCGGTCCGCGAGGGAGGCGTCCGCAGTTGGTGCTCTTTGAAACCGACTATAAGAGTATCACGTCGGCCGACGCCACCCAAAGTTTTTTTCTCTTTGGTTAATGGCTATTCTCAACGGTCTTCCTATCAACACGGTTTTCATTGAACATGAAGGCGATGTTGACTCTCCGCAGCAATCCGCTTGTCATCACTATCGTGCCGGGCATACTCCCGTTAAGCGTTTCAAATCCTCCAAACCCGGCCAGACTATGACTTTGTTCCCAGTACACGGACGTAATCTCATTCTCGGACTCCCGGCGCTGCCGGTCCTGTGTTTCGCATTTGCGGCAACCGCAACGGCAACGGCCTCAGAGACGGAACCGATTCAGGCGCTGATGATCACCGGAGGCGGATGGCATGATTACGAGGCACAGCAACACATTCTGGCCGAGGGCATAAGTGCCCGCGCCAACGTGCAATGGACAATCGATCTCGAGGGAATGGAAGGCGGCAACCAGGAACAAAGCCGTCACAAGCCGCGGCGCCAGCGGGAATCCGGATGGGCCGAGGGCTTCGACGTCGCTTTGTACAACATGTGCTATTCCAACGTCACCGACGTTGAATTCATTGAAGGAATAACCCGCGTCCATGAAGCGGGCCTCCCTGCTGTCGTGCTTCACTGCGCCATGCACAGCTATCGACACGCCGAAACGGAGGCCTGGCGGGACCTGTTGGGGGTGCGCACCACGCGCCATGAAGCGCACCGGCCGTTTACGGTCGAAAATCTGAAACCCGATCATCCGGTAATGAAGGGGTTCCCCGAAGAATGGGAGACGCCCCGGGGAGAGCTTTATATGATCGAAGAGGTGCGCGAGGGAGTCACGCTCCTGGGTCGCGCTTTCGGGGTGGATACTGAGGAGCATCACCTGACAATCTGGACGAACCAGTACGGAGAAGGGCGCATCTTCGGCACCACGATCGGGCATCACAATGAAACGATGGAGGCGGAAGAGTACCTCGACCTGGTGGCCCGCGGACTTTTGTGGTCGGTGGGCAAACTCCGGGATGACGGCACCCCGGAGGAGGGCTATGGATCGGCGGACCATTCGTTCAGGCGTTTGGTCCTTGTGGCGGGTGCGCCGAGTCACGGGCGCGGCACCCACGAACACAATGCGGGAGTCCGGCTTCTGAAAGACTGCCTGGAGCATGTTTCCGGCCTCGAGGTCGTCGCGCACTACAACGGCTGGCCTGAGGATCCCGGGGCGTTCGACGCCGCCGACGGGATTCTCCTCTACATGGACGGCGGAGGGAGGCATCCGGTGATTCAGGGGGAGCGCCTGGAAACGATGCAGGCGCTGATGGAGGAGGGCGTGGGATTGGCCGCTTTTCATTACGCCACCGAAGTGCCCGTGGAACGGGGCGGCCCGCAGTTCGTCGATTGGATCGGCGGCCACTATGAGACGCATTATTCGGTGAACCCGATTTGGAAGGCTGAATTCAACGACCTTCCGGGGCATCCGATTACCCGGGGCGTGGAACCGTTTTCCATACGGGACGAGTGGTATTTCAATATTCGCTTTCGGGAGGGCATGGAGGGAATCACACCAATCCTGCGGGCCAAACCCTCCGACGAAACCCGTGACGGTCCGTACGTCAGCCCGCAGGGCCCTTACCCGCACATCGTGGAGGCCAAGGGCGAGACCGAAACCCTGGCCTGGGCGGTGGAACGCGTGGACGGGGGACGCGGCTTCGGGTTTACCGGGGGGCATTTTCACGAGAACTGGGGCGATGAGAATTTCAGGAAAGTCGCCCTGAACGCCCTGGTCTGGATTACGGGCGCCGAAGTTCCGGAGGAGGGCGTTACATGTTCCGTGAGCGACGACTATCTTGAGAAGCACCTCGATTGATGCACTCCTTTCGATTACCACCGCGTTTCGCGATTGCCGCCGCGGGCATGCTTGGCCTAATGGCCCGGCTTGTCACGGCATCCTCCAGCGCCGAGGTCGATCCCGATGAAATGGAACTCGTGCGCGAGATTCATGCGGCTATTCTCGCACAGGAGGAAGAATTGGCCGATGAAGTGAAGAAGGAGCCGTACTCGGTATCCATTCCCGGTTCGCGGGTTTCATATGAAATGATTTTCATCCCGGCGGGGGACTTTGTCATGGGCAGTCCCGAAAGCGAAGTCGGCCGAGCGCCCGACGAGGGGCCTCGGCACCGGGTGGAGGTTGCCGCATTCTGGATGGGCGAGGTCCCGGTGACCTGGAACGAATTCAACTTGTTCATGCATGGGATCGAGGGTTACGAGTCAGAAGAAACCGTGGATGCCGTGTCGCGACCGTCTCCGCCGTACCTCGACATGACTTTCGGCATGGGTACCGACGGTTTTCCAGCCGTCAGCATGACCCATCATGCCGCCAACAAGTATTGCCAGTGGTTGAGCGCGAAGACCGGACATTTCTATCGACTTCCCACCGAAGCCGAATGGGAGTACGCCGCGCGTGCCGGCACCGAAACCCTGTGGTCGTTTGGTGACGACCCCGAGGATCTCGATGATTTTGCCTGGTACCGGGGTAACAGCGGCTCACAGTCCCGGCCCGTCGGCCAAAAGAGGCCGAATCCGTGGGGTTTTTACGACATGCACGGAAATGTCTGGGAATGGACCCTGGACCAGTACCGGGCTGATCGGTATGAGAAGTTTGAGGATCAGGTGGCGGTCAATCCATGGGAAAAAGCGGCGACCGAGTATCCTCGCGTCGTCCGCGGCGGTTCCTGGAACGATGGCCCTCTGGATCTCCGCAGCGCCGCGCGTCGCGCTTCACACCCGGATTGGAAAATGATGGATCCCCAACTGCCCCAAAGCCGCTGGTACCACACCAACGCGCCGTGGCTCGGGTTCCGGATTGTTCGCCCGCTTGAAATCCCTTCACCCGAGGAAATGTATGAATACTGGAACCGGTAAGCCTTCCGCGGTCACGCGCCGCGGCTTTTTCAAATCCGCTTCGGCGAGCCTTGCAGGCGGAGCGCTGCTCGCCACACTGCCCGGAATCGCCCGCGGCGTCCCCGGTCCGGCAGGGGGAGACGATACACTGAAGATTGCGGTGGTCGGTTGCGGGGGGCGCGGTACGGGCGCCGCCGCCCAGGCGATGAACACTGGAAAGAACGTCAAGCTCGTCGCGATGGCCGAAGCCTTTGAGGACCGGCTTGAAGACAGCCTGGAACGATTGAAATCGCTTAACCCGGACCAGGTTGATGTCCCCGCCGATCATCGCTTCGTCGGCTTCGAGGGGTACCAGGACGCGATCGCCCTGGCCGATGTGGTGATTCTCGCCACGCCCCCCGGATTCCGGCCCGCCCATTTCGAAGCGGCGGTTCAGGCCGGAAAACATGTTTTTATGGAGAAACCGGTCGCGGTCGATGCTCCCGGGGTTCGCAGAGTGCTCGTGGCCGGCAAGAAGGCGCAAGAGAAGAACCTCAAGGTCGGCGTCGGATTTCAACGCCGGCATCAGAACGGTTATCTCGAAACAGTCCGGCGGCTGCGGGAGGGTGCCATCGGGGATCTGGTTTCCATGCGCGGCTATTGGAACAGCCAGGGCGTCTGGGTGCGTCCCCGTCAACCGGCATGGACGGAAATGGAATACCAGATGCGCAACTGGTACTATTTTAACTGGCTGTGCGGGGACCACATTGTCGAGCAGCATGTTCACAACATCGATGTAATCAATTGGATCAAGGACGGCTTTCCCGTCCGGGCGCAGGGACAGGGCGGACGCCAGGTCAGGGACGGGCCGGATCACGGAGAGATCTTCGATCACCATTTCGTCGAATTCGAGTACGCCGACGGCTCCCGCTTCTACAGCCAATGCCGCCACCAACCGGGATGGGCCACCGTATCCGAATACGCTCAGGGGACGAGGGGGCGTGCCGATATAAGCGGGTACCGGATCGAAGGGGAAAGGAAATGGCGTTATGAGGGTGACGACACCAATCCCTACCAGGCCCAGCAGGACGCCCTTTTCGACGCCATTCAAAACAACAAGCCTTTCAACGAGGTCGACTACAGCGCAAAAAGCACGTTGACGGCGATTATGGGCCGCATGTGCACTTACTCAAACAGAATGATTTCGTGGGAGGATGCGTATGATTCAAAATTGAGTATCAGTCCGGATCGGTTCGCCTGGGATGCGGATCCGCCCACGCTTCCGGATGAAAACGGCCGTTACCCGGTTCCCCAGCCGGGAAGCACGGTTGTGCTTTGAACCGCGAACGGGTGCCTCCGGGTCCCGTACCTGTTAGGAGTCCTTTGAAAATAAAAATGAAAATGCAAGGTCCCCGCCGTTTCGGGCAAATGATCAAATTCCTGTCCTATTGGATTTATTAGTATGACAACTCGAAAAAACGCCTCGCCTTTCCAGGTTCCGATCAGCCGCCGGAATATGTTGCTCCGCACCGCCGGGCTCCTGGCCGCCGGCCCCGTCGCCTTTGCCGATATTGCCCGTTCCGAAACCGCGAACCGGGAGAAGGCGGTGAAGAAAGGCCGGATCAAGCAATCGATTGTTCAATGGTGTTTTGAATTGTTTGGCGAGAAGTGGTCCCTGGAACAAACGTGCACGGCTGCGAAGCAACTCGGCGTCGAAAGCGTTGAGCTGCTCACTGCCGATCAATATCCCGTCCTCCGGGAGCACGGGCTCACCTGTGCGATCGGGCAGATTGACATGGCACCCGATCCTCCCTTCCTGCGCGGCTTCAACAATCCGGCCTTCCGGCGGGAGGTCATTGAGGTCACGAAAAAAGCGATTGACGGCGCCGCGGAGTACGGAGTCCCGAATGTCATTTGTTTCACCGGTTTCAGCGCGGTCGACCCGCACGATGCGTCCAGCCGCGGGATGGATCCGGAAGAAGGCGCCGCAAATTGCGTTGAAGGTCTCAAGGGAGTGGTGGGGTATGCCGAGGAAAAAGGAGTGACCCTTTGTCTGGAAAATCTCAATACCCGGGACGACAGCCATCCCATGAAGGGTCATCCCGGCTACCAGGGCGACCGAGTCGATTACTGTGTCGACATAATCAAGCGCGTCGGTTCCCCCCGGCTGAAGCTGCTCTTTGACATCTACCACGCCCAGATCATGGAGGGTGATATTATTCGCCGCATCCGGGAGCACCGGGACTACATCGGGCACGTGCACACCGCGGGCAATCCCGGCCGCCACGAACCGGACGACTCGCAGGAACTGAACTACCGGCCGATAATGGAGGCGCTGCTGGAGGTCGGCTACACCGGCTACGTCGGCCAGGAGTTTCTTCCCACTCGCGATCCCTACATGGGTCTCCACGAGGCGATCACGCTCTGCGACGTTTGAGGGAAATGAAAACGGCGCTCGGTTCGGTCCTGACTTTGCTGGCGGCCGCGACTTTTGGCCACGCGGCGGACCTGGAGCGGTTTCGCTTCACCGAACCGCACATGGGTACCCGGGTGACGATTACCGTTTACGCACCCGGGGAAGAGCCCGCCCGGGCTGGCGTAGATCGGGCGTTCGCGCGTATCCGGGAATTGAATTCCATATTGAGCGACTACGACGAGGAAAGCGAACTCATGCGCCTCTCCCGCCAGCCGCCGGGAACCCCGGTTGCTGTCGGGGACGACCTCCTGGCGGTGCTCGCCCGGGCCGGCGCGATTTCCGTCCTGACCGGCGGCGCGTTCGATATCACCGTCGGTCCCCTGGCGCGCCTCTGGCGCGAAGCGCGGGCGTCCGCGACACTGCCGGACCCGGAGATGATCGAGCGGGCGCGGCGGGCGACCGGGTACCGGAAGCTGTGCATCGATCGGGAAGCTGGCACCGTCACCCTGCTTGCCGAGGGGATGCGCCTCGACCCCGGTGGGATCGGCAAGGGGTATGCCGCGGATGCAGCGCTCGCCGTCCTGCGGGAAACCGGGCTTTCTCAGGCCCTCGTCGCCGTGGGCGGCGACCTGGCCATCGGCGACCCGCCTCCGGGGGCCCGCGGCTGGCGCGTGGGGATTGCGCCGGGCGGCGGGACCGGGAACGCGGGAGTCTCCCCGCGACTCCTCGCCAACACCGCCGTCTCGACATCCGGCGATGCCGAGCAGTTCGTGGAGATCGAAGGAATCCGGTACTCTCACATTCTCGACCCCCGTACCGGCCTGGGGTTGACCGGCCGGATGGCGGTGACCGTAATCGCGCCGGACGCCGCTACCGCCGACGCCCTCGCCACCGCGATCAGTGTGATGGGCTCCCTCGAAGGTCTCGCCTTGGTCGAATTCCTTCCCGGAATCGAGGCGTTGATCCTGCGGATCACCGAACCGTGCCCGGTAAAGACGCTCTCATCGGGGTTCCCCAAGTGAGCCCCGCAGGTTTCCGCTTGACGGGTCCGAACACGGCCCGCCTTGATCCTTGCATCGTCCGGGTATCCCGGACAGACTTGAATACCGCTACCTGGGCCAAAATAGACCCGTGATCACCAACTATAAGGACGAGCCCGGGGTGGAGTTCAGTTACTTTGCCAGTGGCCAAAGTGGCGAGGGCGGGGATCCGTACGTGGGCCTGGACTCCCGGCTGGCCGGGAGGCGGGTGATCGACCAGCGCCGGGTGAAAGGGTTCAACGACCTCGAACGCCTTATGTACGGCGCAACCTGTCCCGTGCTTGCCGGGAACCGCGCCTCTAACCGCATCTGGCGGGAAAACACCGTAGCCAACGGCGGCCGGGACGAATTTTACAGCTACGACGGGCTCTACCAAGTCACCGAGCTGGCCCGGGGCACCCTCAATGCGAACAAGACCGGCATCGACGGCACCCCCGCCTGGGAGGAGAACTGGAACTTTGACCCCACCGGCAACTGGCACGGGGAGAACACCGGCTACCCCATGTGCTTCAAAAGCAGCCAGAAGTTCGGATGGCAAGGCCTGCTCAAGACCCGTGAAGGGAGCGTATTGGAATACGTGATCAAGCGGGGCGCAAAGCGTAACGCAGCCACGCCGGGCTTGTGGCGCTTAGGGTTCCGGCAATCATCCGCCGACTTACGGACGAAAAAAGCCAATGAATCCACTCTCGCGGAACCTGGTTGAAGCCATGGGCAAAGGAGAACGGCTCGACCACCCTCGACCAGAACCGCCAGCACACGATGGCCAACGAGATCGACTCCATCAGCGAAAGTACCGGCCCGAGCTGGCCCACCCCGGACCACGATAAGGCCGGGAACATGACCGAAATCCCCCGACCGCTCTCTCCCTCGGACAGCTACAGCCTCAAGTGGGACGCCTGGAACCGCCTGGTGGAGGTCAAAGAAAGCGGCGGCAGCACGGTGGCCGCCTATGCCTACGACGCCACCCACCGGCGCATCACCAAGGAAACAGGCGGCACGACCCGGCACTATTATTACTCCGATCAGTGGCAGGTGCTCGAAGAACGCCTGGGAAGCGAAACGGTCGCCGAACGCCGGTACGTGTGGGGGACCCGGGGCATGCGACGACCTGATCCTGCACGAGCGGCGTCGAAGCTCAAATCGAGAAAAGAACCTGTTCAACGACTTACCGTGAAAAACGGCCTTAATTTTCACAGAGTCGGCCTAACGCCGGTTCGCGAGATCCCTATGTACAAAAGGCACACCGATTGGTTGACAAACGGCATCCAAAGGATCATCGTTTGAAATGCGATGTTTGAATGGTCGGATGAAAAAGATTTATGGCTGAGAAAGGAAAGAGGGATTGGGTTTCAAGACATTCTTTTCCATGTACAAAAAGGGGATCTGTTGCTGATTGGCGCACATCCAAATCAGGAGAAATATCCTGGCCAAAAGATTCTGTATGTGTGTGTGGATCAATATGTTTATCTTGTTCCGTACGTTGAGTCAAAGGGGGTCAAGTTTCTAAAGACAATCATTCCAAGTCGGCAAGCGACCAAGAGATTATTGAAGGAGGAGAGCGATGAAATTTGATAAATATGAAAGAGAGCTTTTGGAACTGGAAGAAAAAGGACTCATTGAAGCCCGTCCTCCGACGAAAGGAGAAAAGCAGCGCTTCATGGAGGCCGCAAGGAAGACGCTGAATAAGGATAGGCGAATCAATATCCGTATTTCATCAAGGGACCTGGCTCGATTGCAGCGACAAGCCAACCGCTATGGAATCCCGTATCAAACCTTGGTCACCAGTATACTACACCGCTATATCTCCGGCGATTTCAGCGAATCGAAGAGCCGAAAAGAATAATGTTTGGCGCGTCGCTGTTCTGTGTGAGCGAATCTATCGGATTCTTACAATTCGGTTTTGGGCTTATGGAAAGACGCAAGAGATCGAACGACATGAGTTGGTGGGAAGCGTTGGGAAATTCCTTGGATGCCAACCCTGTCCGTGCCCTTGATCGCTTGTGTTAATTCCGGAAAACCTCTTCCAATGAGGGAGCCTCGAGAATGGCTTCGCCCCACGTTTCCAGTTGAGCGGGGTTCGCCTCTTCAAGCTTCCGGGAAGCCCATTCGGGAAGCGGACCAAACCGCCGGGTTAGCTGGCGCTCTAACAGGAGGCGCTCGCCTTCCTGGCGTCCTTCCTGGCGAAATTGTTGTTCGAGTGTCATGGCTGTTTGCCGGATGCGTTCGTCTTTTACCGTTTTGAGTCTCTCCAGAAATGCCGGCTTGTCAAGGTCGGCCGCAG
>PWMU01000021.1 GCA_003558065.1 Opitutia bacterium | reverse complement strand
TACTTAGTTTAAAATAATATTAAAAACCAAGGTGCAGGATTGACCTGAGTGAGGCTACGTTCTAGGCTGAAAGGATGCGTAAGTTTGACGAAGAGACGGGTTTTGGGCTTTGGAATGGGGCTCCCGCCTACTCGCTCGCTACTCCCGACCGCCCTGAGCCAGGGGAGAATTATTAACAATCCCATCAAAGTCCTATTGGTTGATGACCACAGGCTGGTTCGCCAGTCAGTGCGTTCACTGTTGAACAATGAAGAGGATATCGAGGTGCTGGGCGAAGCGAATGATGGACGCGAGGCGGTCCGGTTGGACAAGACGCTTCAATCTGACGTTATCATCATGGATATTGCGATGCCAAAGCTCAATGGTTTGGAGGCCATGCGGCAAATCCTGATGAACAATCCTTCGACGAAAGTGCTTATACTGTCGTCCTACAGTGATGATGAATATGTCCGACAATTTATCCGGGCGGGAGCATCCGGTTATATCAACAAACAGGATGAGGTCGCTTCTTTGATAAAGGCGGTGCGGGTTGTGCACCATGGCAACATCTGCTTTAGTCCGTCCATTTCGAGACGGCTGATCGACGAAGAACGAAGTTTTTTAAAGGACCGGGCCGGGAAGGACAAGAAGACGCGCGGGCGCCTCACATCGCGTGAGCTGGAAGTGATTCAGCTTATTGCCGAGGGGTATGCGAACAAGCAGATGGCGGATCACCTCGACGTGAGCATCAAGACCATTGAAAAACACAGGCAATCGGTGATGAACAAGCTCAATATTCACGACGTGGCGGGATTGACCCGGTACGCCATCGCCCATTCCATCACCGAGGCGCCGTTGATCCTGAAATGATCCGCCCTCTTACAACCGCCAACACCATCAACAAGGCAATGCCATGCAAGTGAAAGAACATAGGTCCCGGACCGTGACGAAAGATCGCCCGTACGCGCGGGCAACCCGCCGCCAGGAGGCGAAGAAACGTGTACTGCTCGTGGATGATCATCCGGTGATTCGCCTGGGTCTGGCTGAGATTATCAATCGCGAGCCGGACATGGAGGTCTGCGGCGAGACCGAAGACCCCCGGGAAATGCTTGAGATGATCCGCGGGAGCAAGCCCGACGTCGTGTCCGTGGACCTCACTTTGGGTGAATACGACGGAATTAAACTGATTGAAACAATCCGTTCCCTCCACCCGGAGCTCGCGATTCTCGTGTTCTCCATGCACGAGGACGCCATTTTCGAATGGAAGGCGCTTCAGGCCGGCGCCCGGGCCTACGTGAAAAAGCGGGACGGTTCGGATAAAATGGTCGCAACGATTCGAGACCTGTTCAAGAGGTCGTAGTTCCGGTCCGCTTTTTGGTATTCTGCTTAGCGTTCATCAGGCGGAAGATCGTTTCGACGATTTGGTTCGAGTTATCGGACTTGGGGAGAAAGGCCGTCGCGCCGGCTTCAGTGATGGCGTGAACGGATTCTCCGTTGGCTTCCTGCATCGAAAGACCGATGACAAGGGTCTGGGGCCAGCGTCGCCGTATCTCGCGTGTCGCGGCGACTCCGTCCATGCGAGGCATATTGACATCCATGAGCACGACGTCCGGATGGTAGCGATCGACACCCGCAATGGCTTCAATTCCGTCACCCGCCTCACCGACGACTTTCATCCGCTTGATTTGCTTCAGGACTTGGACGATCCCTTCGCGAACGAGGGCGTGGTCGTCAGCCACGAGAACACGAACCACCGTCGCGTCGCGCTCAGTGGCATCGGAGGAGGGAATCAATTCCGCCGGCGGCTCAGTCTGAACCGTTTGATCATCCGCACTTGTCGCGGTCACCGGAATTTCGAGGCAAACCCGCGTCCCTTTTCCGGGCGCTGAATCGATCGTCAGGGTTCCCCCGATCGCTTCAATGCGGTGGTCGATCGAAAACACTCCGAAATGGCTCTTATCGCTCTCCGCTGCTTTGGTAGCGACATCAAAGCCGCTGCCTTCGTCGCTCACCGTGATCGATAACCGGTCCGGATGCTGGCGAACCTCAACGGTCGCGCTATCGACATTGGCATGCTTGACAATATTGAACAGCATCTCGCGCAAACTGTCGAAAATCAGCGTTTTGCTTGCATCAGGCAGCGGCAATTCTTCCTTCACGGCTTTAATCCGCGTCTTCAGACCATGCCGTCGTGACATCTCCTCGCTCAACCACTTCAAGGCCGGGATGAGGCCGTGTTCGTACAACACTTGCGGTGTCACCCGACGCACCAGGTCGCGCGTGATGTTGATGGATTCGTCAATACTTTGAATGGCCTGGTCCAATGTTTTAATGGACGATTTTTCTTTGAGCCGGGTTCGCGCCATCCCGAGTTGCATCTTAACGGCCACAAGGATCTGTTGAAGATCATCGTGCAGGACCGATGCCATCCGCTTGCGCTCCCTCAGCTCGGCGGAGGTCAAGTCACGGACCAGGTGCCGGAGGCATTTTGACTGCTGGTGCAACTCGGCGGTTCGCTCGGCGACCTTTTCCTCCAGAAGATCCCGGGAGCGCTCAATAGCCTGCCTGGCCTGTTTCCGCTCGGTCACGTCCTCGCACGCCAAGAGGATGAGTTCCAGATGATCTATCCTTCGGGCGCTCACGATCAGAGATCGTACAGCCCCATTATCGAAAGTGTGCTCAATCTCAAAGTCATTGAAATCACGGTTGTCAGGCAGAATGCGTTCCAGAACTTCGCGAAGATGCGGGTTCTTCCATGGGCCGTTGTCCAGATCATAAACCGAAAGGCCCCTTATATCGTCCGACGGCAGCTTGAAATACTGCTCAAAAGCCTTGTTCGAAAACTCAGCTCGCAAATCATTGCTCAGCACAAGCATCGGATTGCGGACCGTATCGATAACCCTTTCGGCAATGTCCTTCGCGTGGAGGAGTTCCCGCTCGAATTCTTTACGTTTGGTGATGTCGATGAAGGTGATCACCACGCCTTCGATACGGTCGTCGTTGGTCCGATAGCATTGAAGACGCGCCAGGTACCATTGACCCTGCTCGTTGGAAATCTCGCGTTCCACGGGAGTGAGCTGCTTGAGCAACTTCCCGACATCTTCTTTAAGTTGCCCATAGCCAAATTGATGTGCCAAGTCAGCCATGGACTTGCCCCGATCGCTGTCCGTCAGGTTGAAAAGGCTCGCCATGCTGGGCGTAAAGCGCAGGACGTGCAGGTCGCGATCCAGAAAGACGGTCGCAATGTGTGTGGCTGTCAGCAGATTTTCCAGGTCGCTGGAAAGTTGGTTCAGTTCTTCGACCTTGTGGTGGTTCTCCTGGTTGAGCGTGGTAAGTTCTTCGTTAATGCTCTGCATCTCTTCCTTCGAGGTCTCCAGTTCCTCCATGGTCGAGCGCAGTTCCTCGTTCGTGCTTTCCAGCTCCTCGTTGTAGGCCTGATTGCGTTCCTGGGCGGCCTCGTGCTCCTCGATCAGCGACTGCATGCGTTTTTTCATCTGCGTCAGTTCCGCTTCCAGACCGCGGATGTTCGCGTCGTGGGGGAGGCTTTTGTCGTCCGGGTCGGTCCCTTCCGGTGCCTCGATTTCATCAAAGATCACCAGGAAGTAGCCGTTGATGCGGGGCTGGTCGACTCGCTGGACCCGAAGAACCACCTGGCATTGCGTGCCCTCAATCAAAAGGCTAATCGGGCGGGAGCGGTAACTGCCGCCATTGTCGCGTGACGTGTGGACGGCCGTACGCAACTCGAATTTCAGCGGTTCGGGAAGAAGCCGGAAGACGTCGTTGGTCGGCGTGCCGCCGGCCATATGAAGAAACCGTCCCGCCCGTGCCGAGTAATGCACCAATTCACCATCCGGGTCGATCAAAATGCTGGGCGGGGCGTAGAGTTCGACAGCATGCTCATGAAGGACGCCGTAACCGGCCGCGGGCGTCATGTTTGCCCCATCCTGATCTTCACGATGACGGAATCGGGAGTTGAGGGAGGTATTCGACGCTGGGTGCCTGTGGCCGGGCACGCTGCGCCGGCGGTAGAGGCCGTACTGCTTGTTTTCGCACTGAAATAGATCGGATTCCACCCCCTCCGACGTGCCCACCACCAGGTAGCCATCCTCTTCCAGCGCGTAGTGAAACATCGACATAAGCTGCTGCTGAATATCGCGCTGCAGATAAATAAGAAGATTCCGGCAACTGATCAACTGAAGGCGCGAAAACGGAGGGTCCCGAAGGACATTGTGCGGGGCGAAGACGATGCGTTCGCGGACGGCCTTGCGGATCCGGTAGTGCTCGTTCCCCTTCTCGAAAAACCGGCTGAGACGCTGGTCCGAAACATCGGCTTCGATCGATACCGGATATATCCCTTCACGAGCCTTGCCCAGGGCAGCCTCGTGAATATCCGTGGCGAATACCTGAAGTTGTTTGGGTTTGACTGTATGCCGGGCCTCCTCATCCAGCAGGAGCATAGCCAGGGAATAAGCTTCTTCGCCCGTAGCGCAACCGACGGACCAAACCCGTACGCGATCCTCCCGGGTCGTGCCTTTGAACAGTTGAGGAATGACCTTTGTCTCGAGGTGCTCGAAGACTTCCGGGTCGCGGAAAAACTGGGTGACGGTGATCAGAAGGTCTTCGAGCAGATCCTTCACTTCGTCATCATGCCTGTGCAGCAACCGCAGGTAGTCATCGAGGTTCTGGACGTGGTGCAGCTGCATCCTGCGGCCGATGCGTCGCATAATGGTTGTGCGCTTGTAGTGCGTAAAGTCGTGCCCGGTGTGCGTCGACACTTCGGATAGGATCTTATGGAGCGTAGCGGCTTCCTTCTCCGCGGGCCCCGAGTCGCCCTCGGAGAGCGCGATGCCTTGTGGGACGCCGTCGACACGGAGGATTTGAGCGGCGATTTTTTCGATGGGCAGAACCAGGTCGGCCACCCCGGCCGCGATGGCGCTGCGGGGCATGGCGTCGTATTCCGCTTCGTCGGGCGATTGGACGATCGTCAGACCGCCACGCTCCCGGATCCGCCTGAGCCCGAACGTGCCGTCGGCCCCGGTACCCGTGAGGATCACGCCCACGGCGTGCTCTTTGTGTGCTTCCGCGAGCGTGCGGAAGAAGTGGTCGATCGGTGCCCGTTTGTGCCGCTGCTCTTCCAGCTCGGACAAGTGCAGGTGCGTATCGATCGCGTCGATATTGAAGTCCGGCGGGATCACATAGATGTGGTTCGCCGTCAGCGGCGTCTTGTCGGTGACTTGTTGAACCGGCAGGCGGCTGTGCTGCTGGAGCAAATTCGCCAGGTGACTTTCATGTTCCGGCGAAAGGTGAACGACCACCACAAAACAGACGCCCGGTTGTTCGGGGACGGTGGCGAACAGTTTCTTCAGCGCCCCCAGGCCCCCGGCCGAGGCGCCGATACCCACCACCCGCATCGGTGACGAAGAGCTGTCGGTTCGGACCGCTTCGTCTCCGGAATGATCCCGTTCCGGGGGCTCGTTGCCGGGGGGCTGTTTGTCGTCTGAGCTCATAGGAAAAACGGGCCTTCCTCTCAGGCTTCGACAGTGAAATGGAAAGGCATCCTTTATCTAAGGATAGACCCTTGCGGTGCCCGTGGCAAGAGTTTCCGGAGAGGCGTCTCAGCAGGATCGGCGCCGAATCTCCCGGGCCAAACCGAATCGCGGTTTAGGCGAATGACACGGATGAGCGGGTGAAAAAAAGCTCCCGATCGAGCAAAAAGAAAGCAACAAGTGCCTCAAGAGCTATGAGGCCGCCTGCGCGCTTCAGGCTCGCCTCCCCGAAACGATGCTCGTGAGTGTCGGGGACCGCGAGGCCGGCGTTTACGAGCTTTTTGAAAGATTTTCCAACGAAGACAACCCGGCCCATTTGCCGGTGCGCTCCCAGCGCGACCGGCATTTGGCTGAAGAGCAGGGCAAACCGGGTGAGGCACTCGCCAGGGAGCCCGCGCAGCTGCTGAAGATCCAGCTGGCGCGCAGGGGCAGCCGCAAAGGGCAATTCCGCGCGAAACTCCTCAGAGGAGCTCCGCAACGGCTGCCTTCTCGGCTTTCAACTCGCCGACGGTCGCTTCGATCTTTTCCTTGCTGAAATCATTCAGCGGGACGTCCTGGACGATCTCCCATTTCGACCCGTCCGAACGGATCGGAAAGGAAGATATCAAGCCCTTCTCGACCCCGTAACTGCCGTCGGAACAAACGGCGACGCTGAAATAATCGCCGGAAGGGGTCGGACGGGTGAGGGCGCGCACCGTGTCGACGACGGCGCTGGCGGCAGAGGCGGCGGAGGAAGCGCCGCGTGCCTTGATGATGGCGGCCCCGCGCTGCTGAACGGTCGGAATGAAGCTGTCCTTGAACCAGCTCTCGTCGGTGATCACTTTCGGGGCCGGGTTTCCGCCGATAAGCGCATTGTAAAAATCCGGATACATGGTCGAGGAGTGGTTCCCCCATACGGCGAGACGGGAGACCTCGGTGACATCAACGCCGGCCTTGAGAGCGAGCTGGGTCTTGGCCCGGTTCTCGTCGAGCATGGTCATGGCAAACCACCGGTCCGTCGAAATCTTGCCGCCATGATTCATCGCAATCAGGCAATTCGTGTTGCAGGGATTGCCGACGACCAGGACACGGACATCGCTTGCGGCGTTTTTGGCGATTGCGGCGCCCTGACCGGTGAAGATCTTTCCATTGATGTTGAGCAGGTCATTGCGTTCCATTCCCTGCTTGCGCGGAACACTGCCGACCAGCAGCGCCCAGTTGACCCCGGAAAACCCTTCGTCCAGGTCGGCGGTGGGGGTGATTTTTTTAAGCAGGGGAAAAGCGCAATCGTGGAGCTCCATCACGACGCCGTTGAGCGCGTCCATCGCGGGAGGAATCTCGATGAGATTCAACTCCACCGGCTGATCGTCTCCGAACATGGAACCGGAAGCGATACGGAAAAGGAGCGAATAGCCGATTTGGCCGGCGGCTCCTGTGACTGCGATGCGGATGGGAGATTTCATGGTTTCCAGTACATTGAGAGAAGAGGAGAGCGGTCAACCACTATCGTGCGAACGCGGCCCGATTTTCAGCGTCTCTTCCCCGGGTCATTAGCGGCACCGCTTAACGACTCCGGACCTTGCGGGGGACGGAACGCCACAACTTCACGAGGCGACGATATTCAGGATCCTGCCGGGGACGTAGATGACTTTCCGCACCGTTTTGCCTTCGAGCTGGGCCGCGACTTTGGGTTGCTCTTTGGCCGCGGCCAGGACGGTTTCCCGGTCGGCGGTCTTGCCCACCTGCGCGTCGCCGCGGTATTTTCCGTTGACCTGGAAAACGACTTTCACCGTTTCCGTCTCCAGCATCGCGGGGTCGTGCTCGGGCCAGGGGGCGCGGCACACGGACGGCCTTTCGCCGAGGCGCTCCCAGAGTTCTTCCGCCAGGTGCGGGGCGAAGGGGGCCAGGAGCCTGAGAAAGGCTTTGCCGGTGTCGATACTGAAAGTGTCCGCCTTCTGAAGGTGGTTGACGAAGATCATCATTTGCGAAACGGCGGTGTTCAGCCGCAATCCTTCGACATCTTCGCCGACTTTCTTGATGGTCTGGTGGAGGACGCGGAGGATTTCGGGGTTCGTCTCCGGGCCTTCCAGGATCCTCGGATTGCGGTTGCCGTCGCGGTCGATGAACTCGCGCCAGACGCGTTTAAGAAAACGGGAAATTCCCTCGATGCCCTGGGTATTCCAGGTTTTCATGGCTTCGAGCGGCCCGAGGAACATCAGGTAGGTGCGCAGCGCGTCGGCGCCGTCTTCCTCGCAAACGTGGTCGGGGGTGACGGCGTTCTTGAGGGATTTGCCCATCTTGCCGTACTGCTGGATGACCGGTTTTCCGTCGTGGAAGAATCTGCGTCCCGGTTCGTCCTGCACCTGTTCGGCCGGCCGGCCGTCCTGGTCCACCACGTCTTCGGCGGGAACCCGCGCGCCGCGTTCGTCTTCGTAGTAATAGGCCTGGATGTAGCCCTGGTTGAAAAGCCTGCCGAACGGTTCCGGAGAGCTGACGTGGCCGAGATCGTAGAGGACCTTGTGCCAGAAACGGGCGTAGAGGAGGTGCAGGACCGCGTGTTCGGCCCCGCCGACGTAAAGATCGACGCCGCCGTTTCTCGCCTGGCCCTCGGCGTTGCCCGCCGACATCCAGTAACTCTCGGCGTCGGTGTCGACGAAGCGCTCGTCGTTGCCGGGATCGCAAAAGCGCAGGTAATACCAGCATGAGCCCGCCCATTGGGGCATGGTGTTGAGTTCGCGCTGGTAACGGACGCCGTCACGTTCCACACAGCGCCACGACTCCGGAGCGCGGCCGAGAGGGGGACGGGGGGCGGCGTTGGGATCGTCCGAACCGTCCGGACGGAAGTCTTCCATTTCGGGGAGCTCCACCGGAAGGTCTTTCTCCTCGACCGGGACGATCTCTCCGTCGGGCCCGTGCAGGATCGGGAAGGGCTCGCCCCAGTAGCGCTGGCGGCTGAACAGCCAGTCGCGCAGTTTGTACTGGACCTGGGCGCGCCCGAGGCCTTTCGATTCGAGCCAGGCGGTGATGGCCGCCCGGGCCTCACCGGAGGGGCGGTCATTCAGGGAAACTTCGTCGTTCGCGGAGTTGAGGTTGACGCCTTCGCCGGTGAAGGCGTTCGGGAATTCGGAGGGGTTTTCGGCGTAGGTGCTCCGGAGGTGCTCGATAGCGCCGGCAACTTCCCCCGGGAGCTTCGCGGCCTGGTCGCGGAGCCAGGTATCGTCCGGCATGACGACGGCGCGGATCGGCAGTTCAAACTGTTTGGCGAATTCAAAGTCACGCTCGTCGTGGGCCGGGACGGCCATGATGGCACCCGTGCCGTAGCCGGTGAGGACGTAGTCGGCGATCCACACGGGAATGCGTTCGTTGTTCACCGGATTGACCGCGAAAGCGCCGGTGAAGACGCCGGTCTTGGTTTTGTCCTCGGCCTGGCGTTCGCGCTCGGTCCGGGCGGCCGCCTTCGCCTGGTACGCCGTCACGGCCTCGCGTTGTTCGGGCGTGGTGAGGGTGTCGACCAGGGGGTGTTCCGGCGCCAGGACCATGTACGTCGCCCCAAAAAGGGTGTCGGGACGGGTGGTGAAGACGGAAAGGGCGGGCGCGTCGGAGGCTTCCAGGGAGAATTCGACAAGCGCCCCCTCGGAGCGCCCGATCCAATTGTGCTGCATGAGCTTGATCGGCTGCGGCCAGTCGACCAGGGCGAGGTCGTCTTCCAATCGCCGCGCGTAGGCGGTTATCCGGAGCATCCACTGCTTGAGTGGGCGCTGGTAGACGGGATGGTTGCCGCGCTCGGAGCGGCCGTCGTTGGTGACCTCTTCGTTGGCGAGGACGGTGCCGAGGGCGGGGCACCAGTTGACCGGAACCTCGGCGATATAGGCGAGACGGTGGCGGGCAAGCACCTCGCGCTGTTCGGAGGCGGAAAGCTCGTTCCAACTGTGGCGGGTGGCCGGGGCTTTGGGCGTGGCCGGTTCGGAGGCGGTGCCGGGGGCCAAGGACCGGCGGTCGGCACTTACCAGCAGCTTTTCCGCTTCCAGCAGGTCGATGAGCTCGGCGATGGGGCGGGCACGGTTGGCATCGGGATCGAACCAGCTGTTGTAGAGCTGGAGAAAGATCCACTGGGTCCACTTGTAATAGCCGGGGTCGGTCGTGGCAACGGCCCGGTCCCAGTCGTAGCTCAAACCGAGCCGCTTGAGCTGCCGAACCATGTTTTCGATGTTTTTCTCAGTGGTGACACGCGGGTGCACCCCGTGCTCGACGGCGAACTGCTCCGCGGGAAGACCGAAGGCGTCGAAGCCCATGGGATGCAGGACGTTGAAGTTCCGCATGCGCTTGTACCGCGCAAAAACGTCCGTCGCAATATAGCCGAGCGGATGTCCCACGTGAAGACCGGTGCCGGACGGGTAGGGGAACATGTCCAGGACATAGTACCTGGGCTTGTCCGAAAAATTGACGGCCCGGAAGGTCTTTTCCGTCGCCCAGTAATCCTGCCAGCGGGCTTCGATCGTGGCGGGCTCGTAGTCTTTGCATTCGGTTGCCATGAGAAAATTTCCAGCTTGAAGATTACCCCGGGCGCGTCAATTTATTCGTTTCTAATATGTTTGCCGGGATTGTGGAGGAAATGGGACGGGTGCGAAGCTTTCAAAAGGGGCGGGATGCCTGGAAGCTCGAGGTGTCGGCGGGAACCGTGCTCGACGAGGTGTCGGTGGGCGACAGTGTTGCGGTCAACGGGTGTTGTCTAACGGCGGTTTCCGTGGGCCCCGAAGGAATCGGGTTCGACCTTCTCGAGGAAAGTGTGCGCCTGACCAATTTCTCGGACCTGACCGAAGGAAGCGCGGTGAACCTGGAGGGAAGCCTTCGCTTCGACGGCCGCATCGGCGGGCATTTTGTGACCGGCCACATCGACTGCTGCGCCCCCGTCGATCATTGCGAGCGTCGCGGAGAGGACCTCTATATGCACGTGGCGGTACCCCACGAGTTTCAGCGGTACCTCATCTATAAGGGAAGCATTGCCGTCGACGGCGTGTCGCTGACCGTTGCGGAGGTCGACAAGTCCGGATTTGCCGTGTGGCTGATCCCGCATACCCTGAAAGTGACGAACCTGGCTGAGAAAAAGGAAGGCGACCGGGTCAACCTGGAATTCGATATGCTGGGGAAGTATGTGGACAGAATTCTGGAATTTCGACGGGAGACAGATCTCGAGTCCGCCCCGGGCGGGTGAGAGCGGTCCAGGCTATGCGGAGCTACCTGGAAGGCATTGTCGAGGAGCTGAAGCGACTCAAGCGGGAAGGCGTGCAAACGGTGAGTGTTTCCGAAGCGGCGCTTACGAAACTGCGCGAACGAGCCGGGATCCTCGCCGGCGCTGAAGGCGCCGTGTCGACGAAACCCGGTACCCGCGGAGCGAGTGCCGGGGCCGCGCCCGCAGCCGGCGATACTCCGGCGCCCGCGCCGGAGAAGCTCCCCGAACTGCCTCAGGAGAATTCCGGTTCGGCCTCACCCGGACCGGCAAAGCGCCGCCCGCACAGGCAGCCGGCCGTCGCGCCGATTCCCTCGATCCCCCCGGAGATCGAACTTCCCGAGGGAGAGAAGCGGCTTCGCTGGGAAGCCCTTCGGGAGCAGGTTCTGAATTGCCCGGTCTGCCGGGAACACGTCCGGGCGGGCTGCAAAGTCGTTTTCGGCGTCGGCAATCTCGATGCGACGCTGTTCTTTGTGGGAGAAGCCCCCGGCGCCGAGGAAGAAAAGAAAGGCGAACCGTTTGTCGGCCCGGCCGGCGCCCTGCTCGACCGGATGATCGCCGCGATGGGATCGAGCCGGGAGGAGGTCTACATCGGCAATATCATGAACTGGCGCCCGGAAACGCCTTCAATGAGCGGCAACCGGCCGCCGACCCCGGAAGAGATGGCCTTTTGCCTTCCCTACCTGCGTGCACAGATCGAAATCGTGCAGCCCAGAATCCTCGTCGCCCTCGGCGCGACTGCCGTCAACGGATTGCTGGGCCCGGATCCCAAGCGCCGGATGGGCAAAATACGGGGGCAGTGGCACGAGTTTTCCGGCATCCCCATGATGATCACCTATCACCCCTCTTATGTCCTCAGGTACGCGTCAAATCGAGTCAAACGTACGGTCTGGGAGGACTTGCTTCTGGTGATGGAGCGCGCGGGTATTGAGATTTCAGAGAAGCAGCGGCGGTTCTTTCTCCCGAGTACTCGATGAATCCCTCGCGCGGAGGGCGGCAGGGGTGTTGACCGGGCATGGAAGCGGAACCCCCGGATCGCCCAAAGACCCAACCCGGCCGGCAGGATGTGGCCGGTCAGCGGTTCGGCTAACGGTATTGCCGCCGGCATCTCCGGGGGAAAAGAAAAAAGCCGGCGGTACGCCCCGTCGGCCTTTTTGCGGGCGGGATAGACGAGACTCGAACTCGCGACCTCCTGCGTGACAGGCAGGCGCTCTAACCAACTGAGCTACTACCCCGGAAAACGATTAAAGCTGATGGGCAAACGAGAAGGAGTCAAGTGTCCTTTTGAAATTTTCTCTTTCCAATTCAGCCGAAATGCGATTAGGTACACCGCACACTGACTTCAGGAAACAGCCCACGCGCGGCAACATGAGTCTCTACCCCAGATTGAAAAACATTCTTTTCCGTGTCGGAACCTGGAAGGGCGGGTCGCTCGCCCTGGCTTTGCTGGCCCAGGCAGTCATCGTTCTGGTTGCCGGGGTGGTCGTCGTTATGACCCCTCCCCGGGACTCCGAACCGGAATTCGAGGCGGCGCAGACCGTGCAGTTACCCCAGCGTGAATTGGAACATCGTGTGGCGGTCTCGGAGTTCCAGCAGGCAACCGGCAATCCCCGGGTTGTCGAACGCCTTTCCACCTCTGCCCTGGTTCCCGAGGGGCTCCCGGAAGTGTCAACCGCCGCCGCCTCCGAATTTTCTCCGATGGAGAGTTCCGACTTCATGGCGCAGGACGCCCGGGCCCTCCTGGGCGATTCCGGGATCATGGGGGCTCTGAGCGGGCTGGAGGGGGCCGAGTCGACGTCTTCATTCTTCGGACTCGAAGCTACCGGCGAGCGAATTGTCATTCTGGTCAATACCTCGGCTTCCGTCATCAATAAAGCCCGCAATCGCGGCGTGTCGGTTGAACGGATCCAGGAAGAGATGATCGGAGTGATCGAGGGATTGGCACCGGCCACCCAGTTCGGGATCGTTCAATTCAGCCAGGGAGTGCGGGCTTTCGAAAACTACCTCGCCCCTGCCACGGCGGCCAATATTGATACCGTAAAAAACTGGGTCCCGGAGAATCTCCGGGGGAATCCGAGAGCCGCGACGGGGCAGGAGTATTACGGTCACGAAGCGGGTTTTGCAGAGGCGTTTGCTCTCGATCCCGATGTGATTTTCCTGGTGACCGACGGCCAGCTCAACCGGCGGGAAGGTTCCCCGGGGGATTTCAGTTATCCCACCATACCCTACTCCGAGCTGTTGGCCACGCTGCAGGGGTTGCAGCGGGAGGCCTCCTCCGATGTCCGCATCAACGTGGTCGGTTTCGAAATGAGGGCTTCGGATGCCCGGAAAATGCGTCGCCTGGTGACCGAGTTCGGGGGACAGCTGCGGGAATTCTGACTTCCGCGCGAAGCAGGAACGGTGAATCATTTCCAAACGAAGGGGTTTGGAAGGAGTGGATTCCATTGCCGTACCGGTATGAATGCCCTTGATTCACTTATCGCGGTCATAGAAACGGACCGGCTCTCTATCAAAAGGGCCCTGCATGCGAACCCACAGCCCGCAAATTCTAATCGACTCAAGAGAGTAAGCCCGCTTTGCTTGACAGTCTTGGCAGCACAGACGATTCATTTGCTCGATGTATGGCGCAAGGCTCTCCTCTGGCCGTTGAGCCTGGGGATGCGTTTGTGGACCCGGACATTGCGTCTGAGGATGAGCGAGGAGGACCGGCGCCGGATTATGGACACCGGGAAGCCAACGATCGTCATTTTCTGGCACAACCGCCTGTTCCTGGCCTGCGAGGTGTACCGGCGCTTTCGGCTTGACAGGGCGATGTACGGATTGATCAGTGCCAGCCGTGACGGGGCGTGGCTGGCGGCGTTCATGTCGTTGAGCCGATTGCACGCGATTCGTGGATCGAGCAGTCGGCGCGGCCGGGAGGCGTTGCATGAGCTTGAGCAGCGGCTTCAGGAGGGCAACGACGTGGCTATCACACCGGACGGGCCTCGCGGGCCGGCTTATAGTTTCAAGGCCGGTGCGCCACTTCTGGCGGCGCGGACAGGCGCTCGCGTCCTGCTGGTGAACGCCTCGTTCACTTCCGCCTGGCGGTTGAGAAGTTGGGACGGGTTTTTTCTGCCCAAGCCCTTCTCAACCGTCACGCTGCGAACTGCGTTCGCGGATACCGGGGAGGCTGTGCCCCGGAACCCGGCTGCCCGGGCAACTGCCTGGAAGGCGGTGCTGCAGTCGCTGGATGGCGAGGACAACCGTTCACCGCAATAGCCCAACGGAAGTCAAGCCGCGGGCACCAGGGAATTGTCGATGAAGGCTTCGACCTGGTTCTTCACGTGGTCGAGGGTGTACTTGCAGCGTACCTCATCATAGGCGGTGGAGGTTAGTTTCCTGACCAGATCGGGACTGGACGAGAGTTCCAGAATTTTCTCCGCGAGATCCTCAGCATCGCCGGTTTTGAAAGCCAGGGAGTTTTCGCGGTCGCGAATCAACTCCGCATGGCCTCCCTCAAGGGTGCTGATGACGGGAAGGCCCGCCGCCATGGCCTTGAGCTGCACCAACGGGAATGGCTCCTTCCATTTCGAAGTCGCAAGCAGCATGTCGTAGGAATAGAGAGTGACATGTTGCTGCTCCTCGTTGGTTTCCTTGAAACTGACAGCTCCCCTCAGATTACTTTTGCGAATGAAATCGTGAAGCTGGCCCTCGTAAGTCGGGTCGCCGCGCCCATGGATGTCCAGCGTGAATTCGCGGTGTCCATTTCGGTGAAGAATCTGCAGTGCCATGATGGCGGTGAGGGGATCCTTGTCCTTGTTGAGACGGCCGAGGTAGAGCAGGTGCCGGAGGCGATCCGGATAGACGTTCTTCCGGTAGAACTTGTCGACGGGAATCCCGCACGGAATCACTCTGGAATCGTGGACGGCAAATCCTTCGCGTCGAGTGGTGTCTTTGAGGGATTCGGAACAGAAAAAACTGTGTTTCAGGCAAATTTTCCGCGGATCGCCGAAAGGGGCCTTTTTCTTGATCGATTCGCTGAGGTGCATTCCCTCTATAAGATTCTTGAAAACAGATTCATTGGCGCTGCTTTGGTGATGCCACATATCCAACCAGGGTTCCTTTTTGAGCCAGAGGCTGAGCCATGGGTTGAGGACTCCGTAAGCGCAGGGGATCCCGGATTTGTCGATAGTGAACAGGAGCGAGGCGGAGAGTCCCTGGAAACCCCATATAAAGATCAGGTCCGGCTGGAACCCCTCGATGTGGCTCTGCAACAGGTCGACGTTGTGGCGTTCCTGCCGGTAGAGTTTCCAGAAGGAGGCGCTCCCGGGTGCGTCCTTATGAAGCTGGAGTTCGCGGAAAACCCCTTGCTGTTTCTCGTTTCGTTCCTCGATCTGTATCCGGCGAAACACGTCCTTGTTGCGGTCGTTGACGTCGGTTCCGAGGAAATCGGAGGTCAGCACCTGCTGGCGGCATTCATCGCGTTTCCCCAACTCCTCGACCAGCTGCTGGCATTGGATCTCGGTACTTCCCTCATAAAACGGGGGGTAATAATTAGTCAGATGCAATATTTTCATGGGGCTGGTCCTACACGGGAGTTCGGAAACCCTGGCAAAACGGATATTCCGTGATTCAATGTACCCGGCATAGGTGCGTGGTACACACTATAGCGTGTTTAATCGTCCGAACAACGATTGTCCAGAAGAAATCTCCCCGATGGGCCGGCCCATCGGGGACGGGAGCGCCTGGCCGCGCCGGTGACCGGTTCAATGCGCCCTGGCGGTACGGCGAGTCCTTTTTCACACCGGAATCTTCGGATCACCGGCCTTCCGACGCCGCCTTTTCCCGCGCAAGGGATGCCCGGCAACCAGGAGTCCCCTGCAGGCAATCGCCCCCGGATCTCCTAAAAAGCCGGGTAACAAACCAGTCTTTGCCCCCGCGGAACCCGGAAATCCTCGCCCGTCGACCAGATCTCATCGTTGATCAGGACCTTACAGACCAGGGCCCCGGAAGAAGAATTGGCGGACCACACCCATTCGTCAGAAGCCAGGCACTCCATGGGAACCCCCCGCTCCCAACTGAGTCCGGGGCCTTCCCCCCGGATGAACAGGGTGTTGCCGAAGCCAATGTCGACTTTGGCGTCAAGGGTGGTCGGGCTCGCCGCCGCCCGGTTTTGCTTCGTGGCGGCTTTCTTCTTTCGCGCGGTTTTTTTGGGCGCGGCGGTTTTTTTGGGCGCGGCGGTCTTTTTCGGGGCTCCGGTCGGAGTGGTCTTATTGCCGGCTGTGGTCTTCTTAGCCATATGGGTCAAAGGTGGTTGCGGGATTTGCCTGCGTTTGCTGGAATGGATGATCCAGCCTTTCAGAGATAAGAGGAATTCCGTCACGATAACAAGGCAAATCATCGAGATGACGAGCAGGTTGAGTTTTCTCAGGGAATGGGCGAAATTCCGGGTTTACTTGAAGCGTATTTTCGTTAAGAGTGGCGGGCTTTCGGATTCATACGGGGCCGTAGCTCAGTTGGAAGAGCGCGTCGTTCGCAATGACGAGGTCGTCGGTTCGATCCCGATCGGCTCCATTCCATTCCCGCCCCTTCAATCGGTTTGCAGGCGGCGGCAGCCCGCTTCGTGCCGCGGGGGCTTTTCGGGGACGATCCTGCCGCCTTCGGAACGGGGTGTGCGCAGATCGTACTTGTCCCGGGCCGTGCGGGAATTTAATCTCCGGCTATGTTCCCCCTTAAATGGCTGCGCCGAAGCGGAATCGTCGCGGGATCGCCCAATCAGGAAACCGGAAGGATCGGCGAAGAGCTGGCGGAGGATTATCTGCGGCGCCGGAAGGGATTCCGGATTCTCGTTCGAAATTGGCGGGCCGGGAGGGACGAAATCGACCTGGTCGCGCGTGAAGGAAAGGTTTTTGTTTTCGTTGAAGTCAAGACCCGCCGCGGAGACGGGCTGGTACCGGGCTACTTTGCGGCGGTGGGCAAACGGAAGCGGGCGGCCCTGTGCCGTGCGGTCAAGGCCTACCTGCGCGGGCTCCCGGAGAAGCCGGCTACTTTTCGCTTCGACGTGGTCGAGGTTAACCTGAAAGCCGCTCCCAAAGACAGGGTGTTGCATTTCGAGAATATTCCTCTCTTTCCAAAGAATTTTCGGGTGCGGTAGCGCGGGGTGAGGTTAAGGCTTGTGTTCAGGGCATTTTGAATGTCCTTTTGATTGTTTTATGCTCGGTACAGAGACCCAACGACATCCCTTTCTGCAGGGTTTGAGCAAGCATCGCGGGGCGCCTCCCACCGCGATCGTGATTTTCGGCGCTTCGGGGGATCTGACTTCCCGCAAGCTGGTCCCGGCGATCTACAACCTCAGCGTCGACAACCTCCTGCCGCCGGACTTTTTTCTCATCGGATTCGGGCGCAAGGAGATGGCCGATGAGGCCTTTCGCGAGGCGATGACCGAATCGGTCGAAACGTATTCCCGCCGCGAACTTCAGAAGGACATATGGGAACGCGTCTGCGGGAACGCCTTTTATCATGCCGGCGGCTACGATCAGCCGGGTTCCTACCAGGTGTTGAGGGAACGGATCGAGGGGATCGAGAAGGATCTCGGGCGCGAAGTGCAGACGTTGTTCTACATTTCGACGCCGCCCTCCGTCTTTCAGCCGATACTCGAGAACCTGGGATCCAGCGGGTTGGCGCGCCGCCACCGTCACAGCGGCTTTGCCTCGAAGGTGGTGATAGAAAAGCCGTTCGGAAGCGATCTGGAATCGGCGCGGGAGCTGAACCGCGTCATTACCCGGCAGTTTGACGAACGGCAGGTCTTCCGTATCGATCATTACCTCGGCAAGGAAACCGTCCAGGACCTGCTGGTGCAGCGGTTTGCCAACTCGATTTTCGAACCGCTGTGGAACCGGCGTTACGTGGAGTGTGTTCAGATTACGGTCGCCGAGGATATCGGGGTGGGCTCGCGGGGCGGTTATTACGAGCAGAGCGGCGCCATGCGCGACATGATTCAGAATCACACGATGCAGCTGCTCAGCCTGACTGCGATGGAGCCCCCGGTTTCGCTCGATCCCGAAGCCATCCGGGATGAGAAGGTTAAGCTCTTGAAAGCCATTCAACCGCTGAATCTGGGCGAAAAGGATGCGGATGTGGTGCGCGCCCAGTACGCGGAAGGCCTGGTCGGCGGCAAAAAGGTTCCGGGCTACACGCACGAGGACGGGGTGGCCGCCGATTCCGCCACCGAGACCTACGCCGCGCTCCGGCTGACCATCAACAACTGGCGCTGGTCCGGTGTTCCGTTCTATATGCGCTCGGGCAAGCGGCTGGCCCGCCGGGTCAGCGAAATTGCCGTCCAGTTCAAGCGTCCGCCGGGAATCCTTTTCAGCGATGCCGAACGCTTCGACCTCGCCTCCAACACGATGGTGATTCAGATCCAGCCCGACGAGGGGACGACTCTCCTCCTGAATTCGAAGATTCCCGGCCTGGAGACGCGCACGCAGCCGGTGAAGATGCACTTTCGCTACCGGACCACGTACGGTTCCAATACGCCGGAAGCTTACGAGCGTCTGCTTCTGGATTCGATGGTGGGCGACAGCACGTTGTTCATTCGCGGGGATGAGACCGAGGCGTCCTGGAAATTGATTTCCCCCATTCTGGAGCGATGGGAGAGTTTCGGGAGACAGGGCATGGAAAGCTATGTGGCCGGTTCCTGGGGGCCGCTCGCCGCGGAACGGCTTTTGTGGAACAACCGCCATGAGTGGCGACGGGCGGGACCATGACGGACCGGGCCGATATTCTGACTCAGGGATGAGCGCGAATCAGCAGAGTATTTATGCCGCCCTGCCCGGAGTGGAGGTTCCCGTTTCCCGGGTCCAGGACGAGCTGGCTCATATGTGGGAGGGCGTCCAGGATCCGGGCCAGGACGAAGTCGCGGAGTTCCGGGCATCGCAGATGAACGTGATCATTCACTTCGGGCGGAAAACCACCGTGGAAGAGGCGGTGGACCGGTTTTCAGGAACCCTGCGCTTCGCCCAGCGTTATCCCTGCAGGATGATCGTTCTGTGCCCCGAAGAGACCGATCGCGAGGATACGCTGATGACCCTGAAGATGTTTGCCGAGTGTTACGTGGGGAAGTCGCAGCGCGAGAAATCCTGCTGCGAAGCTCTCATACTCGCCTACCCGCGGGAAAGCCGGAGCTTTCTCGAAAACCAGGTCTCCATCCTGCTCGAGAACGACCTGCCGACCTACTATTGGTTTCACCATTTCGCCTCGGCGCGCAACGTCGCCAAGTACCTCTCGTTTCTGCGGAACTGCAAGAGGATCGTTTACGAATCGGGGCTGGAGACCCCGGACGTGGCCGAGGTGCCGTGGCCCCAGCCCGAGCGCGTGCGGGATCTCGTCCATGCGCGGCTGCTCCCCGCCCGGCAGTCGATCGGCCAGTTTCTTAGCAGCTTTGATCCGGCCCTTCTGTGCGAGGGACCGGCATCCATTGAGATGCGTCATTCGCAAGAAATGGAGGCCGAAGCCCGGGTGCTGTTGGGCTGGTTCCGCGCCCGCCTCGAGGCATGCGCCGACCTCTCCGGCGTCGCTCGGCTTCCTGACTCCATTGCCCGTGTCCGGGACGCCGGCAGGGGGGATTTCCCGGTCGAGTTGCGCTGTGACTACGGAGACGGCCGTTACTTTTACTGGAAGGCCGACCTCGCCCGGAATCACGGGCGAATCGAGGCAAATATCGATCGCGGCAAATTGACCTTGCCGATGTCCGTTCACCTCCTTTCCCTCGAAATGGAACTGGCGGAAGCTTTTTTCTTCTGACAGCCTTTTCCCGCTACCGGACATGTACCTTCGAGAACTCAGAGTAAACGGCTTCAAGAGCTTTGCCGATCCCATCAAGTTGGCGTTTGATCCGGGGGTCACCGCGATCGTGGGCCCCAATGGCTGCGGCAAGAGCAACATCGCCGACGCAATCCGCTGGGTGCTGGGCGAACAGAGCGCCAAAGCGCTGCGGGGCGGAAAAATGCAGGACGTCATCTTCGAGGGCACCGACCAGCGCAAGCCCGTTCAGCTTTGCGAGGTCGTCCTCGTCTTCACCGACTGCGAGTCCCTGCTGGGCGATTCCTACCATGAGGTCGAGATCACCCGCCGCGTCTCACGCGACGGCCAGAGCGACTACTCACTCAACGGCAAGCCCTGCCGCCTGAAAGACATCCAGGGCATCTTCATGGACACCGGCATCGGCCGCTCCTCCTACTCGATTATGGCGCAGGGCCAGATCGACCAGATTCTGTCGTCCAACCCTGTCGAACGCCGCGCGATTTTCGAAGAGGCCGCCGGCATTACCAAGTACAAGAGCCAGCGCAGGGAAGCCCTCAACAAGCTGAAACTGGTCGAAGGCAACCTGGCCCGGCTTACCGACGTTCTCGACGAGGTCAAACGCCAGATCAACAGCCTGCGCCGCCAGGCCAGCAAGGCCCTTCGCTACAAGCGAATCCGGCACCGGCTCGAAAAGCTCGATCTCGCCTATAACGGCTACCAGTACAGCCGCCTCCAGCAGCTTCTTTCCGAAATGGAGGAAAAAATCCAGGCCCTCGAAACCGAGGTCACCGCCGAGGCGGCGCAGGTCGAAAAAGGCGAGGGTTCCATCGACGATAAGAAAGCCGAACGCAGCCGCCTGAATACCAGACTTCAGGACGTTCAGCAGGCGGTGTTCGATCTCCGCTCCCGGCGCGAACAGGCCGAGAACGGCGCGCGCCTCGCCGAAGCCCGCATCGAGGACTACTCCGGGAGGTTGGAGGAGGCCGGGACCGAGATTGCGCGGATGGAGAAGGAACTGGAGGAAACCAGCAAGGAAGCGGCCGGCAACGCCCGCAGCAAGCAGGAACAGTACGACGTCGTCGCCGGTTCGGATCGGGCGTTCCAGGAACAGAACGAGGAGGTCCGGAAAACTCAGGCCCGTCTGAACGAAGAAGAGCGGCAGCTCGCCAGCGAGAAACACAACCTCCTGCGTGCCGAGAGCGATGTGACGCGGTTGCGTTCAAAGAAGTCCGAGCTCGAACTGAACCTCAAGTCCGACGAGGTTCGGGCGGGCGGTTTCGACGAGGAGATTGCCTCGCTCGAGGCGGAGGAAAAGGAGGCCGGCGAGAATCTGACCCGGCTCCAGGCCGAGATCGAGAACGCGGAAACCGCCCACACCCGCGCGAAAGACGGTTTGGATCAGGCCCGCGCCCAGGTTGCTGAAAGTCGTGACGCGTACCGGCGGAAGCAGACCGAGATCCAGGAGGTCGACCGCTCCCTGGCCCAGAACAACGCGCGTCTGCGGCTCCTTCAGCAGTTGCAGGAAAAACTCGAGGGATTCAGCGAGGGCGCCAAAGCCCTCCTCCAGGGCAAGCTCGACCATGCCTTGCCGGAAAATGCCGAGTTTTATCCGGTCACCCGTAACATTCAGGTGAAGTCCGGGTACGCGAAGGCGCTGGAAACCTTGCTCGGTTCCGCAATCGATTCGGTCGCCGTCGAGGATCCCGAGGTCGCCCAGACGATCCTCGAGGTCCTCGACCAGCAGAAGCTCGGAAAGGCATGCCTTCAGTTTTCGTTGAACAACGATCCGGGACAGGACGGGAGCAACGGCGAGCCGCCTTCATTCCTTATGCCGGCGACGGAATTGTTTACCGCGTCCGATGAAGACGGGCGGCATCCGTTGAAGGTTCTGCTCAGCCGCAGTTATTACACGAACAGCGCCGCGGAGTTTCTCGAGTTCTGGAAGGACAATCCGCACTTCGGTTTCCTTCACGTCGCTACCGCCAAGGGAGAATTGATCGACCGCCGGGGTTTGGTTTTCGGCGGTTTCGGAAAGGGCAAGGAGAACTCGATCCTTCAGCGTGAGGCCGATATTCAGGAACTCATGGCGGATATCGCCGAGGAGCAGAAACGGCACTTGCGGCTGAAGGAAGAAGCCGAGGCGCTTCAGAAGAAATTGGAACAGGCGGAAAAGGGAGTGGAAGCCGCTCATGAGGCTGTTCGCGAAGCCGACGGCAAGCGCAGTTCCCTGCGCGCGGAACTCCAGAGCGCCGAGCGCGCCCGGGAGGAAACCATCAACCGGCGTACCCGTCTGGAAGGCGAGCGGGAAAAGTTGCGGGAACAACGGGCAGCCGCACAGGGCGAGTTCGAATCGCTCAAGCAGCAATTGAGCGATGCCGAGAGCCGGTTTGAGAAACAGAAGGAAAGCATCACCTCCTGCGAGAGCCGTATCCAGGAAACCCGTAAACAACTCGAGTCCCGGAAAGAAAAACTCTCCGAGACGCGTTTCGATCTCGCTCAGAAGAAACAGCGATTGGAGATGCTCGATCGCGGCTTGAGCGAGATGGAAGCCAAGACCCGGGAGTTGCGGGAAGGGATCGCCCACCGCCGCCAGGAAATTCAGCGGTTAAGCGCGCAGATCGATTCCCTTAAAGAGGAACACCAGACTCAGCAGCAGCGCGGCAGCGAGCTCGAAGGCGAACTCAAGCAGGCACAGGAGAAGGTCGAAGAGGTTCGCAAACAGTACACGGCTGTCGAGGAAACGATTTCATCCGCCGAAAAGGCGCTTCACGATAGACGCGTCCAGCTGGACCGCCGCCGCGACGAGCTCAGCCACCTGCAGATCAAACACGCCGAACAGAAATCTCACCGCGACCACCTCCTCGAAGAAGTTCATCGGGAGTACGAAATTCCGCTGCCGGAAGTCGATTGGCGGGATTGCCTCTGGCG
>PWMU01000135.1 GCA_003558065.1 Opitutia bacterium | reverse complement strand
GCATTCGGCTGCGGCGAATGAAAAAGGCCGCATCCCGATGGGGATGCGGCCTCTGTATCCTTTGGATAAAGGTCGCCGTCGACTCTTTATTCATCAAGCTCCCTCGGCCTAGGGCTCCAGGTCCAGGAAGTGGCCTTCGGGACCGTAGTCTCTGTCAGGTTCTATCAACGGATGGGCGATCGTAAAGGCGACGCCATTTTCGTCGGGGTCCGCGGGAATATCAGCATCCTCATCACTTCCCTCAACCGACGTATACCCTCGGCTGATCTGCCGGAGGTAGGGCTCAAGCTCGTCGCTCAACAGCCCGGTATCCGGCTCATAGCCGTGCGGAACATGGTCTTCGTTATGCTCGAGGAAGTACTGCTGGGCGGCCGAGGCCAGCTGCCGGGCGTCGTTATCCATTCGGCTCTTGATGGAATTTTCCCGAACTCGCTGGAACGCAGGAATCGCCATGGCGGCGAGGAGGCCGATGATGACGACCACGATCATGATTTCCACAAGGGTAAAACCCTGTTTGGATTTTGTATTCATTGGGTATCCTTATTATCTTAGGTTATGATATGGGTTCCCCGGCCAAAAGCATCCGGGGAAGCACATTTCGATAGTGCTTTACAGACCGTTAGCCATCAAGTTTTCATGCATCATGAAAAACGCTGTTTTCCCATCGGGAAATGTATTAGCCTCGCCATGACACGAACCGAACCCCCAGCCCGGTTTAACCTGACCCCCCGCCGGGGATTCCCTGAACGGTGCAAACCGGTCCTGTCCCCTGTAAGCCGGTGCGTGAGCACCGGGTAGCGGGCGGGGCGAAAGAAAGGCCGCATCCCGGTCGGGATGCGGCCCTGGACGTTCGGTTCTTTCAAAGTACCACCTAAACGTCCCTCACGTTGCGTCGCCTCAAACCTAAGGGATATCCCGCACGTACTGCCCCTCCGGACTGTACTCCCGGCCGGTCACCAGCGCATGGGTCATCCTGAACGCGACGCCATCGGTAGTAGGCGCTGCAGGAATATCCGCGGCAGTGGGAAGTCCCGCAACCGACGTATACCCCCTGCTGATCTGCCGGAGGTAAGGCTCAAGCTGGGGACTCAACACGCCGGTCTCCGCCACGTAGCCGTGCGGAACTCTGTCCTCATTCTTCTCCAGGAAGTACTGCTGGGCGGCCGAGGCGAGTTGCCGGGCGTCGTTGTCCATCCTGCTAATAATCGAATTCTCACGAACTCTCTGAAATGCCGGAATCGCCATGGCGGCCAGAAGACCGATAATGACGACTACGATCATGATTTCTACCAGGGTGAAACCCTGCTTGGACTTTGTATTCATCGCTGTGCTTATGGTTTTAATACTTAACCGTTAATGATAGGTTCTGTTCTCCCCGGGACAACGTATCCAGGGGAATAACACACGTATTTTAAACCATAACGCAGTTCACATCAATCTTTTATATATCAGGCAAAGCACCTCTTATCGCATCGGGTATTGTATTAGTCACGCCCCGACCCGACCGGGCGGAGCCGGTACCAGAAAGCAGGACAAGAGACTCGTCCCGCTTTGGAAAGCCGGCACTCGTTGCCATCCTTTGCGGACTTGGCGTTCTTGAGCGAAGCGGGCGGTTTGATTTATATGAAGGCCTTTTGAAACCTGCACCAACGACAACCAGCGACCGGGACCGGTCGCTACATGACGCCCAAACGACAGACGGGGTTAGTTCTTGATTCAACCCGCCGTGCGAGTCCTCAGCGGCCCGGTCGTGAAGGACAGGATTTAAGGTCTTCGCGAATCTGAGCGATTTCGGTCCGGGCCTCCATAATCTCCTGGCTCCGCTCCAGAAGGAGGGTTTCGCCTTCCCGAAGGCAAAGTTCTCGTTCCTCGAGGAGGGCCTCCCTCAACTTCAGCTCTTCCTCCCGCCGCCGGATCCCCGCTTCCCTGAGCTCGACTTCCTTCAGTCGCCGCATCACCTCCCCGGCTTCCCGCGGCACACGCCCGTTGCCCTCGGCACCAACGGGCTCGTCGACGGGCAGCGGCGCAGTGAGAGTCTCCGCCAGGTGGCTCCAACCGTCGCCCACCCAGCCCTCAACCGCCCCGATCGACGGTGCCGGTTGAGTGAGACGCCGGCAAAGCCCCGCCAGCGTTTTTCCGGGACCCCCTTTTTCCCCTTTGTTCCTCGAAAGTGTGCTCATCTGTATGGTTCCATGATTCCCGGCTGCTCCGGGAGTGGACCCAACTTCTAACATGACCTTCCCCGAATAGCACGCCAAACCGGCCGAACAAGGCGAGAACAGGCGCTCCTCGATAACGCCCCTACCGCCTGCCCCGATCAAGGTTGAATCCATTTACCGCAAGGGAAGAGTCGCACTGTTGCTTATTCGAACACGTATCGCTCATCCCCGAACCGTTCGCGCCAGTTACCCATCGCAAAGCTGCTGCCGTCCACGAGATCGGCGAGTTCCACGTCGTAATAGAAGGTCGTATTCCCGTTCATCGTGACGTGGCCCGCGACCACGGCACCGTAGAACTTACCGGCGTTACCGCCGCCATTCAGGATGACCGAGCCGTTCGGTGCGTAGACGGTCCCGTACCAGGCGGCGTTGCCGGAGAGGGAGAACGATTGGGATTCCAGGTTGGTCCCGTAGAGCTGCAGGTTGGCAGGGGTTTCGGATTTATTCACGATCCCGTTCTCGCCGGTCGTCCCGGTCCCGCTGATCGAGACATCGCCTTCGACATAAACTTTCAATGACGCATTTTCGTCGATGACAATACCCGCTTCACCGTGAATATCGATGTCGTTGTCGACGATCAGAACCACATCCCCGTGGATCTCGAGTTTTTCGTCACTCGTCAGCTTGATAGACGAGGTTTGGATATATCTGGTTTGACCGTGGTCGCCGAGCGTGCCGGGCCCAATTTCGTCGTAGTAGTGGTACGTAAGGTCGTAATCCGGCAGTTGCACGTCGGGCAGGTCGGAGTCGAAATCGTCGGTCCAGCCGTCGGTGATAAGCGTATTCGGCCGGGTTCTGGGCTCCCACCCGCGGGTGGCGACACTGCCGTAGATGTTCGCGTTCCCCAGATCCATCGATTCCTCCACCAGCGACGTACTGGCCACTTTGGACGATTCGAGAAGCTCGAAGTTTTCCGCGAGCGAACTGTAGCTGTTCACCTCGATGTTGCCCCCACGCATAATGATGTCGTTGGCCATGATCCCGTTCCCAAAAAGGGAGCGGCTGTAAAGCCGAACCTCCACCTGCCGGACGCTCCGTCCATTGGCTCCGGAACGAACCTTGCCCTCCGAGACAATCTTCGGCGCGGTCGATTCGGCACCGACCACGTGAACCCGGAAACTCCCGGTCGCCCCGCGGCCCAGTTCGATGCTGTTAATGTATTTGCCCAGGGTGCCGGCGATGCCGGTGGCTTCCCAACCCTCGTCCCCCAGGGAACTCAGGTTGATCGCGTACAGGGCTTCCTCCACGCCCGCTTCGGCCAGGTTGAGACTGGCGTTGCCGTAAAACTGCTGATTGGCCAACCGCATCTCCGTTCCAGCCAGTCGAATGTAGCTTCCAATCGCGAGGGCCGCGATAGTGGCAAAAATAATCGCCACTATCAATACGGATCCCTGGGTATCTCGCAGGTCTTTGTTTTCTGTATTCATGATTCGTTAATTTTGAAAGTGTTCGGGAAAGTGGATTGAGATGGGTTAAAGGGCTACCGACTTATTGCGCATTACGTACCGGGCCGAGATGACTTTTTCGGAGGTATCCCGGACAAGGACTCGTTGGACCATTGAAAGATTCAGGTGAACCTGTTTGATCTCCTTAAGGTTCCCGGTTTCCTCATGCAGGAGATTAAAAGCCGAAAAACGAAAATCATCCTGGACGTCACGCATCAAGACGCGTGTTTCCCCATCGTTATAGCGCTCGAAAACCTGTTCGTTTGGGTCGTAAAGGTAGGTCACCTCGTAGGGCATTTCATCGCTCGAACCCAAGAGCAGCGTCAGAGAGGTCTCCGAAAAATCGGTCAGATCCCGCGCCTGGCGCAAGTCCCGGGCGAACACCTCCAACCCCCGGCGCCCCTCCGAAGTCATTTCCGCGTAATTAGCGATGGCGTAACTGCTGCGCATAATAAATCCAAATGCGGAGAAGAGCGCCCCGCCGAGTACGACGGTAAGGGTCATAACGACCATGAGCTCCGTGAGCGTGAACCCCTTGCGGGCGTTCAACGGGCGTTTAGCGTGCGATAACATAGTAGTAGTCATTGAGTCCTTCCTTTGAAAACAGGGTTCGAAATACGCGTTGATGTTCCACGCCGCTGCTTGCTGTCCATTCGAGCAGCAGCTCCACTTCCTTCATACCCGGCCGGGCAACGTCCTCATCAACCCGCCGTTCCCCTCGGAAGCGCCCGGCCAGGGCAGGGTCGAACTGCCGTCCGACCTGGAATTCCTCCACCTCCTCCAGTTCCTGGAGATCCTTCCAGCTCATCATGCGCAAGTCCTCCATTTCACTCTGAAGAATCTGGGCGGCCATCGTGTCGTCGCGGGCAAGCTGGATCGAACTGAATCCGATCCGCAGCGCCATGATGGTCGCGGCGACAGCCGTGCTGAGCACCAGCACCGCCATTAAGACCTCGACCAGGGTGACCCCTCGGGTGCTACGGGGGATACGTTGAGTCCCGAATGTACGTTTTGTAATTTCGCGGTTCATGGGATGTGTGGATAGCTTCGAATCGTTTATGTTGTGATTTCTTCGGTGGCCGATCTCATGATCCAACCGTCCTCGAAACTGCCCGTATCCTAATCTTTAAAAAGAGTCCTCACAATAAGGCGATTGCCTCAACTCAAGGTAAGGCAATTCACCTGATGACCATAGGGCTTACCCTTAGTATCCACATCCGGATTGGCGGAGTCCGGATAGGAAACCAGGCCGTAATCGCAGCAGGGAAAACACGTGCGCGCGCCTCATCGCCCGGTTTCGCCGGCCAGTTCAAGCGCTCCCAAGCGCCCCCACTTCAGTTTCCTCTCAATAGGAATGTCCCAACAACCCCGATTTGTAAGGAATGGCAGACAGGCCGCAAAACCCGGAATCAATCTCCAGGAACCTCTCACTCTGACTAGGGGCGATGGTCTCCTGCCTGCGTGAAAGCCCGGTGACGATTGAGGTCATAGGCTTAAAACGGTTTGGCGATTATCCTATATTCATTTCCCTCGGCGGAGGTGTATTCTCAGGTTAAACAATAACTGTCACTGTCCTGTTCGTCCCATGCCTCCGCGGCTTTGAGCGCCTCAGACCCATGGGACACGCACTTCAAATGCGTCGTGTGTTCCTGTAACGGAAGTAAGATCAACCTGCCCTGTGCGATTTATCGAAATGAAACTCCTGGTTCCAATCATCGGAGGAGGCCTTGTTTTGTGGTACACCAGAGAGGTTATGCCCGAGGAGGCGATGGCGGACCTTATCCCGTTCGCCAATCAGTATCCGGATGTCATCCACCTTCTGGCGGCCGTCGTCACGTTCGTAGCCCTCACTATGATCGTCAAGAAACGGAGGCAGTCGACTCTTTGAGCCCGGTTACGGTCGGAAAGGGAGTGACCGATCCGCCTCCGTGCGGGGTAATGAGGTTCTCGAGTACGACCGGGTCCGGGATAAACCTGAACCCTGATTAAAGGTAGACCCTATTGTTCGCGGGCCCTGGGATTGTTTACTTTGGGACTAGCGTTGATCGCAACCGGACTGGGCGGGCCTCGACAGTATCAACCATCGACGAGAGTTATCCAAAGTAATTTCGAATTCAATTTATGCAACAACCTCTTATAGAGCTCTCCGCCGGACATCAACGGTTCCCGGCAAATGATCGCGGCCTCAGTTTGATCGAAGTCATGATGGCGGTGCTGGTGCTCGGGACCGTGGTAGCCTCAACCCTCATGGCGCTTCGGATGGGATTCAACTCGATCCAACTCGCCCGCGACAACACGATGGCCGCCCAGATTCTCCAGAGTGAGATGGAGAACCTCCGCATGATGAGCTGGGGAGAGCTGGAGGCGCTGCCCGTCGAGGACCAATTCCAGATCGGCGCGGATTTCGATCCGGCAATCGCCAATCGCTACCGCGCGACACGCCAGGTCACGCCGGATCCCAATCGCCCGGGTATGAAGGCGGTGGTCCTTGAAATCGAATGGACGACCATCGGCGGCGCCGAACACCGGCGCGTCTACCGTACCTTATTCTCACAGGAGGGTCTCAATGACTACTATTACGTCGTCGCTCGCTGAAGGCCGGCCGCTCTCCCGAAAGGGATTCACGCTGACCGAGCTCATAATCGCGTTAACCCTGACGGTGCTGCTCGCCGGGGCGCTGTTTTCCGCGTTTGGATTCGTCATGAGGAGCAGCTTCGCTATCGCCAACTACGCGGACATGACCTCCGACGGTCGCCGGGGACTCGAAGTGTTCGCGCGGGACGTT
>PWMU01000143.1 GCA_003558065.1 Opitutia bacterium | reverse complement strand
CTTCGTAGCGAGGGGGTTTATCCCCCGATTCTCCGGGTCCCCGGATCTCCCGGGATAAACCCGGTCGCCACAACCACGGGAGTTCCGCTGTTTTCGAAAAACTTGATGACGGAGAGTATAGTAACGATCATTGCAAAAGATCACACCCCCGACTCCCCGTAGGAGCGGCTTAACGCCGCGAAGATCCGCCTCTCCATCGAGCATGAACTTTCAGGAAGATTGATATGCCTGCTTCCGGAGTCATTCAGGCGGGGAGGCCGCGGTCTTTTCGCGCGAAGCGCTTGTTATTCTCGCTTAGCTCGTAGATGTGTCGCTTCGCTCGGTAGGAGTGCGGTGCGTCCCCGCACCGCTTTTTCGAAGCGGCACGTAATCACCCCGAATCGGTTGCCCCTCGTCAACCAAACAGCCCCGAAGCACCCGAAAACGGCGCCGAGCGCCCCGGCGGCCGCGGATCATGTCTCGAGGCGCTCGCGCAAGGCCTCCAACTCCTCCCACCGCCGGTAGAGCCGGTCCAGTTCGGTCTGAATTTCTCCGATGCGGTTCCTGGTTGCCGAAAGCCGCCCGGTCTCGTCCTGGTAGAGCTCCGGGTCGGCGAGAATTTGGCTCAATTGCTCCTGCTCGGTCTCGAGCTCCTCGATCCGGCCGGGAATTTCCTCCAGCTCCCGCCGTTCCCGGTTGAGAAACTTTCGGGGCTTCCGGCTTTCCGGAGGCGAGGGTTTTTTTAGGTCGCCTTTGGATCGGGACGGGGCGGATTGGGGAGCGGGCTTCTTTGCCGAATCTTTCGGGCGATTGCGCAGGTAGTCGTCGTAACCCCCCAGGTATTCGGTGAGACGGCCGTCGTCTTCGAAAACCAGCAGTTGAGTGACCAGGTTGTCGAGGAAGGTCCGGTCGTGACTGACCACCAGGAGGGTCCCGTCGTACTCCATCAGCCGCTCTTCGAGCAGTTCCAGGGTCTCCATGTCCAGGTCGTTGGTCGGTTCGTCGAGCACCAGGAGGTTCGAGGGACGGGTGAGGAGGCGCGCGAGCAGCAGCCGGTTCCGCTCCCCGCCCGAAAGGCTTTTCACCTTGCTCATGGCCCGTTCCGGGGTGAACAGGAAGTCCTGGAGGTAGCTGATGATGTGACGGGACCGTCCCTGGATCAGCAGGGTGTCCTGGTCGCCGGCGACGTTTTCGCGAACGGTCTTTTCGCTGTCGAGCTGTTCCCTCAATTGATCGAAAAAGGCGATCTGGAGGCGTGAGCCGTGGGTGATCGTGCCGGCCTGGGGCGCCAGTTCGCCGAGCAGAAGCCGCAGCAGCGTCGTTTTGCCGGCGCCGTTGGACCCGAGAATGCCGACGCGGTCGCCCCGCATGATGCGGGTGGAGAAGTCCTTGATAACCGGGGTGTCTCCGTAATGGAAGGTGACGTTCTCGGCCACGATGACCTTGTCGCCCGACTGCTCCTCGGCGGCCACGTCGAACCGGGCCCGGCCCTGGGTCTCCCGGCGGGCCCGCCGCTCCTCCCGCATCGCCTGGAGCCCCCGCACGCGTCCTTCGTTGCGGGTGCGGCGCGCCTTGATCCCCTGCCGGAGCCAGGCTTCCTCCTGCGCCAGTTTCTTGTCGAAGGCGGCCTCCTGCTTCGCGCGGGCTTCGAGCAAGGCTTCGCGCCGGCTCAAATACGTTTCGTAGTCGCAGCTCCAACTCGTGAGCGCGCCCCGGTCGAGTTCGACGATGCGGGTCGCCAGGCGCTGGAGAAACCGGCGGTCGTGGGTCACGAAGAGCAGCGCCCCCGAATATCCAACCAGAAAGGATTCCAGCCACAGGATCGAGTCGAGGTCCAGGTGGTTGGTCGGTTCGTCGAGCAGCAAGAGGGCGGGACGGTCGACCAGTTGACGCGCCAGGAGCAACCGGCGTTTGAGCCCGGCGGACAATTCGGCCGCGCGGGCGTCGGGATCGAGGCCGAGGCGGCTCATCAGTTCTTCGACCCGTTCCATGCGCTCCCAGTCGTGATGCGTTTCTCCGTGCGGGTCGCCTTCCACCACCTCGCGCACCCCGCCTTCGAGACGCCCGGGTATTTCCTGGGTGAGGAAGGCGATGCCGGTTCCCGGGTCGCGCCGGACGTCGCCTTCGTCGGGGACGAGTTGACCCGCAATGATCTTCAAGAGCGAGGATTTCCCTTCGCCATTGCGCCCGAGAAGGCAGACCCGTTCTCCGGGTTGGATCTCCAGGGTCGCCCGGTCCAGCAGCAAGGGGCCGCCGAAACTCAGCGAAACCTGATTGAGCGTGAGGAGTGCCATAGGGAATCCTTTCCGCAGCGCTTCCTCCGGGCAAGGAAATAGAGCGGAACGTTCCGGTCAACCCAAGCCTGCTGTGCCGGTGCCGGGTCACGGTCTTTTCATTTGCAAGCTTTAATCCCCTTTTTTTAACCAAAAATCTCAAATTTCAAATTCACGATCTGAAATGCTTTTTTATGCGGCCTTCAGAGGCCAAATGAAAAAGCCGTGGGTGCCGGGTGCGCCGCAGGTGTATTTTCTTGCCCCTCTTCCGGGGCCGGCTAATGATAGGGGCCGACCGATCGGCAAACGTGTAATTTTGATGCCTCCTGTGAAACCAACGATGATCGCGCCCGCCACCAGAAGCATCCTGGCTGTGGCGGGATTGGTGGTGTTGACCTCTTCGCTCGGCTGGATCGGGTGGGGGCTGGCACGGTACGAGTACCAGTCCGTTCCCGCACTCGAAGAGGCGGAACCGATGGACGAAGACCGCGATTCGGTCGGGGGACACCGGGTGCGGGAATGGTCCGGCCGGCCGCTTGAGGGGTTTGGCCAGGCGCCGCTGCTGGAGGCCCGCGTCGAGACGGGCGATCTTCCTCCCGTGGCCGAACGGCTTCCCGAGAACCCGCTGGAAGTGGAGCCGCCGGAGCAGATCGGGCCTTACGGGGGTACCTGGCGGCGTTTGGCCAACGGCCCCAACGATATCGGGACCGTGATGGATCACCGGATCGGCTACGACGGCTTGGTCCGCTGGGATCCTACGGGGACCGAGATCTGGCCGAACCTCGCCCACGACTGGGAAATTGCCGACGACGGCCGGACATTCATCTTCCACTTGCGGCGGGGCGTTCGCTGGTCCGACGGGCATCCGTTCACCGCGGACGACATTCTCTTCTGGTACGAGGGAATCCTTAAGAATACGGACATCACGCCGACCATCAGGCCGGATTTGCGGCCGGGCGGGGAGCTTGTGGAGGTGGACAAGTTGGACGATCACACCGTCGAGTTCCGGTTCGCCGAGCCGCACGGACTCTTTATCGAGCATCTGGCATCCGGGCTGGGAATGGATATGGTCCGCTATCCCCTCCATTATTTTCGGGACTTCCACCCCGATTACGTGGACGAGGACCGCCTCCTGGAAATGGCGCGGGACGCGCGGTTTCAAAGGTGGCACGAGTTCTTTGAAGACCTCATGGATTGGCGAAACGACGAGCGCCCCACGCTGACCGCCTGGGTCTTGAGCGAAGGTCCGCCGGCCCGGACCATCATCTACGAGCGCAATCCCTACTACTGGAAGGTCGACCCCGAGGGGAACCAATTGCCGTACATCGACCGCATCAGCTACCAGATCCTGAATCGCGAAATGATCAATTTTCGCGCCCTGGGCGGATTCGTCGAAATGCAGAGCCGGCACATGGATTTTGATAATCTCGCTTTATTCCTGGAGAACCGGGCCGAGGGCCAGGGCGACTTCCGGGTCCTCTTATGGGACAGCTCCTCCGGGGGATCCTTCAATATGGGGTTCAATCAGAACCATCGGGATCCCGTCATGCGCGAAATCATTCGCGACCGCAGGTTCCGGATCGCCCTCTCGCACGCGATCAACCGGGACGAACTCAATGAGGTCGGCTTTTTCGGGCTCGGGACCCCGCGACAGAATGCACCCCCGAGAACCTCTCTGTATTACGACGAGAAATTCGCCAACGCCCACATTGAGTACGATCCCGAAAAAGCGAATCGATTGCTCGACGAGATGGGGCTCGAACGGCGGGACAAGCGGGGAAACCGGCTGAGGCCCGACGGGCGGCCCGTGACCCTCACCATCGAACTGACCGCCTTTGGCGGGAACGCCTACATCGGACAGATGATTGCGGAATTCTGGAGCGATGTGGGCGTGAAGACCGAAATGAGAGCGATGGCCCGGGAATTGTTCATGACCCGGGCCCATGCGGTGCTGCACGACGTCGGCGTATGGAGCGGGGCGGACGAGCATTTCCCTTTCATGGACCCGCGCTGGTTTTTCCCCTACAACACCTCCTCTTTTCAGGGAGTCAGCTACGCCCGGTGGTTCATGAGCCGGGGCGAGGGCGGCGAGGAACCGCCCCCGGAGATCCGGCAGTGTATGGATTATTACTGGGAAATCGAACGGACGCTTGATTCGCGACGGCGCGCCGAACTGTTTCAGAAGATACTCGACCTGAACCGCGAACATCTTTGGGTAGTGGGGACGGTCGGCGAGGTGCCTGAAATTCATATTGTGAAAAACCACTTCAGGAACGTTCCCGACACCGCCATGGCCGGCTGGAGTTTTCGAACGCCCGGCAACACCGCTCCCGAATGTTATGCGATGGGCATTCCGGATGACGGCCGCCTGGATGTGGCGGATCGCCGTTGAGCCGGATCCCGTCTCTTCGCCGTTTGACCCCGGGGGGATTCAGCATTACCCTGAGTTTTTGTAGATTCACGCAATTGGACCAACCGAAAGCTCGTTGCACGGCCGTTTCCGGCAAGCGCGATTTGATGCCGCAAGAACCGGTCTTTCCGTCGTGCGAGGGTTTTCGCAACATGATCGATACGGAAGAAAGGAGGTTCTCATGAGCAAGCTCGTGGACGTGGCGAAAGTGGACGATATTCCTCCGGGCGAAGCCCGGGCTTACGAGGTGGAAGGCGAGCAGGTCGGGATATTCAATGTGGACGGACAATTTCATGCCATCAATAATGTCTGTACCCACGAGGAAGCCCCGTTGCATGAGGGGGAAGTCGTGGATGACAAGGTGATTTGTCCCTGGCACCAGGCGGAGTTCGACCTGAAGACGGGTGCGGCGGAGTGTCCCCCCGCGGTCGAAGGGGTAAAAACCTATAAGGTGGTCGTATCCGGCGACCGGGTGCAGGTGGAGATTTGAACGGCCGAACCCGGGGGAGGGCGGCGGCGCCCTCTGGAATCCGGTCGACTTGGGGGCGCTTCCGCGCCCAGTATGTGTTTTGTTTTCAGCGCGTTAAAAACATGGAAACGGCCCGGCTCGAAACCGCGTTTCGCCTCTTTGACGAAGCGCACCGCGAAGACCCTCGTACAATCGTGGTCGAGGGTCGGGAGGTGCCGTGGTCGCTGTATTATCACCGGCGAATGAGTCACTGGCTGAACCGGTTGGAACCGCAGGCCGGCGAACCCTTGAAGCTCGCGGCACGCTGCCAGCACCTCCGGCGCTGGACCATTCCGAGGACGGATTATCCCGAGGGCAGAGCGGGCTATCGGAAATGGCGAGAGGATCTCGCGCGCTTTCATGCAGACGAGGCGGGCCAGACGCTTCGCCGGTGCGATTACGACGAGACCGTAATCGAGCGCGTCGGGGATCTGTTGCTCAAGAAAAACCTCAAGACCGATCCGGAGGCCCAGACCCTGGAGGATGTGATCTGCCTGGTTTTTCTGGAAAATGAATTCACGGAATTCTCCCGTAAGCACGCGGAAGAGAAGCTGTTGATGATACTGCGGAAAACCTGGGCGAAGATGTCGCCCCGCGGGCACCGGGAGGCGCTTCGGCTGGTGGAATGTCTGCCGGAGGAGGCGGGGCGCCTCCTCAACAAGGCTTTGGAAGCGACCTCCCGGGGATGATCATGGCGAAAGACGTAAAAGGAGGGCTCGTCCTGTACGACGGCGTGTGCGCGCTGTGCAACCGAACCGTTCAGTTCCTGATGGGAAAGGACCGGCGGGGGATCCTCCGGTTCGCCCCCCTGCAGGGAACGACCGCCAAGGCCCTTTGGGAGCGCTATCCGGGAAAAGACCCCGGGCTCAAGAGCCTCGTGTACGTCCGAGGGTTCGGTTCCCCGGATGAAGAGCTGTTTTTCCGCTCGCGGGCGATTTTGGAAATTCTCGGCGATATTGGCGGGCGATGGCGCCTCCTGGGATGGGCCCGCCTGGTTCCCGCTCCCCTGCGCGATGCCGTTTACGATTGGATCGCCCGGAACCGGTATGCCTGGTTCGGCCGCTACGAGACCTGTCAGCTCCCCAAGCCCGGAGAGAAACACCGATTCTGGTCGTAGGATCCTGGCGGGTTTTTGCCCGGCCGCATCGACGTGCCGCACTCGCCCGGAGGCCGGGGGCCGCAACCGGCCGCCACCTCTTCAGCCTCCAAATAAAGCGGCAAGCCGCCCCTTCCTGCTATCTCTTGAGAAGCCGGCTAGTGTAGCCCGCCAAGCGGTCTGTAACTTATTTGGAGGTTTCCGGCTGATCGAACGGTTCCATTGGGCCGCAAGCGCCGCGCAAATCGGTCTCGGATCTCACGCCGGTCCTTTTCGTAG
>PWMU01000112.1 GCA_003558065.1 Opitutia bacterium | reverse complement strand
GGGATTTCAAGTGTAATAAAAATAGATTAAAATGTACATTGACAGTAGCGTGACAAGTGATCCATTCTTTCCGAAGCTTTGCCGGAAATCGTGTCGTGTTTGAATAAAGGTCTCCAGCCGCCATCCTGCCAACCATCTAATATCAACTCTGATTTTCCAATGACTTCATCCCGTACTTCCGCCGCTTTTTACGGCCGGGCCTCGTCGAAACGGGCCTTTACGCTCATCGAGCTCCTGACGGTGATCGCGATCATCGGTATCCTCGCCGCGATCCTCATCCCGACTGTATCGGCGGTCAGGGAGAGCGCCCGAGCATCGCAGTGTACTTCGAATATGCGTCAGATCGGGCAGGCGTTGGCCATGTATGTGAACGATAACAACGGCTATGCGCCTCCCGGGCGGGATGACGCGCGTCACGAGCAGACAGGAGGTTCAGGTGCCACCAGCCTCGCCAGTACGTATTTCTACGTTTTGTGGCCGTACATTTACGATTCCCTGGAGTCTCTGAATGCGCCCCACAATACGGTGACGATGAACAGCGGGGTTGAGAATGTTTTTCATTGTCCGACTCGTTACTCGGCTTACCCCGAAGCCGCATCGGCGCCCAGTAACCTTTTCGTGAGCGGCAGCTCCGAATCCTTCGGATCCGCCCGGTATGCCTATGCCATTAACACCCAGGCGGCCCCAGGGGGCTCGGCGCGTGTTGATATTCCCGTCGACACGATGTACGCGCCCTCGGTGACCGTGGCCATCCTTGAATCCTACTATTGGTATTCGACGGGAGCGTATTATTTCAGCCGTTTCGGTGTGGTTCCCCACAACAATTCCGCGAATTTTCTCTTTTTCGACGGTCACGTCGAGCGCCTTTCCCGGGATGAGATTCCGTCAAGATCCGAAGCTCCGAACTCGGTGTTCTTTTCGGGTGATAACGCCCGCTGAAGTACTCCGGGTGTCGCGGGCAAAGGCGAGTTTGTTCCCATTTGTCGTAGAAAGGTGGTGCTTTGCTCCTATCCGGAAGACACCAGGCAAGCGAATCGGGTCGCGGCCTGCCAAGTCCCTCAGCCACCCGAAGCCCGGCGCGCGGGAAGGGGATCCACGACCTGTGCCTGTACGATTCGCCGGGTGACGACCCGGCCGAGGTTGTGCTGATCCAGGTAGACTCCGGGGAATGACCACAGATTCAGAAATACCGTTTTTTGACGCTTTTACCCGGATCGGTCCGCGCCGCATGAAGCATTCGGCGGAGGCCTGGACTCTGGAGCACCTGCTTGCGGAGATGGATCATTGCTCCATCTCGGGAGCGCTGGTGGCGTCCACCCAATCGATAGCCTACGATCCCCAGTTCGGCAATCTGGCCCTGTCCGAGGCGATCCGGCCCTACGGGTACCTGCACCCGATCTGGAATGTGATGCCGCCTGTTACCGGGGAGTTTCCGCCGCCTGAGATTTTGGGCCGTCAAATGCGCGACAACGATGTTCGGGCCGTGACCCTCGCGCCGAGGGGCAATGCCTGGGACTGGATGGCGGATCACAGCCGCGAGCTTCTGGAATGGCTCGCCGGCAACCGGATCCTGACACTGGTGAACCGTTCCGAGTTCGTTCACTATCAGGAGCTGGACGCGTTTCTTGACGCCAATCCACAGCTTCCCGTCCTGTTGACCGGTGCGGTCTGGTCGGAGCAGCGGCAGGTGCTGCCGCTGTTGAACAAGCACCCCCGGCTGCACCTGTCCTTCGAAAAGTTTCAAATTCACTACGGTATCGAGCACCTGGCGGAGACCGGCCTGGAGGACCGGCTGGTTTTTGCGAGCCATGCTCCAGTGATGTCGATGGGGGCGCATCGCTGCTACATCGACTACGCGGCTGTTTTACCCGGGGTGAAAGCCAAGGCGGCCGGCGGCAACCTGACGCGACTGCTCAAGGGGCAGACGCCGGGAAGGGTGCGGGTCAACCGGGATGAGGATGGCATTATGACGGCCGCCCGGAAGGGCGAGCCCCTTCCTGTTCCGCTGATCGACATGCATATGCACATCCTGCAGGAGGGAATGAACGGTGCGGGCGAACACTACAGGATGGATCGCGGCGGCCCGGCGGGCGTCTTTTCCTTGTTGAAACGTCTCGGTTGCCGGGGGGGCGGCTTTATGAGCTGGAACGGGACGGTGAGCTGCGATTCGCGGGCCGGCAACGAATGCACCCGGCGCGCCCTCGATGCCGCGCCGGCCGGGTATTGGGGATTGGGGACATTCGACCCGGTGCATTACAGCCGGGAGGAAATGACGCGCCTGATTCGCGAGCTTTACGAGGACCGGCGGTTCATCGGCATGAAGCCGTACTTGCGCTACGGGGTGGAGTATCACGATCCGGCTTATCATCCCTGGTGGGAGTTTGGCAACCGGCGCGGTTTCTATGCCCTGATCCACCGGACGCGGAAGGATTTTCTCGAAGTTTCGACGCTTGCGGCGAAATACCCGAATGTTCGCTGGGTCGTGGCTCATTGCGGGAGCGATTTCCACACCGCCGATCAGGCGATCGAGACAATCAAGAAGCATCCCAATGTCTACGCGGAGATCACCCTGACGCCTGTGCCGCTCGGAATCGTCGATTATTTGGTCGAGCACGCCGGGGCGGACCGCGTTCTGTACGGCAGCGACCTTCCGATGCGGGACCCCCGGCAACAACTCGGCTGGGTCGTGTTCTCCCGTCTCGGAGTCGAAGCGAAAAAGCAGGTGCTGGCCGGCAACGCTTTGAAGGTCATCCAACCGAATTGGGAATACCTTCCAAAACACAGCCGTCCGGTCCTTGAGGAGTGAAAGGGATCGCGGCCAAAGCGGGAAGAGTATAAACACCAGCGGGGAGACCTTTTTGCTTTCCAACTCCGGGCGGTAGGGATGCACTGAGAGGACGCAGGATGTTGCGTTTGCAGCGTCGAGGAGAACCCTTCCGGAACCCGAGCAATGATTACCACCCAGGAAAAGAAACGCTATGCGGCCGTCGGCACCGGCGGGCGCCTACCCATGTTTATCGATCCGCTCGTCAGGGATTATTCCCGTCACGGGGAACTGGTCGGTCTCTGCGATGTCAGCGAGACCCGGTTGAACGTCCACAGGAACCGCCTGGTCGAGGAGTACGGCTGCCGGGATCTCCCGCTCTTTCCCGCTTCGAAGTTCGAACGGATGCTCGGGGAGACGCGGCCCGACGTGGTCTTTGTCTGCACCGTGGATGCCTTTCATCACGAATACATCATCAAGGCGGTCGAGTTCGGGTGCGATGTGGTGACCGAAAAACCCATGACCGTCGACGAGACGAAGTGCCGGGCCATCCTCGAAGCGGTGGAGCGGACCGGGCGGAAGGTTCGGGTGGCCTTCAATTACCGTTGGGCACCCGGAGCGAGCAGGGTGCGCGAAAGCATCGCCTCCGGAGTCATAGGCACCGTCAGGAGCGTCGCCATGGAATACATGCTCAACACCTCTCACGGAGCGGACTATTTTCGGCGCTGGCACAGTTACAAAAACTTGTCAGGCGGACTCCTCGTGCACAAGGCCACCCACCACTTCGACCTCGTGAACTGGTGGATTGACGCCATCCCGCGGCAGGTCTTTTCCTATGGGGATCTGGTCTTTTACGGAAAAGACAACGCGATCGCCCGTGGCGATGAGGCCCTCACACGTTACCCGCGTTACGCCGGGGTTCCCGGGGACGTAAACGATCCGTTCCGTCTCGATATCACGAAGGGAAACCTGAAGAAACTCTACTACGATGCCGAAAAGGACAGCGGCTACATTCGCGACGAGAATGTTTTTCGCGAAGGAATCGATATAGAAGACAGCATGAGCGTCCTGGTCAAATACCGCACCGGCGCAACGCTGACCTATTCCCTGAACGCCTTTTGCCCGGTCGAGGGGTTTCGGGTCAGTTTTAACGGGGACCGCGGCCGGATCGACTACCTCGAGAGGCATGCCTCGCATATCATCTCGGGACAGAGCGACCGGGAACTGGCGAGAGAACAAGCCGGGGAGGCCCGTTGTGAGGAACTGACGATCACACCCCATTTCGAGAAAAGCCACCGGGTGGAGATCCCCGTTGCGGATGGAGGCCACGGCGGGGGAGACCCGCTTCTGCAGCGGCGGATCTTCGATCCCGATGCGGCTCCGGATCCCCTAAAACGAGACGCCGGTCACGAGCAGGGTGCCGCCTCCGTGCTCGTCGGGGTCGCCGCGAACCATTCGATGACCTCGAATCAGCCAGTGGCTATTCTCGACCTCGTATCACTGAAACCCGACGCCCGGCATCTGCACGAACTGGTGTGAAGCGGGGAAACCGTTTGAGGCGGTTCCTTCGGGCAACCGGCAGGCGGTCGCCATTCAGTCATCCCAAAGATCGGTCAGGGAGTAGGGGGAGCCTTCCATCGTCCAGACCGCGCCGTCGACGAAACGAAAATGTTTGTCGAGCCCGGCAATGGCATCGAGATCGGACGGGTCCAGCCCGAGTTGCAGCGCCGCGAAATTCTCCCTGAGGCGTTTCGGATTGACCGATTTCGGGATCACCGCGGTTCCGCGCCCGATCGCCCAGGCGATCAGAACCTGAGCGGGCGGGGCCCCGTGCTTTTCCGCGATCCGGCCGATCACCGGGTTCTCCAGGAGAACGGGATCGTCGTCGCGCACGAGTCTCTGGGGACGGTCCCGCGAGCCGAGCGGCGAGTAGGCGGTGATGTGGATGCCATTCTCCCGGCATTCGGCCACGAAATCATTCTGCTGGAGCAACGGGTGAAGCTCGATCTGGTTCACCTCGGGTGTGATGGAGGCGCCCTCGCTCAACCGGTCCAGATTGCTCCGGGAAAAGTTGGAGACGCCGACATGCCGGGCAAGCCCCTTGCTTACGCAGGCTTCCATCGCCGCCCAGGTATCGGTCAGTGGCGCTTCATCCCAGCTCAGAAAATCCTCCCCGCTTTCCGGAAAATCGGCATCGGGCTTCAGCGCGATCGGCCAGTGGATCAGGTAGAGGTCGAGGTACTCGAGTTGCAGGTCCGCGAGCGTCTGCCGGAGGGCGGGTTCGACGTCCTGCCGCTTGTGGGCGTTGTTCCAGAGCTTCGAAGTGATCCAGAGGTCCTCGCGCCGAACCTCGCCCTCGTCGAAAACGGCCCGGAGCGCCGCGCCGATCTCCGCCTCGTTGCCGTAGATGGCGGCGCAGTCGATGTGACGGTAGCCGATGCGGATCGCTTCGCGGACGGCCGCGCCGACCTCGCCGGGAGCGGATTTCCAGGTCCCCAACCCCAGTGCGGGCATCACGTCTTGGTTGCGGAAGGTTAATGACTTCATACTGAAATCCGTTGTTGCGTGTTGGTTGCCGATCGAGGGACCCGGTCCCTCAGTCATCCTTTTGCGGCCGTTCGGATTCTTCCTCGATTTCTTCGATTCGTGTGCAGGCCGCCCAGCGGCCCGGTTGAATCTCGCGCAGGTCGGGCGGTTGGTTGAGGACGTCGCAAACGCCGGTCTTGGCGTGAGGACAGCGCGGATGAAAGCTGCACCCGGCGGGCAGATCGGCCGGGTCGGCCGCTTCTCCGCTGATCTCGAACTGGAGCGGAACGTCGGGATCCGGAAACGGGATCGCCGAAATCAGGGCCCGCGTGTAGGGGTGTCGCGGATGTTCAAACAGCGCCTCGGTCTCGGCCAGTTCGACGATCTTCCCGCCGTACATGACGGCGACCCGGTCGCAGATGTGGCGGATGACACTCAGGTCGTGGGCGACGAAAATATAGGTGAGTTTGTACTCTTCCTGGATGTCCTCCAGCAGGTTGATCACCTGCGCCTGCACCGAAACGTCGAGCGCCGAGACGGCTTCGTCGGCGACAATCAGCGCCGGGTTCATGATCAGCGCCCGCGCTATCCCGATGCGCTGCCGCTGGCCGCCGCTGAAAGCGTGCGGGTACCGGACCCGGTGCTCGGCCTTGAGTCCGACCCGGACCAGGGCTTCCTCGACACGGCGCCGCAATTCCTTCCCTTCGGCCAACCGGTGAATCAGGAGGGGTTCCCCGACGATGTCCCCGACCGTCATGCGCGGGTTCAGCGAGGAAAACGGATCCTGGAAGATCATCTGCATCTGCTGGCGCAGCGGTTTCAACTCACGCTCCTTGAGGGTGGCCAGGTCCTGCGTCCGGCCGTTGGTGCGGAACAGGACCTGACCGCTGGTCGGTTCAAAGGCGCGGAGAATGGCCCGGGCGGCGGTGGTTTTGCCCGAGCCGCTCTCCCCGACCAGGCCGAGGGTTTCGCCCGGCATCAGGTCGAAGTTCATCTGGTCGACGGCCTTGACCGTCCCCACCTGCCGCGAAAAGAAGCCTTTGCTGCGAATGGGAAAATGCTTGCACAGGTTGCGCACGCTCAGGATCGGGTTCTGCCCCGATTCTTTCTGGTTGGCGGATTCGCTCATAGGTCCGGTCCTCCCGTCTTTTTCGGGTCGTCGCTTACCGGGGCGTTGCTTTTCTCCTCCTGGATTTCCTCCGCCCGCACGCAGGCGATCTTCCGCCCGTCCTGCATCTCGCGCAGCTCGGGCGGCCCGCCCACG
>PWMU01000019.1 GCA_003558065.1 Opitutia bacterium | reverse complement strand
GCGAGGCGATTGACCGGGAAAGGGGGTAACCTGGAGGAGGAAAACGGACCGTTCGATTTCCGGGTTGCGGGCGAGGGTATTGGGGAGATAATGAGGGCCGAAATGAATATCCCGCGATGCCCGTATTCCCGTTGTTCCCGGTATGCGTTTGCGTACCGTTCGCGAAGGCGGGTACCTGGGATGGAAAAAACCGGGGTTGCCGGCCGTACGCTGCCATTGAAGGCGGACAATTTATGAAAAACACCAGATTGAAGTGGATTGGAATTGCGGCGTTGGTCGCGGCGGGCCCAGGGATGATCGCGCTGGCGTCGGCGGAGGATAAGGATGCCGTGATGGCGGATAACCGGGCCGCCCTGCAGGCGTATTTTGAGGACCAGGTGAACCGGCTTTCCGAGGCTTCGGCCATCGAGATTTCTTCGGTCGAGGATTGGCCGGAGCAGCGCGAACGGTACCGCCGGCAACTTGCCGATATGCTGGGCATGCCTTCCGGCGGTGGCGATTCACCGTTGAACGCGGAAATCACCGGCACACTCGAACACGACGAGTTCACGGTGGAAAAGCTCCATTTTCAGGCCGAGCCGGGACTGTACGTGACGGCGAACCTGTACATCCCGAAGGATCTCGAGGAACCGGCGCCGACGATCCTCTACCTTTGCGGGCACGCCCGCCGCGTCTCGGACGGAGTCAGTTTCGGCAATAAAACCGCCTACCAGCGCCACCCGGCGTGGTTCGCCCGTCACGGGTACGTCGCCATGGTGGTGGACACCATCCAGCTCGGAGAAATCGAGGGGCTGCACCACGGCACACACCGGCAGGGGATGTGGTGGTGGAACAGCCGCGGCTACAGTGTGGCCGGAGTCGAGGCTTTCAACGCCATGCGGGCGATCGATTACCTGGAGACCCGGGCAGAGGTGGACGCGGACCGGATCGGCGTCACGGGACGTTCCGGAGGCGGGATCGGCACGCTGTTCCTCGCGGCGCTCGACGAGCGGGTCGCGGTGGCGGCGCCGGTGGCCGGGATCACTGATATCCGCAATCATGTGGTCGACCACCTCACGCCTCGGCACTGCGACTGCAACTACTTCACCAACGTTTACCGGTTTGATTACGCGAAAATCGTCAGCCTGATCGCTCCGAGGCCCCTCATGATCGCCAATACCGATCGCGACGCCATCTTTCCCCTCGACGGGGTGCAGCGGGTCCACGCGGAAACGGCCGATGTTTACCGCCGGATCGGTGCCGAAGAAGACCTCGCCCTGACCATTGTTCCGGGCGGGCACGGCGACACCCAGTCCCTGCGGGTACCTGTTTTCGACTGGTTTAATCGCCACCTCAAGGGAGACGATTCCCTGATCGAACGGCCGGCGGTCTCGTTTTTTGATACCGCCGAGTTGCGGGTGTTCGATGAGTTGCCGGAGGACGAGATCGTAACGCGAATCGACGAAACTTTCGTTCCTGCGGCTGAGCACGAGACACCGGGGGACCGGGAGGACTGGAGTCGACAGCGTGATTCGTTTCGGGACGCTTTGCGTGAGACCGTTTTCCGGAATTGGCCCGAACATCCGGTTGATCCGGGTGTATCCCGTGCGTTTGCGGTCGAGCGGGAAGGCGTGCATTTGGAGGCGTGGGATTTTACGGTGGAGTCACATGTGGAGTTGCGACTCTACCTGGCGCGTGCATCCGGATCGAATCCTCAGCGGCTCATTCTGAACGTCTCCGACGAAGCCGGATGGCGTGAATTTATGAAGTCTGCTGGGGACGTATTCGGGGAAGAATTACCCGCCCATCCGGATGTAACCACCGATGAAGAGGCCTTTACCACTGGCCGTCGGTTGCTGGAGGAGGGGAACCTGGCTTTCGCGGTCCTGGCGCCGCGAGGCATCGGTCCACACGCCTGGGCCGAACCCGACAGTAGGGAGGCCACTCACCTTCGCCGCAGCTTTCCCATTATCGGCCAAACATTGGATGGCCAGCGGGTCTTGGACGTTTTGCGAGCGCTGGAAATGCTGCGAGCCACCGAGGATATCGGGAATGCCGAACTGACGCTTCGGGGAGAGCGCGAGATGGCCGGAGTCGCTTTATACGCCGCGCTTCTGGACCGCGAAGTCGATCGTGTTTTTCTCTACGATACCCCGACTTCCCATCACGAGGGAACGGAGTTGTTGCAGGTTCTCCGATACATGGACTTTCCCCAAGCGGTCGCCCTGGCCCTGGAAGACAGTGAAGTTATCCTGGAGAATACCGATCCCGAGGTCTGGCGTTATGCCCGCCGGGTTGCGGAACTGCTCGAGCGCGGCGACGCGTTGACGTTTCGGTGAGTTGACGGCTCGCGTGATTCGGGCGCGGACACGGGGATTAGAATTTCCAGAATATCGGTATAAACACCATGGCTCCGATGAAATAGAGGGCGTTCAAGGGGACGCCGAATTTGACGAAGTCGGTGAATCGGTATCCGCCCACTCCATACACGTAGGTATTGGTCTGGTAACCGATGGGAGTGGCGAAACTTGCGGAGGCGGCGATGGCGACGGCGATGAGGAAGGGACGGGGATCCACTTCCAGGGTCGCGGCGATACTGAACGAGAGGACCGCAACCAGCACTGCCGCAGCATTATTGGACAGGATCTCGGTCAGGAAGGTGGTGATGAGATAAACGCAGGCGAGCATGAAGATGGGTTGGGTCGCTTCGGGAACGTGATACTGGACCAATGCGGTGATACTGATGGCCAGGTAGCGGGCGGCTCCGGTTTCCTCCATGGCCAGGCCCATGCCGAGCATGCCGAATATGATGAACAACAGGTTCCATTGAATCGAGGCGTAACCCTCACCCGGTTTGAGGCAGCCGGTCAGGAAAATAATCACAACGCCGGCGACGGCGGCAACCTCGATCGGAAGCATACCCGTGCTGGCGGTGATAACGACTCCGGCGATGGTTGCCAGAACGATCGGAATCTTTCGCCGCATGTTCTGGGCGGGAACCGGGGGACGGTCGATCAGCATGATGTCTTCGCTCTCCCGCAGGTTGTTGATGGCTCGGTCGGTGCCGAGCATCAGGAGCGTATCGCCGAATTCGAGGCGGAGGGATTCGATTTTCTCCCGCACATTCTTTCCACGACGGTGGATAGCGAGAATGATCACACGGTAGCGCTGACGGAAGTTGATCTCGCGGATTGTTTTGCCGATGAGGGCCGAATTGACTCCGATGACGCCTTCGACGAGAGACCCCTCGTGGGCGGCGATCTGTTCGAGGCCGAGACCGGATTCGGCGACAAAGTCGATGCCTTCGACGCTGCGGGCGTGGGCGATCCCGGAAGGGCGGCATGCGAGGACGAGTCGGTCACTGGTTTCCAGGCGCGCTTTTTTGAGGTCGCCGGGAAGGGCGACGCCGCTGCGAACGATTTCCATCACCCGGATGCCCCTGGCCTTCATCAGGTTGGAGTCTTCCACGGTTTTTCCCGCGAGGGGAGAATCGTGCTGCACGAAGGCCTCGGTTATGTATTCACGGCGTTCGTCTTCGGACAGGATCGACGTCAGGGTTTCGCGGACCGGGAGCAGGCGGCGGCCGAAGAAGAGTATGTAGAGGATTCCTATAAAAAGGATGGGCAGCCCGACCTTGCCGATTTCGAACATGCCGAAGGGTTCGAGACCCCGCGACTGGCCGATGCCGCTGACCAGGATGTTGGTGCTGGTGCCGATCAGGGTGCAGGTGCCGCCGAATATGGAGGCGTAGGAGAGGGGAATCAGCAGCTTGGAGGCCGGGACGTCGAGTTTTTTCGCCAGGCTCAACACGACAGGCATGAAAACGACGACGACCGGGGTGTTGTTGATAAAGGCTGAAATAGAGGCCACTGCCAGCAGCATGATAAAGACGAACCAGGTGTACCCGAGCCGGGTTAGGCCCTGCATGGCGCCGGCCATGCTTTCGATCACCCCGCATTTTCCCAGGGCCGCGCTGAGAATGAACATCGCGCCGACGGTGATGGGCGCGGGATTGGCGAAAACATCCCACGCGCGGTCATGCGGAAGCAGGCCAGTGACCAGGAGGACGGCGAACAGCGTCATCGCGGTCATGTCCGGGGGGATCTTCTCCCAGGCAAAGCTGGCCAGGGTGAGGACCAGGAGGACGTAGATGGTGATGATTTCCGGAGTCAGTTCCATCGAGCAAGGAGGGGAGGGGGAGGGGCAAGGATCACGGGAGGGGGGGCGGCGGCCGGCGGTTACGGCCGGCTCCTTTGCGATTGTCATGCACGCCGGATTGCACTGGGGCGACGGGTTGGATGTCAGGAGGCCTTATACCGGCCCAGGAGTCTGTCGGGCTTGGGCGACAAACTCCTAGGACTGCTGCGTTCGGGATCCGGTGGTTTCCGGTGCGGGCTGCCGGGGTTCCGCTTCTTCCGCGTAAACGCCCATTTTCCTGAATTTCTCATAGCGGCCATTGAGCAATTTATCGGCGGAAACTTTTTTCAAGCCTGAAAAGTGTTGCCTGAGAGCGGCTCTCAGGACGGAAAAACATTTTTGCGGATCGTTATGGGCGCCGCCGAACGGTTCTTCCAGAACTTCATCGACGATTTCGAGCTCCAGGAGGTGGTGGGCGTCGAGTTTCAGGGCTTCAGCCGCCTCGGGCGAATTGGCCCGGTCCTTCCAGAGAATCGCGGCGCACCCTTCGGGAGAAATGACTGAATAATAAGCGTTTTCAAAAATCAGCACGCGATCGGCGACACCGATTCCCAGCGCGCCTCCGGAGCCGCCCTCGCCCAGGATAACCGAGACAATCGGCACCTCAAGGACGCTCATTTCGCGGATATTCACTGCGATGGCCTCCGCCACGTGGCGCTCTTCGGAGGCGATCCCGGGAAACGCACCCGGGGTGTCGATCAGGGTGATGACGGGAAGCCCAAAGCGTTCCGCCATCTTCATGAGCCGGAGTGCTTTACGGTAACCTTCGGGGTGGGGACAGCCGAAATTGCGCTTGAGGTTTTCCTTGGTGTCGCGTCCTTTCTGCTGGCCGATGATCATCACCGCTTCCCCTGCGAGAAACGCGGTGCCCCCGATGATAGCGTGGTCGTCCCCGTAAATGCGGTCTCCGTGGAGCTCCTCGAAATCGTCGAAAATCTCCCCGATGTAGTCGAGCGAGTAGGGGCGCTTGGGGTGCCGGGCAATCTGGACTTTCTGCCAGGCATTGAGGTTGGAGTAAAGGCTGCGTTTCGTTGCCTCGATCTTCTTCTCGATCGCCGCGATTTCCTCCGAGACATCCACCTTGTTCTCGACGGACAGTTTCGTCAGCTGAGCGAGCTGCTTGTCCAGATCGCGCAGCGGCTTTTCAAAGTCCAGAACGTATTCGGATTTCTCCATTTGAGGTTGGAGGATTGAGCGTTTGCCCCGTGTTGTCAATACGGTCAATTCGTCTCCGAGTCGTCACTCTGCAACTCGCTTTTCCATCCCAGCATCCGCGCCTGGGCGCCGTGTTTCTCCGCCGTCGCCTTGTCCCCCAGTTCCATGTGAATTCGGGAGAGGCTGGTGTGGATGTGGACGTCGTCCGGCCGCAGTTGAAGAGCCTTCTCAGCCGCTTCCCGCGCCCGGTCGAATTCCCTTATGCTGAAATGGATCTCGGTCTTGGCGTGCCAGGCTTCGAAACATTCCGGGTCGAGTGCCAGCGCTTCGTCCGTCTTCTTCAGAGCGCTGACGTTGTCACCCATCGTGTAGTCAAAGGTGGCCTCTTCGACCAGATTCTGAATTTCCTGGGGAGTCATCGGTAAAACGAAATTCGCGGCACACGGACCCGGTGTCAAGGACGGGAACAGGGGACCGTATCGGTTGCGGAGGGAAGGGCCCCGTTACCGGTCTCGAGGCCCCGCCATCCGGCGTGCGGATGACGGGGCCGGTAAAGGCCACGAGTCACCCGTCGATCCAGGAGACAAATTGACCGGGTCCGCCCCGCATGTAGCCGACCGTACGCCGAAGCTCTTCGCCTTCGTCATCGACCACCACAAAGGTTGGAAATCCTCCGATTTCGAATTTCTGGGCAAGCTGCTGATTTTGCCGTTCGATCTCCGGGTCCTGAGGGGTTTGACGCGGAAAGTCGAGTTCCAGGAGGACCAGGTTTTCCTCGGCATACTCAAGGAACTCGTCCTTTGTGAGCACGTCGTTCTTCATTTGGATGCACGGCGGGCACCAGTCGGAACCGGTGAAATTCATCAGGATCGGCCGGCCTTCCTCACGGCTCTTTTCCACCGCTTTCTCGTAATCGGTTAGCCAGTCGACTTTGGCTTCGCCGGCCTCCGAAGCGTTGTCATTGCCGCTTTCGGCCATTGAATCGGAAACGTACCCGCAGGCTGTCAGTGTGAACAGAGCGGCGGGAAGGATGAGAAGTTTGATGATAGTGTTCATAGTGGTGGGAGGTTCGGTGAGCGATTTTATTCCGGCGAATTACAGTTGAATCCAGGTTCCTCCAACCGCTTGCCGCGGAGAGGACCCTTAAACCATCGCGGTCTCGAACGCAGGTTATTTTGCGAGCGACTGCGCGTGCTGGAGGACGGCTTCGCCAATGATTCGCACCGCTTCGTCTTCGGAGTGCAAGCCTGTGTTGAGGGTCAGATGATAGAGCAACGGGTCTGCTATATTCTTGTCGAAATTCTTACGCACGTACTCGG
>PWMU01000060.1 GCA_003558065.1 Opitutia bacterium | reverse complement strand
TGGTAAAAGTGGCGACTCTGGTACAGGGGCAGGTAGTGCTCGAGGGCGTGGTCGGCGAGCAGGTCGGCGAATCGCTTTTCACACCTGGGCTTGGTGTGACAAACGAACCATCGGGCTTGCATCTCTTCGCCGGAACTCATGGATTTCAGAAGATGCCGCGGGCTACCGGGAGCGTCGCGCACTGCCGCTGAGGAGATAGTCGAATGCGGCGATATAGCCGTAGAAGCCGAGTCCGCTGATCACGCCGTCACAGGCGGCGGCGGTGAAGGATTTTTGCCGAAAGGACTCGCGACGGTAAATATTGGAAAGGTGTACTTCGACGCAGGGGAGTCCGGCGCCGGCGAGGGCGTCGTAGAGGGCGATGCTCGTATGGGTGAAGGCGCCCGGATTGATGATCATTCCGGAGACGCCTTGATCGGAAGCCTCGGCGATCCGGTCGATGATCTCGCCCTCGCTGTTGGACTGGAAAAAATCCAGCTCAATTTCCCGGCCGTTCGCGTGATCCCGGAGTTGTTTTTCGAGATCATCCAGCGTTTCGCTCCCGTAAATTTCGGGTTCGCGCTTCCCCAGGCGGTTGAGATTGGGGCCGTTGATGATGACGATTTCTTTCATGGTTGTGTGAATGGCTCTTGGAAACCCGGGCGGATCCCGTTTTCAAAGGGAGCACGAAAACACGGACGAAGGGATTTCTCAACTTTTCTCAGAGGGGGCAATCGATTTTGATGAATTCCCACGCGAGGCCGAATTTTGCGGCCGTTTCTTCCGCCAGAGCCCGTACTCCGTGCGTTTCTGTAGCGTAATGCCCGCAACAGTACAGGTTCAACCCTTCTTCCTGGGCCTGGTTGAAAATGTTCTGCTTCAGTTCGCCCGTGATCAACGTGTCCACTCCCGCGGCCCTGAGATGGTCGACGGCCGAGGAGCCGCTGCCCGTGAGAATGGCAACCCTTTCAACCCTCTCGGGGCCGCATTCGATAGCGGTCACAGTATCCGGGTAGTGCTCGCGAAGGCGCTCCTTCAGTTCGGCACGCGAGTAGCCGGCCCGGGCGATCTTGGCGACGGGATTCCCCTCGTACTCAAGGAAGCTGCCTTCGACTTCAAGGCCGATCTGGCGGGCCACCAGAACATTATTCCCGATTTCGGGATGCAGGTCGAGAGGAAGGTGCGAACCGTAGACGGCACAGTCGGCTTCGAGAAGCACGCGCACCTTTTCAAACCGCGGACCGGTTACCGGGGCCAGGGGGGTCCAGAACATCCCGTGATGCACGATCAGGAATTGGATCCCCCTCGCGGCCGCTTCACGGAAGGGGAGCAGTCCGGCGTCCACGGCTGCGCCGATTTTGGACACGGCGCCGCGGTTGCCGAACTGCAGGCCGTTGTGAGCGCCGGGAAAATCCGTGATTTCCCGGCGGCGGGTCCGTTCGTCGCAATAGGCGGTGATGTCCTCCAGGCGGGCCATGGCGCACCACGATAGGGCATAACCGATGAAGAGAGAAAGGTAAAAATGAAAAGAAATCCGTAACCCGGTTCACCCGAACAGCGCCTCCATGCCTTCGAGAAATCGCTTCGGCGGACGGACGGGCCGGCCGGCGTGGTTGAGGAAAGCATGACGGGTGAAGCCTTCGGCCGCGGCGCGGTTGTTGCAGGAGAGCCGGTAGTCAATGCGGAAGCGCAGGCCTGGTTTTTCTCTCAGGATGGCTTCGACGGCGACCCGGTCGTCAAAAGTGACCGATCGCTTGAAGCGGGCGCCGATTTCCAGCACGGGGAGCCGGTAGCCGTCGTTCTCCATCTCGCGGTACGGGTAGCCGAATTCGTCCATCATATGAACACGTGCCATCTCAAACCACGTTACGTAGTTGCCGTGGTAGGCGATTCCCATCATGTCGGTCTCGGCGTAGCGGACCCGTATTTCGATTCTGGATTGGAGCATGGTTTGGCGGCGGTGGAGACGCTGCGGGTGGCGGACCGCTGTTTCAGTAACTCAAGAGATTTGCAGGGAACGGCTTTCGAGAATTTTTTTTCTTTTGGATTGCATTGTCACAGGGAGAAACCTTTTCTGTTTCCTTTGTTTTGGCTCTAAAGTTTCATCCTCGAATTATACGCCGTGCAAGAAATCATTTCCCGGAAGAGTTTTTTTAGAAGAATGATCTCCAGTACCGTCGCTGTTTGCGTCGCCGGCGGGGGGCTCGGGGGAGTGTTTCGACGCCGTTCGGGCGCCTCGGAGCGGGCTCGAGTCAAGGCCGAACGGGAGCCTCGAGCCGTTTCCCGCGGTTCGATTGAAAACCTAACGGGAAAAACGGGGAACGGCTGATTTTTCACTTGCTCAGACCCGAGTTTCCTTTTTCGTCAGTTCCTTTCATTTTCCGCGCAGCTCAATGTCCAAGATATTTCCAAAGTGGTCCAATACGGTTCCCTTGAAAGTGCTGATCATTCTGTTGGTGCTCGGGGGGACGGTGGTCGGCCTGGTGACCTACTATTTCACGCCGAAATACACGCGGGTCGGTTACGCTCCGACCCAGCCGGTAGCCTTCGACCACAGCCTCCACTCGGGCCAGCTCGGTATTGACTGCCGGTATTGTCATTCCCACGTGGAGCAATCCAGGCACTCGACGGTGCCGCCGACTTCCACCTGCATGAACTGCCACAACCAGATCAAGTCCGAAAGCGCCGCGCTGGAACTGGTTCGGGCCAGCCATGAGTCGGGGGAATCCATTCCCTGGGTGCGGGTCCATGAGTTGCCGGATTTCACCTATTTCGATCACTCGGTTCACGTGAACCGGGGGATCAGTTGCTACGAATGTCACGGTCAGGTCAACGAGATGGAGGTGGTTCACCACGACCAGCCCTTCAGCATGGGGTGGTGCCTGGAGTGCCACCGCGAGCCCGAGAGGTACGTTCGGCCGCCGGAAGAAATCTATAACATGGATTGGCAGCCCGAGAGCGAGGAGGCGCGGGTTGAGATGGGCGTTGAATTCGTCCACGACTGGGACGTCAATCCTCCCCTGAGCTGTTCTGCCTGTCACCGATGAAGCGAGTTGTTAAGCATCCCGAGCCCGAATCCGGAGAGTTGACGGGTCCGAAATACTGGCGCAGTCTCGACGAAGTCGCCGACACCCCCGGTTTCCGGGAATACCTGGAACGAGAATTTCCCGAGGGCGCCTCGAGCATTGAAGGCGTCGACCGGCGTCATTTTATCAAGATCATGGCGGCCTCCTTCGCCCTGGGCGGGCTGGGAATGGCCGGATGCCGCCGGCCTGAATCGCACATTCTGCCCTACGCACAGCAGCCGGAACAGGTTATTCCGGGGCGTCCGCTTTATTACGCCACGTCGATGCCCCTGCGGAACGCGGCGGTTCCCCTGTTGGTGGAAACCCATCAGGCGCGCCCGACCAAGATCGAGGGCAACCCGACCTACACGCCGCACGGGGGGAAATCCGACCTCATTTCGCAGGCTTCGGTGCTCAATCTGTACGACCCGGATCGTTCCCGGAGTCACGCCCGGGAAGGGGCGACCCTTTCCGGCGAAGACGTCGCCTCTCTGCTTGAGGAAACGGGCGGTAAATACTCGGAGAACGGCGGCGCGGGGCTCGCGTTTCTGGCGGAGGCTTCCGCGTCTCCCACCCGTCGCGCGCTGGTGGCCGAGCTCAAAAAGAAGTTTCCCGAATCGATCTGGTCCGAATACGAGCCGGTCGACGAAGGGGCAGCCGAAAGCGCCCTGACGCGCCTTCTCGGCGAACCGGCCCGCCCGTATTACCACCCGGGCAAAGCCACGCGGATTCTGGCCCTGGACTCGGACTTTATCCACGAGGGGAACGGCCATATCTATCACTCGCTTTCGTTCGCCAACGGGCGCCGTGTCAAGCAGGCCGGCGACCCGATGAACCGGCTCTATTCGGTGGAGAGCGGTTACACCGTGACCGGGGGAATGGCGGATCACCGCCTGCGCCTTTCCACTTCGAAGGTGCCGGCGTTTGCCTTCCGCCTGGCGGCCCGGGTTCTCTCCGAGCTGGGTCAGGCGGCCGATCTGGTTGCCGAGCTCGAAGCCGCCGCCGACGGCCTGGAGGTCGACGAGGCCTGGATCGACGAATGTGCGAAAGATTTGGCGGCCAACCGGGGCGAATCCCTGGTGATAGCGGGCCCCCACCTGCCGGAGGAGGTCCAGGCCGTCGCCTGTTTCCTGAACCAGGCGCTCGATGCGGTGGGCAACACGGTCGATCTTCTGGCGGTCGAGGAGAAGCAGGGCCGGTCGATCGGCGAGCTGGCCGAGGCCGTCCGTGACGGCCGGGTGCGGACACTTTTTATCCTCGGGGGCAATCCCGCCCTCAACGCGCCAGCTGACCTGAATTGGAAGGAGCTCCAGGCCGAAGTGGAGGAAGTGATCCGTTTCGGGTATTACCGGGATGAGACCTCGAAGATCGCCCATTACCACGTCAACGCTCCCCATTATCTCGAGTCCTGGGGCGACGCCCGTGCCGCGGACGGTACCGTCCTGCCCGTGCAGCCCATGATCCTGCCTCTGTTCCCGAGCATGACCGAGCTCGAGTTGCTCGCCCGGATCCTGGGCAGGGAGCAAAAGGAGCCATACGAGCTCGTTTACGAAACGGTTACCGGAATGAGGGCCGGCGACGATGCCGAACGGGTTTTTCGCCGCTTCCTGCACGACGGGCTGCTGGCTGAAAGCGGGTATCCGGCCGTTGACGGGCAGCTTGCCGAGGAGGACGTGAGGGAGCTCGTGGCCGGGGCCGAATTCCCGGTTCCCTCCCTTTCGGTGGACAATCTCGAGGTTCGTCTGATCCGCGACGCGCGGACCGACGACGGACGTTTCATGAACAACGGCTGGCTTCAGGAGTGCCCGGATCCCATCACCAAGATCGCCTGGGATAACGCCATCCTGGTGAGCCCGCGGCTCGCGGAGGAACTTCGAATCCTGCCGGGATCCCCGCCGGTCGGGATCGTTCGCCGCAACCCCAACCGGATTCAACTGGGCCGGCAGGTGGCCCCGATCGCCGAACTTGAGTTGAACGGGCGCAAGATTCGAGGACCGGTTCACGTCCAGCCGGGACTGGCGAACTATACCGTGGTGATCCCGGTGGGCTACGGGCGCGAGTTCGACGGGCGGATCAGCCAGGGCGTCGGTTTCGACGCCTACCCGCTGAAAACCACCGATCACCCCGATTACGCGACCGGCGTGGCCATCACTATCGTCGGCGACGAAACCATGCAGCTCGCCAACGTCCAGGAGCACTGGTCGATGGAGGGGCGGGCCATCATCCGGGAAGCCAACAAGGACTATTACGACGAGAACCCGGACTTTGCCGCCCGGATGGGCATGGAATCGCACGCCCCGCCCAATCTCGGGCCCGATGCGGAGGCCCGCCAGATGCCGCTGCACGAGCGCAGCAGGCAAACCCCGCGCGGGTATTCGCTCTATGAGCACCCGGAATACGACGGGCGCCATCAATGGGGGATGGCGATCGACATGAACACATGCATCGGCTGCAACGCCTGCGTGGTGGCCTGTCAGAGCGAGAACAATATCCCGATTGTCGGAAAGGACCAGGTGTTGCGCGGCCGTGAAATGCACTGGATCCGGATCGATCGTTATTTCTCCACCGGCAGGGACGACGCCGGTGAGATCGCCGAGGATCCTCAGGTTTCGCTGCAGCCGATGCTTTGCCAGCACTGCGAGAACGCCCCGTGCGAGACCGTTTGCCCCGTGAACGCTACCGTGCACGATGACGAGGGGCTCAACGTGATGGCCTACAACCGCTGCATCGGCACCCGCTATTGCGCCAACAACTGCCCCTACAAGGTTCGGCGCTTCAATTTCTTTGACTGGAACGAACGGGAGATCGGGAAATTCTATCACGGGCCGCTCGGGCCCAAGGGCATGGACGAGCTGCACAAGATGCAGAAAAATCCCGACGTGAGCGTGCGCATGCGCGGAGTGATGGAAAAATGCACGTTCTGTACCCAGCGGATCGAGGCGGCCAAGATCAATCAGAAGGCCGCCGCCGGAGCTTCCTCCGATGTCGAGGTGCCGGATGGCACCATTCAGACCGCCTGTCAGCAGGCGTGTCCCACCGACGCCATCGCGTTCGGCAACATCGCCGACCCGGAGAGCGAAGTCTCCAAGTGGAAAGAGCGCGACCGCGACTACGCGGTTCTGGGCTACCTGAACACTCGTCCCCGCGTCACCTACCTCGCCAAACTTCGAAATCCCAACCCGAACATGCCCGATTACGCGCAGCGGCCGATGAGCGCCCAGGAGTATTATTCCAGAAATTATCCGAACGGGGGAGCTGAGTAATGATAGCGCTCGACGATACAAGATCGGTCAACGAAAGCCTGATCAAAGAGGCCAGGCCCGCGAGCGTGCCCCGAAAGAAGCTGGTCGAGAACGACCGGAGCTTCGACTGGATCACCGAAAAGGTTTGCGGCATCGTCGAGGAAAAGACGCCGACCTGGTGGTGGGTCTGTTTCTTCCTTTCGGGCTTCGTTTCCCTGTTTACGGTTGTCGGGACCGTTTATCTTATTGCCACCGGTGTCGGTGTGTGGGGGTTGAACAATCCCGTGAACTGGGGCTGGGCGATCGTTAATTTCGTGTTCTGGATCGGGATCGGACACGCAGGAACGCTGATTTCAGCCATCCTTTGCCTGCTTAAACAGAACTGGCGAACGTCGATCAACCGTGCGGCCGAGGCGATGACCAT